>CAYOFE010000047.1:0-20020 GCA_964403135.1 uncultured Chromatiaceae bacterium | reverse complement strand
TCCACGTAGCCCCCCTCGAGCGCCAGATACTGGCCAATGCGCACGCCCGCGAAGGCGCGGTAGCCAACTTCGGTCGCTTCATAACCATCAGAGCTGATCGTGTAGGCGACCGTCGATGGAGTAGTGGACAGGTCGAAGCCGGTGGTCGTGACCACCAGATCGCCCTCGATGCGGGTGCCACCACCACCGAGTCCAAGGTAGTAGTTCACGTCGGCAAGGGCGGCCACGGGCAGCAACGCTGCCGTCGCCAGCAACAAGTTCTTGGACTGCACAGACAGCATCCCCATGAACATCCCCCAGATGCGCAAGTTTGATGTTTCGCCAGGGCGGCAAATTTTGGCGGTGACTATAGCGAATCCCATCCGATGGCGCCACATGCCGCGCCGGCCGCGGGACAATCTGCAAGCTTTGCGGTACGCTATCCGCCGCTTGGCGGACAGGAGCGGCGGTGGCGGCACAACGCGCGTGCCCACGGCTTACGCTTGGCGGGCTTGCGTCGCTTGCCCATGGCGTCAACCGGAATTCGAAAAACAGTCCGGTCGGGCGTGGCCGCAAGCCAAGATGCACGGCGCGTGATTGGGGTTCGCCGGTCCGTGCGCGCAGTACGGGCGCGGCAGCGTATTGAGCTAATGCAGGGGGATGGTATGTCCAGGTATCAGCGTGTGACGATAATGCTGGCGGCGGTCTCGATGGCGCTGCCGGTCACCGGCTGGTCGCAGATCGAAGAGGTCGTGGTCACGACCCGCAAGAAGGAAGAGAAACTCCAGGAAGTACCGATCGCCGTATCGGCCATCACGGCCGAGCAGATCGAGCGGCAGGGCATCGGCGATCTCGCCGACGTGGTGCGTCTGTCCCCCAGCGTGCAGTTCGACCGTAGCTTCGGGCCGTCCGACACCCGCGTCACGATCCGCGGCCTGTCGAACCAGCGCGGCCGATCCAACGTCGCGTTTCTGGTCGACGGCATCGACGTCACCACGGAGAATCTGGTGTCGGCCGGTTCGGGTTTGTTGGCGAATCGGCGATTGCTCACAGACGTCGAACGGGTGGAGCTGGTCAAGGGCCCGCAGAGCGCGCTGTACGGGCGCGCCGCGTTCGCAGGGGCCATCAGCTACACCACCAGGGATCCCAGCGAGGAGTGGGAAGGCAAGACCGGTTTCGACCTCGCGGAGGATGGTCTGTACCAGGTCGATGCCGCATTTGGCGGACCGCTCACCGACACGCTCGGCACGCGCCTGACGGGCTTTTATTACTCGCAGGACGGTCATTACGTGAATTCCATGTCGGGTGACGACGTGGGCGGCAGTTCCGGTCGCGGCGTCGCATGGACCGCCGTGTATCGGCCGAACGACGACACCAAGATCAAGTTCCGCACCGAGTACAGCACAGAAGACTACGACCCGTTGCCGAACGTGCGCATCGGCGGCGGATGGCAGGAAGGGCCGACGATTGCCCTGGCACGGTATCCGAATGGCATGCTGCAGCATGCGCTGAATCAGCTTACGGTATCCAGCCCGGATAACCGCCTCAATGGCCTTGGCTTTGCCCGCAATACCAATAGCACCGGGCTGCTGGACTTCGGGCAGTACTGTCCGGAGGGTTGGAATTCGGGATCCGCGGCGCCCGGGATGTGCTTACCGGCCAGCTACGGCTCTGCCAAGGGCCGCATCGTGGCTCACAGCGAGGATCCGCTGACCAACGAAGATTTCGACGGCAACGATCTCGAGACTTTCCGTGCCAGTCTGGTCGCCACGTTCAACATCGAAAACGGCACCATCACGTCCTATACGGGCTGGACGGATTTCGAGGGCCAGGACCAGTTCGACCAGGACTGGCAGGCCGATCCCAACTACCAGTACCGCTGGGGCAACCCAAGCATACCGAAGCTGCCGACGCTGCCGAACGGGCGCCAGCCCGACCGCCTGCTGAGCGCTCAGATGGCTCGCAGCGAGACGCAGACTGACCAGTTCAGTCAGGAATTGCGTTTCGCCTCGCAGTTCGATAGCCCGTTGAACTTCACGGCGGGTGCGTTGTTCTGGTCCGAAGATCGCACGTTGCTCGATCGCAATACCATCATCACCTGTTTGCCGATTCGCAAGAGCGGTATCTGGCAGTCGCCGACCAGCCTGCCTACGTTCGGTTACGAGCCCAACCTGTGCGACGGCGGTATCAACAACAGTCCGGCGGGATTCTCGACCCTGGGCCCGGCCGGTCCGGTCGTGCTCGGCTGGCAGGAGATGTACCGGCAGGTCCAGCCGCAGCTGTTGATTCCCTGGGAGGCGAAAACGGACCACTGGTCCTTCTACGCCACGCTCGACTGGCAGATCGCCGATGAGTGGAAGCTGACGCTCGAGGAACGCTGGGTTTCGGAGACGTTCAATCTGCAAAAGCCGAACCAGACGAACTGCACGCTGCTGGCGAGCGGACTTACGACCGGGACCTGGTTCCCCCGCGAGGTGGCCGGTGGCCCCTACAACGCCGTCTGTCCGCCGGAAGAGCTGATTCGCCCTGATCTTCGCGATCCGCTGGACCCGACCGACCCGTACAAGAACGACGGTCAGATCAACGGCGCGGACAACTGGCGAATTGTTTCGGGTGAAACCAGCTCGCACTTCAATACGCCGAAGGTGACGCTGGAGTGGAAGCCGATCGTGGACACCCTGGTGTACTTCTCCTGGGCGCGTGGGCAGAAGCCGGGTGGCATCAACCAGCTCGCGGCGGGCGGCACGGCCGTGCTGATCCAGAACGAGCGTTTCCTGCCCGAGAAGCTGGAATCCTGGGAACTGGGATCCAAGAACACGTTCCAGTTTCTCGGCACTCTGCAGGCCAATGCGTCCGGTTTCTACCAGGACTACTCGGACAAACAGGTCAACACGCAGATCGTGGTGGACGGGGTGTCGCAGCCGCGCGTGCTGAACGCCTCCGCCGCCGAGGTCTGGGGCCTCGAGCTCGAACTGCTGTGGCAGCCCGATGCAGTCGAGGGCCTGCTGGTGGGGCTGAACTATACCTACCTCGACGCGGAATACGGAACGTTTATCGACGACGTCACCTCGGTGCAGCGTCTGGCTGCCATCGATCGGCCCTGCGAGCTGATTTACCGCAACGGGCGTAACGAGATCGTCGCATTCGACCCGGATCTGCAGAATCCGGCGCAGACTCCCGATCCGCTCGACCGGATTACCACGGTGGCTTGCCGGGTGAATCTGAAAGGCAAACAGCTCGAGCGTACGCCGGAGCATGCGTTCCTTGGCACTCTTAATTACACGCGTCCGCTGCTCGATAATGGCGTCGACCTGTTGGCCCAGGCGGATTTCCAATACCAGGACTCGCGCTTTCTCGATCAGGACAACGGCCTGAAGTTCGAAGACTACTGGCTGGTGAATTTGCGGCTCGGGCTCACCACCGAGAGGTGGGAATTCATCGGATATATGGATAACGTCTTCGACGACGACACCATCAAAAGCGGCGGTTCCGGCCCGGATTTCGGCCGTCAGGCATCGGAACTGGGTTTCACGGCGGGGCTCGGCACGAGCCATTACTTCGGCACGCTGCCCGACCCGCGTATCGTCGGCGTGCGCATGAGCTATCGATTCGGCGCCGGTTACTGACGGACGGTCAGCAGTCCGCGGCCCCTGCCGGGCGACCGGCAGGGGCCGTTTGTTTTTGCGGCGGCGCGGGGCCATGATTTCCGCAGCTGGGCCTCTGCGAGAAGTCAGCCTTGCCCGACGGTATCGCCGCACAATCCGTACCCGCCTCCTCGCTCGATGCGAGCATCGAAGCGGCGCTGCGCTGGCTCGGTCGCGAGCAGGACACACGGGGATTCTGGTCGGGTGTGCTCGAATCGAACTGCTGCATCGAGGCCGAGTGGCTGCTCGCGTTTCACGTGCTCGGATACCGGCATCCGGCGAGCGCGAGGATCGTGCGCGGTATTCTCGATCGCCAGCGCGGGGATGGTTCCTGGGAGACCTACTATGAAGCGCCCGGCGGCGACATCAACGCGACGGTAGAATGCTATGCGGCCTTGCGCGCCTGCGGGATCCCGGCAGAGGCCGAGCCATTGCGGCGTGCGCGCGGATGGATCCTCGAGCATGGCGGGCTGCGCCGCATCCGGGTGTTTACCCGCTACTGGCTGGCCCTGATCGGCGAATGGCCATGGGAAGCCACACCCAACCTGCCGCCGGAGATCATTCGTTTCCCGGATGGGTTCGCGTTCAGCATCTACAGTTTCGCGTCGTGGGCACGCGCGACGCTGGTGCCGCTGTGCGTGCTTTCCGCGCGTCGCCACTGTGTACCGC
The DNA here is from genome assembly GCA_964403135.1 of uncultured Chromatiaceae bacterium. Lineage (GTDB taxonomy): Bacteria > Pseudomonadota > Gammaproteobacteria > Steroidobacterales > QUBU01. The sequence goes on along the minus strand of CAYOFE010000047.1, from coordinate 15,728 downwards.
TGCCGGTGGACCGCCGGCTCGATGAACTTTTTCCGGGAGGCCGCGACGCTTTTGATTACTCGCTGCCGGCACGCGGCAATTGGCTCTCGTGGTCAGGTTTTTTCCGCACTGCCGACCGGCTTTTGCATCGGCTGCAGGACCTCAGCTGGACCCCGGGCCGGCGCGCGGCGGTCAGCCGTTGCCTGGAGTGGATCGTGCGCCACCAGGATGCGGACGGTGCCTGGGGCGGCATCCAGCCGCCGTGGATCTACTCGGTGATGGCGCTGCACGCCGAGGGTTATGGCCTCGACCACCCGGTCGTGGCTCGCAGCCTTGGTGCGCTGGACAGCGACTGGTCATACGCTCGCGGTGAGGGTCTGCGCATTCAGGCGAGCGAGTCGCCGGTCTGGGACACCGCGCTCGCGCTGCTGGCAATAGCCGATTGTGGCGCAGCGGTTCGCATGCAGGCCGGTTTGCAGCGGGGTATCGAGTGGCTGCTCCGACAGGAGGTACGTACGGCCGGGGACTGGAGCGTGCGCGTGCGCGACGCAGAGCCGGGCGCATGGGCCTTCGAGCGCGCCAATGTGCATTACCCCGACGTTGACGACACCGCCGTGGTGATGATGGTGCTCAAGCGGCTTGGTAGCGGTTCGCCGCCGGTCGACGCTGCCGTGGAGCGGGCCCGCCAATGGCTGCTGGCGATGCAGTGTCGCAACGGCGGATGGGCCGCGTTTGATCGCGACAATGACCGGCGGGTCCTGACGAAGATCCCGTTCTGCGATTTCGGCGAGACCATCGATCCGCCCAGCGTCGATGTGACGGCCCATGTGCTCGAGGCCCTGGGTGCGCTGGGTATGGACCGGCAGCATCCGGCCGTCGCCCGGGGGCTGACCTTCATACGCCGCGAGCAGGAAATCCGTGGCAGCTGGTTCGGGCGCTGGGGAGTCAACCACATCTACGGCACCTCCGCGGTGCTGCAGGCGTTGCGGGCAATCGGCGAAGACATGGGGGCCGGTTACGTGCGTCGCGCCGCGCGTTGGCTTGCCGATTGCCAGAATCCGGATGGCGGCTGGGGCGAGTCCTGTGCCTCATACATGGACCCGGTCTGGATTGGTCGAGGGGCGAGCACCGCCTCGCAGACCGGCTGGGCCGTCTTGGGGCTTCTGGCGGTTTCAGCGCAGGCGTTCCGCCTGCCGATCGCGCGCGGGGTCGGTTTCCTGGTCGCTACCCAGCGGGGCGGTACCTGGGACGAACCCTGGTACACCGGAACCGGGTTTCCGGGTTACGGGGTCGGCACTCGCCTCGATCTTGGCGACAGAACGCTTGCGCAGCGGCTCAATCAGGGGGTCGAGTTGCAACGCGGTTTCATGATCAATTACAGCCTGTATCGGCACTATTTCCCGCTGGCAGCTCTCGGCCGGACCCGGCAGGCCGGCATCGCTCCAGCCCTGCCGTGACGCAGGACGGCCTTTCGGGGGGCTGTCCGGTCATTTAATATTAAATGTTCACTTATGCGCTTTGAGCCCGTCGGAATCAGCGGTTTTTCTGTCTACGTCCCGCCGTATCGCGTTGATTTGCAGCGCTGGTGCGAATGGAGCGGTATGTCCTGGGACAAGGTGCGCACGGTGGTCGGCACGGGCTTTCGCATGCTCGGTCCGGGACAAAGTGTCTATACCATGGCGGCGACTGCCGCGCTGCGCCTGATTGAGCGGTACGACGTCGACCCGAGGCGTCTGCGGTTCATCGGTCTTGGTACGGAGTCCAGTACCGACAACTCCGCCGGCGCGGTCATCATCCGCGGCATGCTCGATACCGGCCTCCAGGCGCTTGGCTTGCCGCCGGTGAGCCGGCATTGCGAAGTGCCCGAAGTGAAGCACGCGTGTCTGGGCGGCATCTACGCGATGAAATCGGCCCTGCGGCTGCTGGCAATCGAGCCCGAGGACGCCGCGGCTATTGTCATCTGTGCGGATATCGCCAAGTACGACCTCGGCAGTTCCGGGGAGCCGACCCAGGGAGCCGGCGCGGTGGCCATGCTGCTGGAAAAAAATCCACGCCTGCTGGCCGTTGACCTCAACGCGTGTGGCAGCGCCTCGGCCTATCGCGCGCTCGATTTCCGCAAGCCGATGGTGCGCACCAACGGCAATGGCAGCAGCTATTTCCGCGATACGCCGGTGTTCAACGGCAAGTACTCCACCACCTGCTACCTCGACGAGGCCGTGCATGCGTTGCGCGACATGCTGCGCCGCCTCGGGCGGGAGCCGGGGGACTATTTCCGCGCCGTGCGCGCGGTTTTCATGCATCGCCCGTACGAGCGCATGCCGCTCAACTCACTGGCCTTCAGCTACCTGGTGGCGCTTGCCCATGACGGGCGATCGGGCAGTGACACTCTGGCGCGTTACTGTGCGGCTGCCGACGTGCCGCTCGGTGAGGTGCTTGGCGAGATGCGATCGGTGCCGGATATCCTGCGCTACGCGCTCGAGGGGGATCTCGAGCGCGATCCCTACCCGATGACTATGCGCCTGCTGCGCGGTTTTCGCGATCAGAGCGACTACGACGAGCTTGTCACGGCCAAGACGCGGCTCGGCAGCCTGCCGATGCGCGAGCTCGGCAACCTGTACTCGGCATCGCTTCCGGCGTGGATGGCCGCCGGGCTCGAGGAGGCGGTCATCGGCGGTAGCAACCTCGCCGGCGAGGAGATCCTCGCCGTGGGTTATGGCAGCGGCGATGCCGCCGAAGCGCTGCCCATGCGCGCCTCCCCAGGCTGGGCAGAGGCTGCGGCACGGATCGGTTTTTCCGCGTCGCTGCATCCGGTCATCAATCTCAACCAGCAGCAGTACCTGGCGCTGCACCGGACTGGAACGGCAGCGGTTCCTGTGCACGCCAGCAACGAGTTCATTATCGACCGCATCGGCATGGTGAGCGGCCCGCCGTTCTCGGACGAGGGAATCGAGTACTACCGGTACGTCCGCGCCGGGTAAGCCTTACGGTGGCTGCCTGCCGCTGAGCTTCTGCTGGAGATGCCCGGCCAGGGCATCGAATCCGCCGCTGTCGAGAATCCGCTGGTATTGCGAGCGCTGCAGGGTGAGTTCGCTGACGCCGCTGGCCAGAATGTTGATGATACGCCAGCCGGCCGATGTGCTATGCAGCAGGTACTGGAACGGGATCGGCGCTGCACCCGTTGTTTCCAGTACCGCATCCACCTGAATCCGTCCCCCTGGCGTTCGCTGCGCACGGGTAATCCGGAAGCTGGCGGCCTGCGTATCGCGAAATCGCCGGGCATAGGCATAAATGCTGTTTTCGCGGAACAGATCGAGGAACTCCCGTTGCTGGGCATCGTTCAGCGTCGACCACCGCCGCCCGAGTGAGAGGCGGGCCATGTAGTCGAGGTCGTGGGTGACCTCGACCAGTGGCGCCAGCGCCGCCGCGCGAGCTGCATCAGGGCGGCCGGCGAATGCCCGATCGATTCGCAGCAAGCCGGTCTGCAGGCGGGTGACGACCGCTTCGGCCTCGACCGTCCCTGGCTGAGCGCTGCCGGCGCTTGCGGTGCAGATCATCGCACCCGTCAGTAACGACGCTGCCACCAGTTTCTGCCAGCCGCGGCGCTGATGGCGCAGCCCGATCATCTGGTTTCAGTTTTTCCCCGCGAGCGGAATTGACGCAGTGCGCGGCGCTGGCGCTGCCTCCGGCGGTTCCGGGGCCATCGGGCCGTCGGTGCGCGGCCCGCGGGCGGCCACCAGTAGCGCATTCAGCGGGCGGGCGAACATGTCGTTCACCGCAGTGCCCTCGTAGCCGCAATGGGCCATGCAGTTGTTGCACTTCGGATGGCGCCCGGTGCCATACCGTTCCCATGGCGTGTCATCCAGCAGTTCGCGAAAGCTGTCGGCATGGCCCTCATCGACCAGCAGATAGCAGGGCTTCTGCCAGCCGAAGACGTTGTAAGTTGGGTTGCTCCACGGCGTGCACTGGTACGACTGGTTGCCGGCGAGAAAATCCAGGTACATCCACGAGTGGTTGAATGGCCAGAACCGGCCGCGCTGCCTGCCGAGGCGAAACACATCGCGGAACAACCTGCGGCTCTGGCGTCGGCCAAGGAATACGTCCTGGCGTGGAGCGTGATCGTAGCTGTAGCCCGGTGACAACGTGATGCCTTCCACGCCGAGGCTGGTAGCGAAGTCGAGAAACCCGGCAACTTCTTCGGGCTGCTCGTCCGCATAGAGAGTGCAGTTGACGTTCACACGAAAGCCGCGCGCGACGGCCGCCTGGATCGCCGTCACGGCCTTGTCGAAAACGCCTTCCCGGCAGACCGCGGCATCGTGCCGTTGGCGTAGCCCGTCGAGATGAATCGAGAACGTGAGGTAGGGCGAGGGGCAGTAATCGCCCATGCGGTCACCGAGCAGGAGCGCGTTTGTGCAAAGGTACACAAAGCGGCGCATGGCGATGATGCCACGGACGATGTCCGGAAGTTCTTTGTGGATCAGCGGCTCTCCTCCGGCGATGGAAACGATCGGTGCGCCGCATTCCTCAACCGCGCGCAGCGCCTGCTCGACACTCATGCGCTGGCGCAGGGTTTGCTCCGGGTAATCGATCTTGCCGCAGCCCGCGCAGGCGAGGTTGCACTGGAACAGCGGCTCGAGCATGAGCACCAGCGGATAGCGTGTCCGGCCGCGCAGCTTCTGTCCGAGCATATAGCGGGCGACCCGGTATTGCTGCAGGATCGGAATAGGCATGTGGCTGCTCGGCCTGAGGCGACCGGGTCATTCTGCCAAGGCGGGTGGCGAGACGCCACAGCGCGGGTATTGGCCCGTGCTGCCGGTGAAAATCGCCTCGCGAGCGCTGTCCATGGCCGTCACCAGAGCACGGGCCGCGAGCGGATAAGCGCGCAACAAATGCATCATCGCGAACGGATATTCAGCTACGACGCGCAGCAAAGCCGCCCAGCGGATGCTGCCCGAGCCGCCTACGATGCTGGTGATGCTGGGGGGCAAAGTGTGCTCGCTCGTGTCGATAACGGCGCGCAGCGCGATCAATGGCACACCGGTGCGCGAGGCCAGCTCGGCAAGCGTGGCGGACTCCATGTCAACGGCTACCGCGCCGGACGCCGCATGGAGCGAGCGCTTCTCTGCAGGGGTTGCGACCACGCTGCGGGTTTCGAGCAGGTCGCCGGCCTCGACCGCCAGTGCCGGATCCAGCTCGCTTGCGACCCGGATGCGCCAGAGCCTGTCGACCGGCCAGCAATGTCCGCCTGTGGTTCGCAGGCGCTTTGGTAACAGGATTGTGCCGGGCGCCAGCGTTGCTGCGAGCCCGCCTGCGAAGCCGAATGAGACCAGGCCCGCCGGCGCGTGAGCCAATAGCGGATCGAGAAGCGCCGAAATGCCATTCGCCCCGCATTGAACGATCCGGCACTGGTGGGAATGCCGGCGAATCAGGTGGGCTTCGGTCCGGGTGGCGGCGCAGATGATGACGTGGTTCATGGGCTCGGCGGCAAGTGCACACGGCGAGGCTGCCGGCGTGTCAGCTTGCTGGGCCGTCGGTCGCCAGGTCAGCGTCGGGCGGCAAAGTGCCTCCGGGCGCCTCGTCGGGTAACCCGTAGGTTGCGATAGCGAACAAGGCGCCTAGCGCCCGGTTGCTGAAAAGCGCCAGATTGCAGGCCAGTACGGTGCCGCGCACGGCTACGCGGGAGATCTTCACCTGCCGGCCGCTTGTGAATCCGGGGGAGCGATGAATTTTGCGAAGTGTCAAGACCGCCATGCCGATCGCCCAGAGGCAGAAGCGCCGCAGACCGGGCTCGCTTTTCGGCAGGAGCTGCGTATAACGCAGGGCCGCAGCCAGGTGCCCGCGGGCGACACCGATCAGGTCATTGATGCCAGCGGTGAGCGCCATGGCGTCGCGCCGTGCAATGGCCTGGCCGAGCCCGCCAGGGACAGCGGCAAACAGGTTGCGCGGCAGCCAGCAGGTCATGGCCTCGCGATCTTCCCAGATGTCCTTAAGGATGTTGGTCATCTGCAGGCCCTGGCCGAAGCGCACCGCAAGACTCATCATGACGTCGCGACGTGACGCCACCGCCGGGCAATGATCGCAGAACAGCTCGGTCAGCATCTCGCCCACGACGCCGGCGACGAAGTAGCAGTAGCGGTCTAGTTCCTGCAGCGTGGCCAGGCCGTCCAGGGTCTTCACCCGCAGGAAGTCCGGCATGCCACCCACCATGGTGAGGACACCGCGAATCACGGCCCGTCTCTGCGGCTCCGGGAAGCTCGCGGCGATGCGCAGAATGGCGGAGGCGTTCGCCACCAGGTCGTGCTCGGCCGCTGATATGGCGCTGGAGAGGCGCGCTCCCAGGCGCTGTGCAAATGCCGCAGTCGCCTTGTCGTTCGTGAGCGCGCCGGCGAGTTCGGCCATGAGAGCAGCCTTGTCGGCGCATCCGAGGTTCGGGTCGTCTTCGATGGTATCGGCAAGCCGGCAAAGCAGGTAGGCATTGGTCACGACTTCGCGCAGACCCGCGGGAAGCTCGGGAATGGTCAGCGCGAACGTTCTGGAGACACGCGGCAGCAGTCGTTGCTGAAGAGCCAGGTCAACCGTGGAGGGCATGGTCATCGTTTTCCCGGTTGCGCGCCCGGCCGGTATGCGGGGATACTGCCGGGGCGAATTCAGTTGTCATCGTTTCTGGCGGCTATTGTAGCGCGCCGTTCAGCGCGATCGTACGAGGAAAGCGTGAGTTTCGCAGACCGGGTGGCAGGCTACCGAGACCGAATCGAAGGCGTGATCGAACGAAGTATCCCGGCTGCCTCGATAGCGCCGGCCCGCCTGCATTCGGCGATGCGCTATTCCGTGCTGGGCGGGGGCAAGCGTATTCGTCCGCTGTTGGTATATGCCACCGGTGAACTTCTCGGGCTCGAACCCGAGGTGCTGGATCCCATAGCGGTCGCTATCGAGTTGGTGCACGCCTATTCGCTGGTCCATGACGACCTTCCGGCGATGGACAATGACGATCTGCGCCGCGGTCGACCGACGACCCACATAGCCTTCGACGAATCCACGGCCATTCTGGTGGGCGATGCACTGCAGGCCCACGTCTACTATCTGCTGGCAATGACGCCGGCGATTGACAGCCCGGAGGTGCGCCGCCAGCTCATCGTCGACCTGGCTGAGGCCACCGGTTCGCAGGGCATGGCAGCCGGCCAGGCGATGGATCTCGCTGCCGAGGGTCGTATGGTCGAACTGGACGAGATCGAAGACCTCTACGCGCGCAAGACCGGGGAGCTTATTCGTGTGTCGGTGGTGATGCCCTGCCGATGCAGCGTGACATTGGCAGAGGATGAGCTGCGGGTTCTCGATCGGTTCGGCCGCATGATCGGCCTGGCATTCCAGATTGCGGACGATCTGCTCGACGTCGAAGGCCCGACTGAGGTCATTGGCAAGACCCGGGGGTCTGACATTCGCAACCAGAAAGCCACGTATCCGGCGCTGTTCGGCATGACGGCTACGCGTCAGCGCCTCGATGGGCTGTATGACGAAGCGATGCTCCTGCTCGATCGCTTTGGCCGCCGCGCCGACGGGCTGAAGTGGCTGACGGACTACAGCGTGCGGCGGGATCGCTGACCGGGCAGCGCCGGACCCCAGCGTAGCAGCGCCACCAGCAGAAAAAGCGGTGCGCCGATTCCGGCCGCGAGCAGCAGCCAGGCCAGGCCGTCGAGCCAGGCGATCGGGGCCACCAGGAACAACAGGTCGTCCGGGTCGAAGCCGCCAGCGCCTTTAAAAGCGGAGGGTCCCAGAGCTTCCAGGCGCATTGCGAGCAGGAAAATCAACGCAACCGCCAGTCCGGCGGCGGCACCGAGCGGCAGTGCCCAGGAACCGATCCAGGGATGCTCGCGCAGCCCTATGCCGATACCGACGAACAGAAGGACGGTGATCGCGATATCGCTGCCGAAGTCGAGGTAGTGGCCGAGCCGGCTCGTCTGGCCGCTCATGCGCGCCAGTTCGCCATCGGCGCGATCGAGGAAGGCTGACACGACGAACAGCGATCCGCCCCCGGCGCTGTGGCCCACGGCCAGCAGCCAGACCGCCACGAGGCCGGTAACGACACGCAAGGCCGTGAGGTGATTAGGGGTAACTGACGTGCCGATGAGGCGGCACACCAGCGGGTGCGTGGCGCGGTGAGCCCAGGTAGTTTGCGCCATCGCAGCCGTCAGCCCGTGCCGTCGCGCGCGGTGAGGGTGAATTTGCCGATCCGTGCCAGGACTTCCCAGGCCGGCCCGGGGAACTTCTCCAGGCCGCGCATCGCGGTGTCGAACGCGCCAAGAAACGCATCGGCATCCTGGCGCCCGAGATTCAACGGCGGCAGCAGCTTGATTACATCAAGGTGATGTCCTGCCACCTGGGTAATGATGTGATGGTCGTCCAGGAGTGGCATGATCACGGCCTGCGGGAAGAGGCTGCGGTCGATGCGATGCACCATGTTCCAGGCAGCCTTCAGGCCGACGCTGGCGGGCTCGCCCAGTTCGATGCCGATCATCATGCCGCGTCCGCGAACGCCTTTCAGGAAGGCATGCCGGCCGACCATTGCCTGCAGGCCCGCGAGCAGGTAATCGCCGGTGCGCGCGGCATTGCCAATGGCGTCAGAGTCATCGATGGCGCTGAGGGTCGCCAGTCCGGCGACCATCGCGAGACTGCCCTGGCCGAAAGTGGAGGAATGCACCACCGCGCGCTCCAGGCTGGAAAACACCCGGTCGTATATATCTCTGCGGGTCATGACGGCGCCGACCGGGACGTAACCGCCGGAGAGCGCCTTGGACAGCACGAGGATATCCGGGACCAATCCGGGCTCGTGTTCGATGGCGAGAAAACGCCCGGTCCGGCCGATGCCCGTCTGGACCTCGTCGGCGACGAACAAAGTACCGTGCCGGCGGCACAACCGTGCGGCCTCGGCGAGGTAACCGGCGGCGGGGATGTTCACGCCCTTGCCCTGCACCGGCTCGACCACGAAAGCCGCAACGTCGCCCGGTTGCAGTGCCTGATCGAGTGCAGCGAGATCGTCAAAAGGGATCTGGCGGCACTCGGGCAGGAACGGCGCGAAGCCCTCGCGGAAGGTGAAATCGCCATTCAGGGCGAGAGATCCGTTCGTCAGGCCGTGAAAGGCTGCTTTGCAATGAACTATCGCCGGTCGCCCGGTTGCGCACCGCGCGAACTTGATCGCGGTTTCTACACCCTCTGTGCCGGAGTTTGTGAAGTAGACGATATCGAGCGCATCGGGGACACGCTTTTTCAGTTCGCGGGCCAGTAGCCCCGAAGCCAGCGGTCCTTCGAGCTGGACCAGGCTCGGGTAGTCGAGCGAGAGAAACTCCTGCAGCGCCTGGCGTATCGCCGGGTGATTGCGGCCGAGGGCGTACACCCCGTACCCGGAGATCATGTCGAGGTAGCGCCGCCCGGTATTGTCCCAGAGGTACGGTCCCTCGGCCTTGACATAGCAGCGGTCGAAGCCGATGGTTTTCAGCACCCGCGCGAATCGCGGGTTGATGTGCTCGGCGTGCAGCGGATAGTTTCGACCTTCTTCCTCGGCGAGGAGTCGGCCGATGTCGAGCGGCATGGCGGGTTTCTCGTCGCAGTCGGCCGAATTCTAACGTTACGCCGGCTCATGCGACAAACCAGCGCAGCCCGACGGCCTCAGGCGCTCGTTGTCCGGATGCGCCAGACTCGCCAGTACAGACAGAGCAGCCCGGGTGCTCCCAATGCGAGCTCGCGGATGCGCTTCAGCAACGACACCGCGAGGCCGGTTTCCGGGCTCAGCCCCGCCAGCGGCGCGAGCATCATCAGGCCACCGTCCTGCACGCCGAGCGCGCCTGGCACGATGAAGGCGGCGTTGCGCACCGCCTGCAGCAGACTCTCCAGCAGCAGCGCATCCGCGAGGCTGACCGGATACCCGAGAAAATACAGTGCCAGCCAGACTTCACCAGCGCCGGCTATCCAGGCGGTGAATTGCCATCCGCAAGACGCTGCCAGCGCGCCGCGGTCGCTGCCGAGGTCGGCGAGCGCAGACCGCAAGGCGGAGGCATGACCTGCCAGGTGCTGCCAGGTGGAACTGCCAGAACCATTGAACGCTCGCTGCAGCAAGCCTGGCGAAGGCGCCGGGCGTTGCAGGAGGTGGAGTCCGGCGAGAATCAGGCCGCCAAGCAGGCCAGCGCCGACCAGGGCCATACCGGCATGGGCGCCGTGGCCGCGCAGGGCGAGCAGTGCGGCGCCGAGCGCAATGAAGGCAACCAGGCTCAGCACCGAGAGCGTGAGATCGGCGACAATGCTCGCGGCGGCGGCAGGCGCGGGCACACCGGCCAGGTGCACCAGCCGGCCACGAAGCAGGTCACCGCCGACCTGCGCCGCGGGCAACAGTGCGTTTACCGACTCGCCATACCAGCGTATTTCCAGCAGCGCTCGCATTGACGGCCGATGTGGCCGAGGCAGAAGGTGCCACCACCCGGTGGCGTCCATCGCCATTGGCGCCAGGTGAAACAGCGCAATCGCCGCCATGCCCCAGCCAACGGCGAGCAGGCCCGCACCGAACGACGACCACTCCTGCTGAGCCAGCAGCCAGAGCAGCAACGCCACACCGGCAATTCCCGCGATCCGGGCACGGCCGGTGCGGTTCATGCATGCCGCGCCCGTACCGGGCGCCCGATCAGCAATGCCGGGATCGCAATCATCGTCGTCAGCAGCGTCCAGGCCATGCCCACCGTCAGTACCAGCCCGATCGAAGCGGTGCCCGGGTGTGACGACGTCAGCAGGTTGGCGAATCCGCACATGTTGGCAAGGCCTGAGAACAATATCGCTCGCGACGTACTGGTCCCCGCAAGATCGCGGCCGTCCGTATCGTAATAGCGATGCACCATGTGAATGCCATTGTCCACGTTAGCACCCAGCAACAGCGGCAATGCGATGACGTTGGCAAAATTGAATGGCACTCCGGCCAGCCCGAGAGTGGCCATCGTCAGCAGGCCGGCCATGATCAGCGGCGTCATGACCAGCGCGGCCCGTCTGAGGTCGCCGAGCAGGGTTACGAGGGTGACGGCGATAAGTACCACGCTAATCGTCATAGCCTCCCTGAACGCTCCGACAATGGCGTCTCCGGCGCGCAGGTTCAGCACCGGCTCATCGGTCGCCTCCGGTGCGACCGACTGGACGGATTCGACGAACTGCCGCAGCGCTGAGGCATTGTCGAGCGGTTCGCGCGGATAAACGGCGATGCGCTGTGTGCCATCGGATGCCACCCAACGCCGGAGCAGGGACTCTGGCACGGGCACCGGATCCGGGTGCAGCGCGGCTCGCAGGCGATCGAGGGTGGCAGGGAGGGTGCTCAGCAGGCGCATTTCCAGCGACGCCAGAGATTTCTGCAACTGACCATCCGGCTGGTTAAGCAGCGCATCGATCCCGGCCAGGGCGGTGCGGGCCGTCGATTGGTCGCGGTCGCCGGCACCGTTAACGACTTCGCGCAGGGCGCCGCGAAGCTCGTCGAGCATCGAGACGGTGCGTGTCACCGAGTGGGCTGCCTCCGGAGTTGCTCCGATCGTGAGGGCCGGTTCGAGCAATATCGCGAGTTCGTCGATGAGCGCGAGTTTCGTCGCGGAAGCCTGCGGTGCCAGATCCGCAGCCGTGGTAACGTTGCCGACCGTGGTCAGTTCGCGCAGCGCGCGCGCCTCTCGTGCAGCCGCTGCTGCGTCCGATGCCAGGACGGTGATGCTCGCCAGGGGCTGGTGCGGATCTCCCTGCAGTGCCCGCAAGGCAGCCACCGATTCGCTGCGTGGATCGCGCAGGTTGAGCGGGTCCCGGTCGAACGCGATCCGCGGAATGAGCAGCAGCGCCCCCAGAGCCAGCAAGGCGCCTGCCACCAGGATGGCAGTCTGTCGGCGTCGTATCCAGGCCTCGATCCACGCATGCGAGCGGGCCGATGTCGGCCACGGAGCCGGCGCGGGCAGCATGCCAAGCAGGGCGGGGAGCAGCGACAGCGTGACGACCAGATTGATGAACATGCCAGTGCCACAGATCAGCCCCAGCTGAGCAATGCCCGCGAAATCCGTAGGGAGGAATGAGAAGAACCCGCAAGCGGTCATGGTGGCGCAAAGCAGTAAAGCCCCGCGCACGGCGCTGGTCGTGTGGCGCAGTGCCATGTCGCGGCTCAAGCCGCGGGCGAGCGCCTCGCGGTAACGAAGGCCGAAGTGAATCGCGTAGTCGACACCGAGCCCGAGATAGAGAATGGCTGCCGCAAAGGACAACAGGTTAAGTTCGCCGACTGCCCAGGTAGCGAAGGCGGCCGTGAGGCTGAGGCCGGTGAGAAGCGTCAGCAGCGCACCGAACGTCATCCATGCAGAGTGCAGACCCCAGGCCAGGATGACCGTGATGACAATGATTGCTGACAGTACGCTGAGCGGGCTGCTGCCCAGAGCGCTGTTGATCTCCTCATGGGCGAGCGCGGCATCGCCCGTGACGCGCACGGTGACGTCGGGATGGCCGCTACTTCGCAGTTCGTGGGCGATGGTACGGATGGCCTGGAGCGGTGCTTCGGCTGCCAGAACGTCGCTCCAGTCCAGGACCGGCTTGACCAGTATCAGCTCGTGGGCGGGACGGGCCTTGGCGCCGGACAGCAGGGATTGCCACGAAGTGGCATAGGGCTCGCGCCGCGCCTCGGCGGCGGTTGCGCGAGCCAGTTCGCCGAGCAGCACATCGGCGTTGGCGTCAGCCTTCCAGGACGGATCGCGAAGAATGCCGGTCAGTATCTTCGCGAAGCCGAACAGGTCCGATTCGCGGTTCAGCAGGCCGATGAAGGGCGCGGCGGCGACCAGCCAATCCGCCAGCGAGGCGAGATCGGGTTCATCCATGTAAAGCAGGGCGTTGCGAGCGAGGTAGGGATCAGCTGCGGGGACCTCGACGTGCGTGAAGCGCTCCGTGTGCAGCTGCAGGCGCCTCGCCAGCTCGATGGCGGCTGCGTTCGCATGTTCCGGCGTCGTCGCTTCGACAACCACGACGAACGCGTCGACCTGGTCCGGAAAAGCCTCGCGAAAGCGCTGGTAGGCCTGGCGGAACGGCAATTCGGCGGCCAGCATGTCTGCGGTGTCGGTGCTGATCCGGACAAAGCGGGCCGTGTACCAGCCGGCAGCCATAGCGGCGGTGAGCCAGCACGCAACGATCCACAAGGCTAGACGCGGCAAACAGGTGCTCCCGGCGAAAAAAAACCGGCGGCCCCTGGCGGAGCCGCCGGTACTTTTCTACCACGAATGCCGTGTCAGAAGTTCGCGCTCAGTATCACCCAGAACTTGCTGGTGTCCTGCAGCGCCGGCGAGGTTGATTCGCTGTCGGCACTGAAGTTGGCATACTTCACGCCGACCGAGTAAAACTTCGCGAACGGCCACGTCGCCCAGATGCCGATTTCATCGCCGTAGTCGTCAGGCGACAGGCTGTTTTGGCCGGTCTCGGACTGGAAGTCGTCGTAACGCACCTTGATGTTGCCGCCAAGGGCGTTGATGTCCACGACCAGGAACAGGTCCTCGATGCCGCCGTTCGGCGTGATGAGGAACTTGTCGGCCCAGCCCTGGAACGCATGGCCGGTGGCCAGCGGCGTCTGGAAGGCTTCGTTCGGGTTCTCACTGCCCTCCAGGACTTCGTAGGCGAGCCTGGCCGTGACGTTCTTCCACTTCACGCCGGCCTCGATAAGGTAGTAATCCGCATCGTAGCTGGCGTCGTAGCTGAGGTTCTCACGCGCACCGAACTCTTCCTGGCTCGCGTACTCGACGGCGTAGGGCACGCTCCACTGGTCGTTGACCCTGAACTCGCCGGCAAGCCTCAGGCCCAGCGTCTGGCTCGACAGCAGTTGCGCTTCCTCGAGATCGATGAAGTAGCCGTATGCGGTGAGCTTCGCGACCGGGCTGAACGTGTAGTTGACATCGAACAGGTGCGTCTGACCCGTGAGATCGGCAGGTGGCGTGCCGGTATCCGGCCCGAATACGCGATTCACCTGGTCGACATACGCGTAGTAGACCTGGAGCTTGTCGCTGAACTTGTAGTTCACCGACGCGGCATCGAAAGTCTGCTCGTTCTGGCGCCAGCCGACCGGGCCGATAAAACGCTCGTTGCCACGCACGATCCTCTGCCGGCCGATGATCAGGTCAGTGCCGGCGATACCGGCGTACTTGATGTAGGCCTGGTTCAGGTCAGTGGCCTCGGGGTCAGCCACGACAGGCCGATTCGTCTTACCGTTGCGCGTGCTGTTGTAGTCGTCATCGCCAACCGGACGAAGGTCGTCCATTTCGATCAACACTGAGAAGTTCTCGTACGCGCCGCTCTGATAGGTCAGTCTCGAACGCAGCGTGCTGGCGTTGGCCTGATCGTCAAAGCCCGGCGCGTCGAACGCAGGATTGTCGTCCTCGACGCCTTCGTAACGATAGCGAAAGCCCACGTTGAATTTGCCTTCCTGAAACGCTTTGGCGATATCGGCACCGATATCCTGTGCGCCGGCGCTTACAGGACCGAGCAGCGCGGCACTGCTGAGCGTGGCGATTGCCGCAAGCCGCGTTGCCCGTAGACTCTGATGAGTAATTCCGAATGACATTTGCTCTCCTCCCCAGTGGGGTCAAGAAACCGGCGGTGCCGCGCGCGGCCTCAGGGCGCCTCGTCAGGTTGGCAGGGCCGGGACGCGCGCCATTGAAGCGAAAACGCTGCGTTTGCGTCAGTACGGCTTTTACCTACTGTGGCGGCGGGGAGACGCAGCTTACGGCGCGGGAAGCACCAGAGTGGCGCTATTTCCCGCATGGTTGAACCCAGGTGGTGAGTGCTCGGCCGATGCCGTCGTGATAATGCGACAGTGCAATTGACCTAGGTCATTTACTGGTTTTTCGCCGGTATTAGTCTGCCGCCTATGCGCGAATCGGGTCACCAGGTTCCGCCCGGGAAGTCCCGCCTCGCCATCTAAGCAGGGGTGCCCCCGATTGGCCCAATTGGGTGGCGACGGACCGTCGGGGGCACGCCTGCGCTTCTCCGGTCAACACCGAATCGCGGTGCAGGCTTCTGCACCGCTTTCAGGCAGCGCGCAGCAGCCGGCCCAGCGCGGTAAAGGCCGCGCTGGACGCTGCTGCGATAATGATGAAATACGCGATGAACGCCAGCGTGATTGCTGTTGGTTTGGCGATGCCGATCAGCGCCACGATGATGATGATGATGTAAGTCGTGTAGACCCAGAACATCGTGTTGCTCATTCTGCTGCTGATGACGGCCTCGATTTCCGGCTTGGATCCTTCCGCGAACAACCGTCCAAACGCCGGGCCCAGCGGCAGGAACGCAATCTCGATGCCGAGAATGGTCAGGTTGATCACGCCGTACAGGCCAACCTTCGCCGCGAGCCAGACGGACTCGAACGGGCCAAACTCCAGGTAGGAAGACAGACCGGCTCCGGTCAGAACGACGCCCAGCGCGCCGATGATCCAGCGGTTGATCAACCCGAGGGCCTGGCCGATCGGTTTCTCGGACCAATGGGCACCGCCGAGACTGATAGCGCCCCACGCGATGGTGAACACCCATACCAGCACAACGCCTGTGTCGGAGATCTCCAGCAGGCCAAGGTCGCGTGAGAGCATTACTCCGACCGGCAGTGCCGAAGCCCACATCAGCCGCGGCAGCAGCTCGATCAGCAAGGCCACCTTCAACATGGTGAGGCGGGCTTCCAGCGGCAGGCGGGCATCAGTGGACTTGCGTGCGCACAACATCACGCCCATGTCACT
>CAYOFE010000046.1:0-20065 GCA_964403135.1 uncultured Chromatiaceae bacterium | reverse complement strand
CCTCGCCAAGATCGAGCGACTGTGTAAAGTTATCGGCGGAACGCAACACTAGGCTGGAACAGGTTGCCGAGGCCATCGCTGGCGCTTGTCATCAGATCGGCAGGCGATCCGGAGTGCTTGCGCAGGCGCCAGGCGTTGCCGGTCTTTGCGAGCAACAGCTCCTCGAGGCCGTCGCCGTTGAGGTCCGCGGTGGCGACGCGCACCACGGACCCCGGGCTGGTCCCACCGATATCGGCAAAACGACTGTTCTGGGCGAAGCAACGGCCGTCCGAGCGATGCAGGCGCCAGCCCGTGCCGTTCGGTCGCAGCAGGTCCATGCGCCCGTCACTGTCGTAATCGACGGCGAGGGTCTTCTGGGCATTGCTCACGGTGACCGGGTCACTGCAATTGGACTGCACCCAAAAGCCGGCGCCGGGCCGGCCGGTGCTGAGGTAGCTGACCCACTGCCCCCCGCTCAGCACCATCAGGTCGGAGAGGCCATCGGCGTTGATGTCCGTCACCAGGGCGCTGTCCGCGGTGGCGTAGACCGGCGTGGTCGGTCCGGGCTGAAAATCGCTGCCGGTCGACAGGTAGGCCTGCCAGGCATCGAGCCCGTCGATGCGCCGCACCAGCAGGTCCTGGCGGCCGTCGCCGTTGAAATCGGCGGGTTGCCCGGTGCCGTCGGCCACCTGCGAGACGGGCCGGCCGAGTTGCGGCACGCTGGTCGTCAGCCGTGAACCGAATGCCCCGCCGGTATTGCGGCGCAGGTACACCGAGTTACCGTCAGCGCTCACGTACACCAGGTCCTGCAGGCCGTCGCCGTCGGTATCCAGCGGTGCGACGGAGGAGAACTCCGTCTTTGGAATTCCCGTGTTACGCGTGGTGAACGAACCGGTGCCGTTAGCGCTGCCGGTGGATTCGTACACATACCAGGTGGCGGCCGAGGAAGGGCCCTTGGTCAGCAGGTCGGCACGGCCGTCGCCGTTGAAGTCGAGCACATAGCCCGGCCCGGCGTACACCGCGCCGGTGTCGATCGGCACGGTGCCGAATCGTGCCGTGCTGGCGCTGGCGAGGTAGATGTTCCAGGTGCCGCTGACCGGCACGAACATGTCGGTGTCGCCGTCGCCGTCGTAATCGCCGAATACGGCATTGGCGGCATCGGCGGTCGGGCCGCTGGTTTCGCTGGCCCAGCCAGCCACGCCGTCCTGCCACGCGAATGTCGTCGGGCGCAGGCAGTCGCGCGGGCCGCATTGGGTGACGCTGGCGAGCTGGCTGCGTTGCGTGCTGGTCGTGGAGGGGGCGGTGTAGGTCAATGCGTAGCGATGCACGCGCACGAAGCCGATGCCCGACTCAAACTCGTAGTCGATGGCCGACAGGCGCTTGCCGGTCTGCCACGGCGAGCCGTACACGTAACCGCCACGCACATCTTCTGCCGGACGGTTCTCCCAGGCGAAGACCAGCCGGTAACGTGCCTCGTTCGGTGTCTGTCCCGGGCCCCAGGTCCAGCGGACCTCGGCAGGCAGGAATTCGCCCGCGATCGTATCTTCGGTATACGCAAAGCTGACGCGCTGCTGGTGCTTGTCGATGATCTCGTTCAGCGCCCAGGCGCGAATCTCGCTGGTGCCCGGCGCCTCGATCAGCGAATCCGCATCGTTGCCGTACCGGTACAGCAAGCCGTTCGGATGACGTACTTCGAAATACAACGGCCCGTTGCCCCACGACTCATGCGACGTGATCTTCTCGTAGCCATGTATCTCGGTGCGGTATTCGGCATTTTCCCGCCCGTAGGAACCGCTGACGAGAATCAGGGGCTGCCCGTCGAGGCAGTAGCGATCCTCCCAGGAGTAACGCACGCCCTGGAAGCGCCCGTCCACCGCGGCCGTCAGCGGGCAGCGCGTGATCGCCGAGAAGCCCGAAAGCGACCAGCCGATGCCGGCCGCCCCGTCGCCCGCCTGGCTGCTGTAGCTGAGCGCTATGGACGGCCGCAGGCCGTTCATGCCCGCCGCCACGTTGATCGGTATCGTGTAGGTGGCCGCGCCGGTGGCGTTGACGCCGGGCTCGCCGCCAATGCGGCCAACGAGTGTTGCCGCCTGCGACGACAGGGCGATGAGCGCTGCAGACACGGCGGCGATGATATGTGTGGCGATGGCGAGCGGCGATGTCATGGCGGGCCTCCTGGTGAGTCAGGTGGCCATGACAGCAGTCGTGCGAGCATCCGGCGACGCTGCAATGCGCGCCGTTCAGCGAGTAATTCGCGAATCTCGTCTAAGCCGCGACAAATGCCGGTGCGCTTGTGCAGGCGCCGAGAACACGCGGATAATACGGCGCGGTGCTGCAGACGGGTTCACACGGGGACTCCTGCCAGCGCTGCTGTCGTGAATTATCCAGGGAGGAGATCCGATGACTGTGCGCGTCAACCGACTGGTGCGCCTGCTGGCGCCGTGCGTGGTGCTGGCGTTGCCGGCCGTTGCCTGGGCGGCCGATGAGCCGCGTTATACCTATGCCGAGCTCGGCTATGTCAACACGGACTTCGACGACATTGACGTGGACGGCGACGGGTTCCGGTTCAGCGCCTCATACGCGTTGCACCGCAACGTCCATCTTGTCGCCGGATACGAAGACACCGATCTCGACCGCGGCCTTGACGCGCAGACATGGAACGCCGGCATCGGCCTGAATTTTCCGCTGCGACCGGGACTCGATGCGGTCGGCCGCGCTCGTTACATCGACTTCGAGCTCGACACGCCGGGGCGTGGCGATCCCGACGAGGACGGCTACGGGCTCGAGGGGCTGGTGCGCGCCATGATCGGCGCGCAGCTCGAGATCAACGGCGGGGTGCGTTACGTCGACATCGAGGACGACGAGACCTCGCTGGTCATCGGTGCGTTGTACGAAGTGGCGAAGAATTTCGTGATCAGCGCCGAGCTCGATTTCGGCGACGACGTGACGACGTTCTTCATCGGTGGCCGGTTGTACGTGAACGCGCCGCGGCAGCTGCGCTGAGGGGGCTAAAAAAAGAACCCCGCTTGCGCGGGGTTAATTTTTCGGAGCCGGACGGGATAATGTCCCGCGTCACGACCTTGGGGGGTCAAGGGGGATAGGGGGGGATACGCAACCCGACCACAATCCCCGTCCGGCGCCCTTCTCGAAACGTTCGGCCTAAAGAAGCCCAGCGACGGTCATCACCGGGAACATCAGCGCGACCAGCACAGTACCGAGAAACCCGAGCTGCTCGAGGCGGTTCATGTTGATGACGTTACGCATGGTGTTTGTCCCTTCCTGCAATTCCAGATTCCGATAGTGCAAATTTAGGCCTGGTTTATGTCCTTTTCCTTTCAGCGCCGTAACACTTTGTAGCGATTTGTAACGGCGCCTGACCGGTGTCACGCGATGGGGTGCATTTCGGCACCGCGCGCCGGGCGGATTCATGAGCGGTATGCCGCAGCGAGGAGGCGGCTGCCCGGGTCGCAATGAGCTTGAATTTCCGCCCAATTCATCCGGGCCGTGTTAGGGTTTCAGCTATGTCAGGTGGCGGCGGCCGGTTGGGGAATCGCTGCCCGCTCCGGGGAGCATAAATGAAGCGCATTTTCTACGGCTGGTACGTCGCGCTGGCCTGCGGCATCGGTCTGGCCTGCGGGCTGGCGACGGTGCTGACCTACACCTTCGGCGTGTTCGCCGTGCAGCTGCGCGCGGCCTTCGGCTGGTCGCAGACCGAGGTGTTCGCCGGGCTTTTCTACTCCGTCCTGGCGATGACGTTCGTCGGGCCGTTTTTCGGGCAGCTGGTTGACCGCCTCGGCGCGCGGCGCGTGATTCTGGTGGGGCTGGTGTGCGAGGCGGCGCTGATTGCCTCGTTCTACCTGCAGAACGAGCACGTGTGGACGTTCCAGCTGCGCTACGTGCTGCTGGCGATCTTCGGCGTGGGCACCACGCACATCGCTTTCACCCGCATCATCGCCGTGTGGTTCGACCGGCGCCGCGGGCTCGCGCTCGGCATCACGCTCGCCGGCGTCGGCATCGGCGGCTTCACCTGGCCGCTGCTGTCGCAATGGGCCATCGAGGCCTATGGCTGGCGCGACGCCTATCTCGTGGTGGCCACGACGGTATTCGTCGTCGGCTGCAGCATGATCCTGCTGGTGGTGCGCGAATCGCCGCAATCCATAGGCCTGCGTCCGGATGGAGAATCTGCCCGCGACGGCAGCGCCGGCGCTGCGCAGGTGCCGCCAGGCGTGACGCTGCGGGAGGCGCTCGGCACGCGCACCTTCTGGTTCATGCTGGTGACGTTCCTGCTGATCGGTATCGGCATCACCAGCGTGCAGGTGCACCTGGTGCCGCTGCTGGTCAGCCGTGGCGTCACGCCGATGCGCGCGGCCAATGCGCTGTCGATTCTCGCGGTGGCGCTGGTGGTTGGTCGCGTCGGCGCCGGCTGGCTGATGGACCGGTTCTTCGCGCCGCAGGTGGCAATCGCGTTTCTGCTCGGGCCGATCGTCGCCATGCTGCTGCTGGCCGCCGGAGTCAGCGGCTGGCTGGCGTTCCTGGCCGGGGTCCTGACCGGGCTGGCGGTCGGTGCCGAGGTGGATGTCACGGCATTTCTTGCCAGCCGCTATTTCGGCGTGCGCTATTTCAGCAGTATTTATGCCTGGTACTACAGCGCGTACTCGCTCGGCGCGGGCTTCGGCCCGTTGCTCACGGCAAACGCCGTGGACCGCTTCGGCGGTTACGGCGGGATCCTGGTCGCGCATGCCGGCCTGCTGGTGGTGGCCGCGTTCCTGCTGTCGCGCCTGCCGCCATTCCCGCAGTGGTCGAAGGCGCCAGGTCACTGAACTCGACGCCGGGAGCGAACCGGTTATGTACATCGATGCGATGAAGGCTCTCGCCGGCACCGCCACCCGCCGCGAGGCGCTCGGGCTCGGTCTTGCCGCCGGGGCCGGTGCGCTGCTGCCTTTTGCCGCTGAGGCCGAAGGCCGGCCGCGATCGGGCAAAGGGCTCGATCTCACCCGCGCGGAGGACAACATCTACGCGTTTGCGAAGCTGTGGGGCACGGTCGGCGAGGAACTCGTGTTCGGCGGCCACGAGGGTGTTTTCTATGCGGTGGTCGGCGATCGACGGGCGATACCGCTTTTCGGCTACGTCGGCTTCGGCAGCCTGCAGTTCCGGATCCTGCCGAACGGCGATGCCGAGTATCGCGGCAAGGATGCGACGTTCTACACCGATCTTCGCACCGGCGAGATCCTCGAAGAATGGGAGAATCCCTTCACCGCAAAGCGGGTCAAGGTCTATCCGTACATCAACGATCTCGTCAGTACCACGATCCCGGCGCGCTACCCCGCCGAGCGGATGGTCACCGATCGCTACCGCTGGCAGATCGCAATCGGCAATGCGGCGTCGCGCGACGAGCGCAGCGTCAGCTACCGTGGCGACAAGGGTGCCACCGGCGAGACCGTGCCGTTCGTGCTGCCGTGGCGGCGTATTGGCGATCACTACCTGCTCAGCTGGGACTGGATGCTCGAAATTCGCAACCCGGTAACGCCGGAAGGCTGGCCGGAATCCTCGACCGGCCCGGTGATCAATCCATCCGAGCACTTCGTGTTCTTCACGCCAGCGGCCGAACTCGAAGACCGCGGCCGGCTCTGGGCGACCATGACGGCGGGCTTCTTCCGCCAGACGCCGTGGTTGCCGTGGATGAAGATGGGCAGGAGCGGCGTCGCCGGGCGCATGGTCGCCAGCTCGCACAGCTACAAGGTGACGGGCGGCCTCGAGAATATCCCGCGGGTGGTGCGCGCAAAGCTGGAGCGCGAGCGGCCCGACATGCTGGAGAAGCCGCAGGACTGGAGCCAGCACCCTGTCGGCTCGACGTGGGGCTATTACGCGAGCGTGGTGCCGCCGGAGAATCCGCACTACCGGCGCGACTGAGGCCACCGAGCGATTGTTTCGCCGAACTCCCGCTGCTGGGCGGTTCGCGCCTGGCTGTCGGCCAGTTTCTCGCGAAACACCGCATTGAACCAGGCGTAGCCGATGCCGCCGGCGACGAAATTCGCCGTGGCGCCAGCAACGAAGATACCGATCAGACCAAAGAGCTTCGATAGTATCCACGCCAGGGGCGCATACACCATCAACGTGCGCGACAGCGACACCCACATGGCGGCCATCGGCTTGCCCATCGCGTTGAAGGCGCCGTTGGTGGTCATCGACATGCCGAGCCCCGTGTAGCTGATCGGCACGATCCACATGTGCAGCAGCGCCGCTTGCCGGGCGCCGGCCTCGACGTCGAAGAGGTCCACCAGCAGCCAGCCGAGCAGCCACATTGCAACCGCCACGCAACCGCCGTAGATCCATGAAAAGCGGAACGCGAAGTTGACACCGGCCTCGACGCGATCGAAGCGCCTGGCGCCGAAGTTCTGGCCGGTGAATGGGGTCATCGCCGCAGAGAGCGCCATCAGCGCCATGGCGGTGAGACCTTCCACGCGCGAGGCGATGCCGAAACCGGCCACCGCCTCGTGGCCGTACAGTGCCACCTGGCTGGTGATGAACGCCGTGGTGAGCGGCGCCATCAGGCTGCTGGTGAGCGAGGGCACGCCGACGTGCAGGATGCGCCGCCAGGAATCCCACATCTGGTCGAATGCCGGCGCGCGGAAGTTCACCAGGCGTTCGCGGTAAATGACGAAATAAGCCGAGGCGCATAGCGTGAGCGCGTTGGCGATGACGCCACCGAGCGCGGCGCCCTCGATTTCCATGCGCGGAAAACCGAACAGCCCGAAGATCAGTACCGGATCGATGATGATGTTCAGCACCGCCGCGGTGGTCATGATCATCGCGGGCCGCTTTGCGTCGCCCGAGGCGCGCAGCACCGAGTTGGCGATCATCGGCGCCACGACGAAGATGCCGCCCCAGTAGTAGATCGCCATGTAATCGTGGATGTAGTGCAATACATTGTCGTCGGCGCCGAGCAGCCGGAACACCGGGTCGATGGTGGCCAGCCCGAGAGACAGCACCACCAGACCACAAGCGACGGCGAGCAGCATGGCATGCAGCGTGATGCGGCACACCGCTTGGCGTTCCCCCGAGCCGAACAGGCGCGCCACCACCGAGGACGTGCCGGTGCCGAGCGCAATGGCGATCGAGCCGATGATGAAGCTCACCGGGAAGGTGAAGCTGATCGCCGCGAGCTGGTCGGTGCTGACGCGCGCGATAAAAAAGGCGCCGGCGAGGTTGTTGGTGATGATGGCGACCATGCCGAGCATCATCGGCACCATCAGCGAGAAGATGTTCCTGCCGATCGGGCCCTCGGTGAGCCGCGCGCCGCTCTTGCCGGGTTTCATGCGTCCACGCCGGCGATCGAGAGATACTTGATTTCGAGGTAGTCCTCGATGCCGTACTTGGAGCCTTCGCGGCCCATGCCCGATTCCTTTACGCCGCCGAAGGGGGCGACCTCGGTCGAAATGAGCCCGGTATTCAGTCCTACCATGCCGTACTCCAGCTGCTCGCACACCCGGAAGCTGCGGCCGAGATCCCGCGTGTACACGTAGGCCGCAAGCCCGAATTCGGTGTCGTTGGCCATTCGGATTGCGGACTGCTCGGTATCGAAAACGAACAGCGGCGCCAGTGGCCCGAAGGTTTCCTCGCGGGCCACCTTCATTGCCGCGGTCACGCCGGTGAGCACGGTTGGCTGGAAGAACGTGCCGCCCAGCGGATGGCGCGAACCGCCGATCAGCACGCGCGCACCCTTGGCCATAGCGTCGGCGATGTGCTCCTCGACTTTCTCGACCGCGCGCATGTCGATCAGCGGCCCCTGGTCGGTCTCGCCTTTCAGACCGTCGCCGACGCGAAGCCTGGCTACAGCCGCCGCCAGCCGCTTCGCGAACTCCTCGTAGACCCCCGCCTGTATCAGCAGCCGGTTGGCGCATACGCAGGTCTGCCCGGAGTTGCGGTACTTGCTGGCGATGGCGCCGGCTACCGCGGCGTCGAGATTGGCATCGTCGAACACGATGAACGGCGCGTTGCCGCCGAGCTCCATCGACACCTTTTTTACCGTGCCGGCGCACTGCGCGAGCAGCAATTTGCCGACCTCGGTCGAGCCGGTGAAAGTGAGCTTGCGGACGATCGGATTGGCGGTGAGTTCGCCGCCAATCTCGCGTGCCGGGCCGGTGATCACGTTGAACACGCCCGGCGGCAGGCCGGCGCGCATGCCGATCTCGGCGAGCGCCAGAGCCGACAGCGGCGTCTGGTGGGCCGGCTTGGCGACGACGGTGCAGCCGGCGGCGAGCGCCGGGCCGATCTTGCGGGCGATCATCGCCGAGGGAAAATTCCACGGCGTGATCGCGGCCACCACGCCGACCGGCTGCTTGATGACGATGATGCGCCGGTCATTCTGCTGGCCCGGGATCACGTCGCCATAAATGCGGCGCGCCTCCTCGGCGAACCACTCGACGAATGCGGCTGCATAGCCGATCTCGGCTTTGGCTTCGGCGAGCGGCTTGCCCTGCTCGGCGGTCATGATCGTAGCGAGATCGTCCTGGTGCTGCAGGATCAGCCCATGAAAGCGTTTCAGTATCGTCGCGCGTTCCCGCGCGCTGCGAGCGCGCCAGGGGCCGAACGCCGCGTGGGCGGCCTCGATCGCGGCGCGCGCATCGGCGGCACTCATCGCCGGCACGTTTGCCAGCGTCTCGCCGGTGGCCGGGTTGCGCACCTCGCTGGTCGCGCCGGAGGCGGCCGCGATCCAGCGGCCGTTAACGTGACACTGCTGGCGGATGAGGCTGGGATCGGCGAGGCGCATGGTGTTCCGGGGTTATCAGCCCCGATGCT
Organism: uncultured Chromatiaceae bacterium; assembly: GCA_964403135.1. Taxonomy (GTDB): domain Bacteria; phylum Pseudomonadota; class Gammaproteobacteria; order Steroidobacterales; genus QUBU01. Next base: position 11,287 of record CAYOFE010000046.1, on the reverse strand, counting down.
GCACTGGCGCGGCCGCGGGGAGGCGTTCCTATAATATCGGAAAGCCGCGCCGGTCTCGGCGCCGGCGTCTGCAACCCGTGGAGTCGGCAATCTTGAAATTCGCGAGTTTTCGCATCCGTGGTGTGCCGGCCTACGGCCTGGTCGAGGGCGAGTCGGCGCGGCCGGTGACGGCCATTTTCCAGGCCCGCTATCCGGATCTGCGCGCGGCGCTTGCCGCAGGCGCGCTGGATCAGGTGGGCGCATCGGCGCTTGGCAATCCACGGCTGCCCGACGCGGCCGATGTCGTGTTCGACCCGGTGATTCCGAACCCGGGCAAGATCCTCTGCGTCGGGGTGAACTACCGCGAGCACATGAAGGAAATGGGCCGCAAGGTGCCGGACTACCCGGTGCTCTTTACGCGCGCCGCCGACAGCATGGTCGGCCACGGCTGCCCGCTGGTAAAAACCCGCGTCTCGCAGGAATACGACTACGAGGGCGAACTGGCCTTTATCATCGGCCGGCCGGCGCGCTACGTGAAACCCGGCGAGGCGCTTGCCTATGTCGCCGGTTTCACCTGCCTGATGGACGGCTCGGTGCGCGACTTCCAGAACCACACCTCGCAGTTCATCGCTGGCAAGAATTTCCCTCGCAGCGGCAGTGTCGGCCCCTGGTTCGTCACCACCGACGAGATCCCGGACCCGAAAGCCCTGCAATTGCAGACGCGGCTGAACGGCCAGGTGATGCAACAGGCGCCAGTGAGCGACATGCATTTCGGCGTGGCGGAGCTGCTGGCCTATTGCTCGACTTTTGCGCAGCTCGAGCCCGGGGACATCATCACGACGGGCACGCCGAGCGGGGTCGGTTTTGCGCGCCAGCCGCCGGTCTGGATGAAGGCCGGCGACGTGATCGAGGTCGAGATCGGCGGGATTGGCGTGCTGCGCAACCCGATCATGGACGAACAGGCTTGACGGGATCGCGACTTGCGTCGCTCCCACAAAAAGTCACTTGCCTGGTGGGAGCGACGCAAGTCGCGATATGCCCGGCTGTGGGAGCGGCGCGAGCAGCGATATGCCCGGCTGTGGGAGCGACGCAAGTCGCGATTCGGTCGTCAGCCGAACGCTGCCACCACCGCCCCGCCAAGCCCACCGAGCAGCATGATCATGACCGGCAGCACCGAAAGCCCGAACCCCGGGCCGCGCTTCTTCGGGTCGGCGATATAGGCCCGGAAGTAGATGATCCGGCCGACAATGAACAGCAGCCCGAGTACGGCCGCGGCCGTTTCATTGACGTATGCCGCGAACAGCAGGATCGCCGGTATGAACGACACCAGCAGTTCCAGGGTGTTGTAATGCACCCGGATGTGCCGCTCGAGCATCGCATCGCCGGTCATCGCCGGCGCGTCGATGCCCGCCTTGACCCGCGCGCGCCCGACCAGTGCGCCGAAGACGAAATACTCGATCACCGCAAGCGCGATCACCACATGAACGATGGCCATGATGTCCTCACCCAAGAGCCAGAGACCCGCCGATTCTAGCCGGATCGGGCAAGGGGATCGGAGACAGATTTAGGATCTGTCCCCATGGTCATGGTGCCGTACAGGTCGCTTTATTTCCAGGTGCTCGTCGCCGTGGTGATTGGCACGCTGCTCGGCCATTTCGCGCCCGGTACCGGCGAGGCGATGAAGCCGCTCGGCGACGGATTCATCCGGCTGATCAAGATGATCATCGCGCCGGTGATCTTCTGCACGGTGGTGGTTGGCATCGCCGGCATGGACGATCTGAAGAAGGTCGGTCGCACAGGGCTCTACGCGCTGCTCTATTTCGAAATCGTCAGCACCATCGCGCTGATCATTGGCCTGGTGATCGTTAACTGGGTCAAGCCGGGCGCAGGTATGCACGTCAATCCGGCCGGGCTCGATGCCGGCTCGGTGTCGGCCTATACCGGCGCGGAAACGATGGCCGGCCCGGCGCAGTTCCTGCTCGACATCATTCCCGCGACCATGATCGGCGCGTTCGCCGCGGGCAACATCCTGCAGGTGCTGTTCTTCTCGCTGCTGTTCGGCTTCGCGCTGCACCGGCTGGGCGGCACGGAATCGCCGGTGTTCGGGTTCATCGCGCGGTTGTCGGAGATCCTGTTCGGCATCGTCGGCATCATCATGCGGGTGGCGCCGATCGGGGCCTTCGGCGCAATGGCGTTCACCGTCGGCAAGTACGGGCTTGTCACGCTGCTCTCGCTCGGCAAGCTGATGGCAGCGTTCTATGCCACGTGCCTGGTGTTCGTGTTCGCGGTGCTCGGCCTGATCGCGCGGCTCGCCGGCTTTGGCATCTGGCGCTTCGTGAAGTACATCCGCGAGGAACTGCTGATCGTGCTCGGTACCTCCTCGTCGGAAGCGGTGCTACCGCGCATGATGACGCGTATGGAACGGCTCGGCGTGAGCCGGCCGGTGGTCGGACTCGTGATCCCGACCGGCTACTCGTTCAATCTCGACGGCACGTCGATTTATCTGACCATGGCGGCGGTGTTTATCGCGCAGGCCACCGATACACCGATGAGCTTCGGCCAGCAACTGGCGCTGCTGGCGGTGTTGCTGGTGACGTCGAAGGGCGCGGCCGGCGTGACGGGCAGCGGCTTCATCGTGCTGGCGGCGACGCTTTCGGCGGTGGGCCATGTGCCGGTGGCGGGGCTGGCGCTGATCCTCGGCATCGACCGCTTCATGTCCGAGGCCCGCGCGCTGACTAACCTGGTGGGCAATGGTGTGGCGACGCTGGTCGTGGCGCGCTGGTGCGGGGAGCTGGATTCGCAGCGGTTGCGCCGGGAACTCTCATAGCGACGTGAGACGCGATTTGCGGCGGCCGGTAGCGGCTCGTTAACGAATCAGCGGCCGCAGGCGATGATGCCTCGTACGAGCCGGCTCTTGGCCATTCGACCGGAGCAAGCTGGGGTCCGGCCGGCTCTGGGCCGGACGGCGAAAGCTTGCGTGCTTCAGTGACTGCTGTACGTGTCCGGAGCGCCGGCTCGGTAGAGGCGCATCGCCGAGAGGCCGCTTGTGCTTCGCGGAAGGGCCGGCTCGCGACTTGCGTCGCTCCCACGGCCTCTCTTCAGACGCTGCGCTGGGGCCAGCCGTCGATCTTCCAGCCCCGCAGGTACCGCTCCCAGTTCTGGTCCACGATGGCGAAGGCCTGCGGCGCAAGCTGCGTCAGCAGTTCGCGGTTGTACCCGGGGTATACGCTCGGCCCGCCCTCTTCCGGCCACTGCTTGGTCGCATCGACGATGATCTTGGCGGTCTTCGGCCGGCTCGGCGAGCTCGGGTCGAGCGGCATGCCCTGCACGTCCTTGAGAATCTCCGCCGCCGGATGCGGCTGCCAGCGCGCGCCCATCATGTACATGACCTCGGTGCGGTTGAGCACGTCCACGTCCTTGTCCACCACGACCACCACTTTGGCGAGCCCGACGATCTGGGCGATGCGCTTGCCGATGACCAGCGCTTCGCCGGGCTTCTGCTTGTCGATGCTGATCACTGCCCAGCCGGTGGCCTCGACCGGCATGTGGTAGCCGACGATGTTGGGAAAGAGCTTGCGGAAGCGGTACAGCGCGAAGGCCTCGGTGGGCGCGGTGCAGAAGCCGCGCGTGACGCCGGTGAACTGGTTCAGGATCCACGGATTGCTGCGGTGGGTAATCGCCGTCACGCGCATCCAGAAGTTCTCCGCTTTCTTCAGGCCCAGGTAGCCGTACATCTCGCCGAACGGTCCCTCCGGCAGCATGGGCTCCTGCAGCGGCACTTCGCCCTCGATGATCATTTCGGCGTGCGCGGGCACCAGGTGATCATTGGTCTCGGACTTCACCACCTCCACAGGTTTGCCGCGCAGGCCGCCGGCGATGGCCATTTCGTCGTCCTTGATGCCCTTGGTCAGCGCCGAGCCGCTGATCATCCATACCATCGGGTCCTGGCCGAGCGCGATGGAGACTTTAGCGATCTTTTCGCCGCGCTCTTTCTGCGCGTTGAACATCTTCCACGCGCGCTGACCGGGCTCGGGATTCACACCGAGGACGTTGGCCCCCCGGATCTGGCAACGGTAGATGCCGAAATTCATGCCGAGCTCGGGATCGGCGGTAAACACCGACCCGGTGTTCACGTAGCGCCCGGCATCGGCGGGGTTCGACTGGATGAAAGGGAATTTCGTCAGGTCGATCTGGTCGCCCGTGAGCACGTGCTCCTTCACCGGCGCCTGGTCGCGAGCCACGGTCACCGGGGCGATCTGCGGCGGCTTGCCGCCGTTCGCCTCGAAGATCCCGATCAGGTGATCCATGACCTTCTGGTAGGTCTTCATGCCGTGACCCGGCACGGGCTCGATGCCGAACAGCATCGCCTCGGTGTCCCAATGGCCCTGATGATTGAAGATCACCGGGCCTTTGCGCCACTGGCCCTCGATTTTCACCTCCTCGGCGATCACCGCTGGTGCCCCGTACCAGCCGAACTCGTCCATCAGCCGGTAGGCGAGTGCAGTCATTTCGTAGGCGTCCTGGTCGAGGCGCGGTATCCGCATCAGCAGCCCGTGGTCGTCGAGCGCCTGGATCCAGTCGCGGAATGTGTCACACGGAAAAACCGCCTTGCCGCGTGGCTGCCGTCGTCGCGAAGCGGCGAGCGCAGGTCCGGCCACCGCCGCAGCTGCCAGCCCCGCGCTGGCCGTCAGCAGTTCGCGGCGGCCGATCCGGCTGATCTCTTCGTGACGGTCCGACATTTTGCTGATCCTCTCAAAATCTCGTGGGAGCGGCGGCCGCGACTGTGGAATCGCGGCTTGCGCTGCTCCTACAAATGCTGACTTTACTGTGGGAGCGACTCCAGTCGCGATTCATGCAGCCTGCAGATTTTCCTCGAAAAATTCCAGCGTGCGCCGCAGCGCCAGCTCGGCGCTCGGCGCATGGTACTCGTGGCGCTCGTCGCAGTTGAAGCCGTGGCCGGCCTCCGGATACAGGAAAAACGTACCTTCCGGGCGGCCATCCTGGATGGCATGGACCGTTTCGAGCGGAATGTACGGATCCAGGCCGCCAAAGTGATACATGACCGGGCATTTCGGCTTGAGGTCGAGCCAGGTGGCGGTGTGCCGCCCGTAATAGGAAACGGCGGCGTCAACGCCGCTGCAGCACGCCGCCAGGTCCGCCAATGCGCCACCCCAGCAGTAACCGATCGCCCCGACCTTGCCCCCGGCCCGCGCCGCGGCCACGGCCGCAGTCATGTCGCGGATCGTGTTCTCGCGGTCGAGCTTCATCATGACCTCGCGCGCGGGCTCGATCTCGTCGTAGCCGAACTCGATTCCCGGGCGCACGCGGTCGAACAAGGCGGGGGCGATCGCGAGGTATCCGCGCTGCGCAAAATCGTCGGCCACCGCCCGCATGTGACCGTTCACGCCGAAGATTTCCTGGAGCACGACGAGGCCGGCCTTCGGCTTTCCCGGAGGCGCTGCCTGGTAGGCCTTGAAGCGATGACCATCGGATGCCTGCAGATCGATCATCATGATTAGCGCGCCGTTGCTTATGGGCTGCTTCTTATTAAACGCAATAAGTGCCAACATGCCAAACATCACGCCCGAGCCCTATGTACGCGCAACTGATACCGATCATCGTGCCGGTGCTGCTTTGCGCGGGCATCGGCTATGCGTGGGCACGGCTGAAAGTGCCGCTCGACCGGGATTTCCTGACCCGGGCGATCATGAACATCGGCGCGCCCTGCCTGGTGCTGCAGGGGATCTCGGGCCTGCAGACCGATACGGCCGGATTCGGCTGCATGATGGGCCTCGCCGCGCTTGGCCACGGCATTTGCGCGCTCGCTGGGGCGGTCGGTTTCCGGCTGCTTGGCCTGCCGCTGCGAAGCTATCTGCCGGTGGCGGTGTTTTCCAATGCCGGCAACCTGGGGCTGCCGCTGTGCCTGTTCGCGTTCGGCCAACAGGGTCTGGGGCTGGCGGTGGGCTATTACCTGGTCGGCTCGGTGAGCCAGTTCGTGTTCGGGCCGCTGGTGCAGGGCAGGCAATCTGCGTGGCGCACGCTGCGACAGACGCCGATGATCTACGCTGCCGCTGCCGGCGTGGCCTTGCTCGCGACCGGCACGGCGATGCCCCGGTGGCTGTCGAATACCGTGGGTCTCATGGCGGGCATGGCGATTCCGCTGATGCTGCTGGCGCTGGGCCATTCGCTGGCGAGCATCACTGTCCACCGGGCGCCAGTCTCGGTCGGATTAGCGGTCACCCGCCTGGGCCTCGGTTTTGCGGTGGGCTGGGGTCTCAGCGAAGCGTTCGGCCTGACCGGAATATTGCGTGGCGTCTTCCTGATCGAAAGCGCGATGCCGGTGGCCGTATTCAGCTACCTGCTCGCGGCCCGCTACGACCGGCATCCCGACGATGCCGCGGGCGCGGTGCTGGTATCGACGCTGATCTCGTTCCTGACGCTGCCCGTGCTGCTGCTGTTCGCCATTTCCGGCCAGGAACCGTAGCTCGCCGGACATTGCGAGTGGGCCATGGCCCCGGGGCTGCCATCAAAGCGATGCGGGGCGGGGCATCGTCTTCGGGGTCAAGCACGTAGCCGCGCACGACCAGGCGGCCTGTGGTTGTGGGGCTGGCCTGCCTCGGCGCGAGTTCCTCATCGCCGAGCAGAATCTCCAGCAGCTCAGATTTCCAGGAACCGACGTCCATTAGGTTCTCCGCAATGGCCTCACACCGGACACTTCGCCGGCACTCGCCGTGCCGATGCATGCCAGTTTCAGGGCGCCGTATTGCGGGGTGATGACAGATTTTAGGCGATCTTGCGCGCCAGACGATTGCTGAAGTCTGCTGCGCAATGCACAATCAGCGGAACATTAAGTTAACATAAATTATTAATAAATAATCTAAAAACAATGCATTATGTCGGTTTAAAAGGCGGGATAAATTTCTCTTGCATCGCAAGAGAAAAGTCATATACTGATTTGCAACGGCCAGTTCGGTTCCTCTACGGAGACTCTAAAAATGACGACCCTCAATGACCCGTTCCAGAAGTATGTCGATTTTCAGCGTCAGGCTTACGAGCCGATGCGCGCTTTCGGTGGCATCGCGGCTGAGACTTTCGAGCGCCTTGCCCGCCAGAACTATGCGGTTCTCGGCGACTATGTCGAGTTCATGGTCGAGCAGGCCAAGCTCCCGACGCAGACGGCGGATATCAACGAATTGTTCGGCAAGCAGATCGAGCGCAGCCGCGCTTACGGCGAGCAGCTCGTGAAGCGCGCGCAGGAATACGCCGACATCGCCCGCACCGCGCAGGAAAAGGCCCAAGTGGCAGCGACGGCAGCTGCTGGCGAAGGGCGCCATCACAAGAAGGCCGCCTGAATCGTCTAACTGACTGATTTAAGAACGCTAACGAGATCCCCCCTTAGAGGGTGGCGGCCGTCGGTCGCTGCCCTCTTCCTTTTTCTGCGTTTGCAGAAAAGCGGTTAGAATCCTGCATGGCAAAACAAAGACATCGCGGGTGGACCGGCCATGCCCAGAACCATAAAAAAATACGCCAACCGCCGCTTGTACGACACCGAGGCGAGCCGCCACGTGACGCTCGACGGCATTCGCCAGCTGATCGTGGAGGGCGAAGACATCGCGGTCGTTGACGACACCACCGGGCAGGACATCACCCGCAACATCCTGCTGCAGGTGATCGCCGAGCAGGAGCAGGGCGGCCGGCCGATTCTCAGCGCCGGCATGCTCAGGCACATCATCCGCTTCTACGGCAACCCGTTGCAGGAATTCATGGCGCAGTACCTGGAGCAGAGCGTGGAGGCGTTCCTGAACCAGCAGAAGGCCATGCAGGACCAGTTCCGCGAGGTGCTGGCCAAGACGCCGATGGCGACCATGCAGAGCATGACGGCGCGCAACCTCGGCATGTGGGCGGATATGCAGAAATCGTTTTTCGACGCGCTGATGTCGAGCCAGGGCAAGAAGCCCTGATGAGCGACGAGCAACCCCAGTCCCCGGTCCCGGACCTCGCCAGGCTCTCGCACGAGCTCATGGAGTTCGCGCAGCGCAACCAGGACATGCTGGCCGAGGCCATGAAGGGCCCCGCCGACGTGATGCGCAAGCTCGACCCGCTGAATCTCGGCGGCACGTTGTCCGACGCCGCCAAGCGCATGTGGTTCGACCCCGCCCGGCTCATGCAGGCGAACCTCGACCTGTGGCAGCAGCACATTCGCCTCTGGCAGACCGCCTCGCAGCGGTTGCTCGGTCAGCAGGCGGCGCCGGTGGCCTCCCCGGAGAAAGGCGACCGGCGTTTCCGTCACCCGGACTGGGACGAGAACCCGCTGTTCGATTTCATCAAGCAGTCCTACCTGATCACCTCGCGCTGGATGCTGAACACGATGGCGGCGGTGCAGGGCGTGGACGAGAAGACCGCGCGCAAGCTCGACTTCTACACCCGCCAGCTTGCCGATGCCTTTGCGCCCAGCAATTTCGTCTGGACCAACCCGGAAGTTTTGCGCGCCACGCTCGAAAGCCAGGGGCAGAACCTGGTGAAGGGGCTGGAGAACTTCCGCCGCGATATCCAGCGCGGCGACGGTTCGCTGAAGATCACCATGACCGACCCGGGCGCTTTCGAGCTCGGGCGCAATATCGCGGTAACACCGGGCAGGGTGGTGTTCCAGAACGACCTGATCCAGCTGCTCCAGTACAGCCCGACCACCCCCGAGGTGCACCAGAGGCCGTTGCTGATCATCCCGCCGTGGATCAACAAGTTCTACATCCTCGACCTGACGCCCGAGAAATCATTCATTCGCTGGGCGGTGGCGCAGGGCCAGACGGTATTCGTGGTGTCCTGGGTGAACCCCGACGAGAAGCTGGCCGAGAAGACCTTCGCCGATTACCTGACCGAAGGCGTGCTCGCGGCCGTGGACGCCGTAACGAAGGCGACCGGCCAGCCGGACATGAACGCCATCGGTTACTGCATCGGCGGCACGCTGCTTGCGGCGGGCCTCGGCTACATGGCGGCGCAGGGCGATGAGCGCATCAAGTCGGCGACGTTCTTCGCCACCCAGGTTGATTTTTCCGAGCCGGGGGACCTGCAGGTGTTCATCGACGAGCAGCAGCTCGACAACCTCGACAAGATGATGGAGGAGAAGGGCTATCTGGAAGGCCAGGCGATGTTCACCACCTTCAACATGCTGCGGGCGAACGACCTGATCTGGTCGTTCTACGTGAACAATTACCTGCTCGGCAAGGATCCGGCGCCTTTCGACCTGCTGTACTGGAACGCGGATGCAACGCGCATGCCGCGGCGCACGCACATGTTCTACCTGCGCGAGATGTACCTGCGGAACAACCTGGTGAAGCCCGGTGCGATCGAGCTCAACGGCGTGCCGATCGACCTGACCAAGGTGACGATTCCGATCTACCTGCTCGCCTCGCGCGAGGATCACATCGCGCCGTATCCGTCGGTGTTCAAGGCCTGCCATCACTACTCGGGGCCGGTGCGTTTCGTGCTGGCCGGTTCCGGGCACATCGCCGGCGTGATCAATCCGCCGGAGCACGAGAAATACCAGTACTGGGTCAACCCCAGGCAGGAAGGCGCACTCGGCGAGCTCGACGACTGGCTGGCGAGCGCCGAGGAACACCCCGGCTCCTGGTGGCCCGACTGGGCCGAGTGGATCAAGCCGCTGGCCGGGCCGATGGTGGCCGCGCGGGATCCCGGCACCGGCGCGCTGCCCGCAATCGAGGATGCGCCCGGGTCCTACGTAAAGTCCCGCAGCTGATCGATCGCGGCCTGCGCCGCTCCCACAGGCACCCAGCTCCCGCAGGCCCTGCAGGCAGCAGGCTCACACAAGTGGCAGGCTCTTGTGGGAGCGGCGCAGGCCGCGATGGGCCGCACGCCTCCTGCGGGAGCGAAGCCTGTGCGACTAAGACCTGTGGGAGCGACGCCTGTGCGGCTAAGACCTGTGGGAGCGACGCAAGTCGCGATTCCTTTTACTTCTCGCCGCGCATCAACTGATCGAGCCGCTCAGGCGCGTGGCCGCGCCCTATCTCGCCCGACTTCAGACGCCGGAAGTAATCGTGATAGGCGGTCATCGCCTCGTGGCCGAGGAACCACAGGATCGGGATATTCACGAACAGCATCAGGCCGGTGCCGAGGCCGCTGAGATTGTCGAGTTGCGCATCGGTCTTGAGAAACCCTGCGGTGGCGATGATCGGCAGCAGGACGTACAGGAATTTGAACGGCGTCACCGAGCGTTCGCCCGCGAGGTACACCATGCCCTGCTCGGCATAGTAGCTGTAAGAAATCGTCGTGGAGAGGGCGAACAGCCACACCGCCATCGTCACCAGCCACTTGCCGAGCCCAGGCGTCACCGAGTCGAAGGCTTTTGCGGTCAGTGTGGCGCCGACGTAGCTCACGTAGATGCCCGGATCGCGCAGCACCGGAGTGGTTGCGCTGGCCAGTGACTCCCAGCGGATGACCGGCCCGCTGCTCGCCGCGACGATGGTGCCGGCGAGGCGATGATAGTTGTTGCCGCTGCGCGGATTGGGGTCGGCCGTGACGATCAGGTAAAGGCTCTCGCCGATTGTCCATCCAGCGCCGTTACGCACGGGTGCTGGCAATTCGGGCAGCGTCCACCCGGCGCCCGACTGCGTGAAGGCGGGCAGCTCCGTCAGCGTGGCTTCGGCCGGCCGTTTCCAGATACCCGTGGATATGATCACCAAGGCCGTGAGCGTGCACACGATGATGGTGTCGATGAACGGCTCGAGACCCGCCACCACCGCTTCGCGCACCGGCTCGCTGGTCCTGGCCGCCGAGTGCGCAATGGGCGAAGTGCCCTGGCCGGACTCGTTGGAGAAGAACGCGCGCTTCAACCCGTACATGAAAGCGTAGCCCATGGTGCCGCCGATGAAGGCGCCCTCCGCCTCCAGCGGCGAGAACGCGCCACGGAAGATCAGCCCGAACACGGTTGGGATCTGCTCATAGTTCATCGCCAGCACATAGATCGCGCCCATGAAGTACATGGCCACCATCACCGGCGCCAGAAAGCCGGCGACCGCGCCGATGCGCCGGATGCCGCCGATGATCACCAGCCCCACCAGCACGGCGAGCACGATGCCGCTGAAGATGCTCGGCACCCCGAAATACGACTCGGTGATCGCGCCGACGTTCCAGGCCTGAAACATGTTGCCGCCGGCGATCACCATGACCAGCAGCGTGATGCAGAAGATTCCGCCGATGAAGCGGCCGAGTACGCCAAGCGCCGGTGAACGCCGCGCCAGCGCCTTGCTGATCACCCACATGCTGCCGCCGTGCGGGTTGGCGGGGTCGTCGG
>CAYOFE010000045.1:0-20381 GCA_964403135.1 uncultured Chromatiaceae bacterium | reverse complement strand
GGAGTTCGGCACTGAGCCCAATGTCTACTACGTGCCGCCGATCCTGCCGCCGAAGTTCGACGCTGAAGGCCGTTTCGTCGAGGACGATCCGCGCGTGCCGATGGAGTATCTGCGCTACCTCTTCGGCCCGAAGGTCGATGCCGCACTCATCACGATGCACGAGGAGATGGAGAAGACCCGTGCCGGCAGGCGCTCGGAGCTGATGGACCTTCTCATCGCGCGCGACTGGAAGTCGCTTTTCAACATTCCCGACGTCAAGGTCGCATCGAGCGCCGCGGGGGATTTTCCGCCGCTCGGCTGACCGGTGGGCCGAACCGGCCTACTGGACGACGAAGTCCGACCGGCTGATGGCCGGCTTATTCAGCAAGGTCGCGAACTGTAACTTGGCAGTGGCGCCGGTGCCGTTGATTGCCGCCGACCCCGTGAGCGCGAGGTGCTCGACATTGGCGGGCAGCGTGTAGCTGACCGCGGAGTACACCAGGTCGGTTCCGCCATTGCTCAATTCGACCACGACGTCACCAGCGTCGTTCACGTAATAAGTGTCGTTGCCCGCCAGGCCAGTCATGACGTCGGCGCCGCCCAGCCCGTCGAGCGTGTCGTCACCGCTCGAGACCACCAGGTTATCCGGCCCCGGGGTCGCCACGTTGTCATCCTCGTCAGGAATTCCATCGTTATCGCCATCGGGATCGCAGACGTCGGCCTCGCCATCGCCATGCTCGACGTCGCGTGGGGGCTGTTCGAACTGGGCCTGCTGCGCGATCCCGAACTCGAGCCGAACGCGCTGTGGACCGACATCACCAGCGGGTATCTGCACATCGTTCCGCATTCGGAGTGGTCCGGGTGGTTCATGCGCGTGCAGCTGAGCGAGTCGCCGGGATTTATGCTGAACTACGGACTCGGTACCGCGCTTGCCGCGGAGCTGCGCGCGCGCACGGTCGCCGGGATCGGCGGCTTCGACGGGGGCAATGAGCGTTGGTTTGCATGGCTCAGCGATAAGCTGCTCGGGGAGGGCGTCCGGCTGCCGACAAGCACGACGTTGACGCGGTTCCTTGGCACGCCGCCGTCTCCTGCGGCAACCGTCAAGGAACTGCGCGAAATTCGCCGTCAACCCGATCGGGACGCGACTTGACGGGGCCGTGCGGCAGGCGCAGCTTAGACGGGACAAATAACAACAAGCCGGGGGGTTGCCCCATGTCGCCGCACCTTACGACGCGGACGACGCAGGTCCCATGGCCGCCGTGCGCTTCGCGCTGCTGACCACCATGCCCGCGGTTATGCGGGTGGACTTCCACGGCCAGTAGGAGCGGCGCAAGCCGCGAGAATAAATCGCGACTGGCGTCGCTCCCGCAAGTTCCATGTTCGAGCGCGCCTGGCTTGGCTCCCACAGCAGGCGGGTTGTCAGGCAGGAGCGGCGCAAGCCGCGAGAGAGGATCGCCACTGGCGTCGCTCCCACAGTCTGCCTTCAGGCGAGCGCTTACGGCCCCGTGATGCTGATCAGCTCCAGCTCGTCGTCAATCACCATCCCGGCGCGCGGGCAATACACCTTGGTGGATTCCGAGCCCGGTTCGAGCGGGGAGGTTTCCGTCATTTGCACGCAGTCGTCGAAACGCCCGGCCGGCAGCTTCAGTTCCAGATCTACGGCCACGTGTTCGGCGCGATCCATGGCAACGCCGGGTGCGATTTCCTGGGCGTAGCGTGAGCCGAGCAGGATCGCCGGGCCGGGCATGATGATGCCCGGGCGAGCGCGCCGCTGGCCGGCCAACCAGGCGCCATCGTGGCTGACGATCTCGCCGTCCTCGTAGATGTCGACTTCCTCGCCGAAGTAGTACACGTCCTGCATCGGGCGGCATTCGGCGAAGTAGTTGCGCGAGATCTCGACCAGCTCGCCATTCTCGGTTTCGCGCTCCTCGACAACGCGCGCATCCACGGTGCGAAGTTCGCCTTCGATGCGCAGCGCGATGCTGCGGGTCTCAGGGGTCACCGTGATCCAGAGTTCTTCCAGCGCGTTGCAGTCCCCGGCATCGAGGCAGCGCTGATTGTTGTAATACGCCTGGCGGCCGACCACCAGCGGGAAGTAGGGGTTATGGCTGCCCGGTGCGAAGCGGCAGCTATCGAGCGGAAAGTCCTCGGTGTAGGCGGGCGCTTCGGCGGCCATGGCCAGCGGTGCGGTACAGGAAATTATCGTTAATTTGACCAGTTGGGTGATTCTGCTCAGAAGGTTCATGAGTCGTTTCCTCCGGGTCACTTGATAAGGTAAACCTGCACTTATAAGACGTTCGATCCCCGCCCGATCAATCGCCGCATGGATGTCGGGAACCGCGGCGGCTACCATCGCAGCAGCCAGGCCATGGGATGCAGCGCATGAAAACCGTGCCGATGGACGAGGCTCTGTACCGTTACGTCACCGCCCATACCCGCGTGCTGCATCCGGTGCTGCCACGGCTGATCGAGGAAACGGCGCACCTGCCGGACTCGCAGATGCAGATCGCCCCCGACCAGGGCGTGTTCATGCACGTGCTGGCGAAGCTGATCGGCGCCCGGCGCTGCCTGGAGGTCGGCTGCTATACCGGCTACAGCGCGATTGCCGTGGCGCTGGCGCTGCCGGTTTCGGGGAAGCTGATCTCGCTCGACATCAGCCGCGAGTACACTGACATCGCGCGCCGATTCTGGCAGGAGGCTGGCGTCGCCGACCGCATCGAGCTGCGGCTGGCACCGGCGGCGGAAACCCTGCCGCAGCTTCTCGTCGAGTACGGCGTCGGGAGCTTCGACATGATGTTCATCGATGCCGACAAGGAAAACATCCTGGCGTACTACGAGCACGGCCTGCAACTGGTCCGGAGCGGCGGGCTGATCCTGATCGACAACGTGATCTGGAGCGGGCGGGTGGTCGATGCGCGGGACCAGTCGCCAGGCACCGTCGCGATTCGCGGCATCAACGACTTCGTGTTCGCCGACGGCCGCGTGGACTGCGTGCTCACGACGATCTCGGATGGCATTTTCGTGGTACGTAAACGCTGATGGGGCGGGTGCTGACAACGCGCGGCCCGCTGAGCGTCAGGCCGCTGACCCCGGAGCGCTGGCCGGACCTCGAGCGGCTGTTCGGCGCGCGCGGGGCCTGCGGCGGCTGCTGGTGCATGTGGTGGCGGCTGAGGCGGTCGGAATTTCAGCAACGCAAGGGCGGGGCGAACAAGCGCGCGTTTCGCCGGATTGTTGAGAAGAATGCGACGCCGGGCATCCTGGCGTACGAGGGCAGGGAGCCCATCGGCTGGTGCGCCATCGAGCCGCGCGAACACTATGCCGCGCTGGCCCGCTCGCGCACGCTGAAGCCGGTCGACGACCGGCCGGTCTGGTCGGTGACGTGCTTTTTCATTGCGCGCTCAGCGCGCCGCCAGGGCCTCAGCGTGAAGCTGCTGACAGCTGCTCTCATGCACGCGGGCCGTCACGGCGCCCGGATCGTCGAGGGGTATCCCGTCGAACCACGAAAAGATGCGATGCCCGACGCGTTTGCATGGACCGGGTTCGCGGCGGCGTTTCGCCAGGCCGGCTTTCGCGAGGTCGCGCGCCGCTCGGCCACGCGACCGATCATGCGAATCGAGCTGAGGTGAGTCTCACGCGATTCCGGCTGCCGCAATGATCTTCTTTCGCATCGGCTCGTCCGGCAACCGGCCGAAACCTGCGCGCATGTTGTCCGCCATGTTCTGCGCCTTCGACGAGGCCGGGATGATGCAGGTCACCGCCGGATGGCCGAGGATCCATTTCAGGAACAGCTGCCCCCAGCTGTCGCAGTCGATTTCCTTCGCCCAGTCGGGCAACGGCTTGCCGGCCACGCGGCGGAACAGCTCGCTGCGCATGAAGGGGCGGTTGATGAGCGTGGCGATGCCCCGGTCGCGGGCGAGCGGCAGCAGCACCTGTTCGGCCTCCCTTTCCCCCGCGCTGTAGTTCAGCTGCACGAAATCGAGGGTTTCGCTGCGCATCACGGCGGCGAACTCCTCGTATTGCCGCGCGGTCGAGGTGGTGATGCCGATGTAACGAATCCTGCCCGCGGCCTTCCACTCGCGGAGCGTCACCAGGTGTGTGCGCCAGTCGCGCAGGTTGTGCACCTGCATGAGGTCCATGCGCGCCACGCCCATCTTCTGCAGCGATTCGTTCATTTGCGCAATGCCGGCTTCCCGCCCGTCGCTCCACACCTTGGTTGCGGCAAACCACCGCTTCGGCGGCGCTGCGCGCAGCAGGTCGCCGACGACGGTCTCGGCGTTGCCGTACATTGGCGAGGAGTCGATGAGGGTGCCGCCTCCGCCGAAAAACGCCGCCACGACTTCAGCGAGCCGGGCGCGGGCTGCCGCATCGGCG
Source organism: uncultured Chromatiaceae bacterium (assembly GCA_964403135.1). Lineage (GTDB taxonomy): Bacteria > Pseudomonadota > Gammaproteobacteria > Steroidobacterales > QUBU01. Next base: position 16,031 of record CAYOFE010000045.1, on the reverse strand, counting down.
GTCACGTCGAAGGTGCGCGAGGTGCCCATGCCGATGACGGGCAGCGCCTCGCCCGACGAGGGTATGGGCCGTGTCATAGGGCCGGAAGCGCCGCGCGCGGGCAGCGCCACGGCGAGCGTGGCGGCCACGCCACCCTGCAAGACGGTTCTGCGGGTAATCATGGGCGTTCTCCTGCGCGCAGTGTGCCATGCGGTAGCTATCGTAGCAGTCGCGGGCTACCCGGGACGTGGCCGCCCCGGGGGTCCGGCAGGCGGTAAACTGGCGTCTGTCATGGCATTGGGAAAGTCTTCAAAGTGACCTGTTTTTTTCTGCGTGCCGCCGTCGCAGCACTCGGGCTCTGGCTTGCCAGCGAGTGGGTGGACGGGCTGAGTTTCGACAGCGGCGGCACGGTGATTCTCGCGGCGGTCCTGCTCGGCATCGTCAATGCGCTGGTGCGGCCGCTGGCCATTCTCCTGACGCTCCCGCTGACCATCGTCACGCTCGGCCTGTTCCTGCTGGTGCTCAATGCGTTGATGCTCGGACTGGTGGCGGCAATGCTCGACGGGTTCCAGGTGGTGAGCTTCTGGGACGCATTCTGGGGCGCGATCATCGTCAGCGTGGTGAGCTGGCTTGGCTCCGCGCTGCTCGGACCGAAGGGTGACATCAGCATTACGATTCAGCGCCGGTAAGGGCGCAAGGTGAGGATGCCATGGCTGAACTGACGTTGGTCATCGCCAACAAGAGCTACTCGTCGTGGTCGCTGCGCGGCTGGCTCTCCCTGAAGCACGCCGGCGCACCCTTCCGCGAAGTGATGATCCTGCTCGACAAGCCGGACACGCGGCAACGCATTCTGCAATACTCGCCCGCCGGCCGCGTGCCGGTGTTGATCGACGGCGATCTCACGGTATGGGACTCACTTGCCATCTGCGAGTACCTGGCCGAGAGATTTCCGGCCTGTTACGGCTGGCCCGAAGATCGTGCGGCGCGGGCGCATGCGCGTTCGATTGCCGCCGAAATGCACTCCGGTTTCACGGCGCTGCGTTCGGAACTGCCGATGAACTGCCGCGGACGACGCGCTGGCGTGGTGCCCTCGCGCGCGGCACAGTCCGACATCGCGCGCATTGTCAGCATCTGGGAGAGCTGCCGCACGCGCTTTGGGACCGGCGGTCCGTGGTTGTTCGGCCGTTTCAGCTTCGCCGACGCGATGTACGCGCCGGTGGCTTTTCGGCTTTACTGCTACGGCGTGCCGCTGCAGGGCAGGGCGGCTGCGTACCAGCAGGCGATTTTCAACCACCCGGCGGTGCGCGAGTGGGTAGTGGCGGCGAAGGCTGAAACCGAGGTCGTGCCCTCGGACGAGGTGGGCACGCCAATTCCCGACTGATTTTTTTGAACGCAAAGGTAGCGCATGGTGTCCGCAGAATCCGTTATTCGCCTGACCGGTCAGTACTGGAAGCTGATCGCTGGCATGGCTTTGCTCCTTGGTGGCAGCTTCGTACCGTTGGTTGCGGCCAGCGGAATGTCCTGGACGACGGGAACGGTCCTGGCGGTGGCCGGTTACGCGTTCGCGTGCCTGGGCATTCGCTGTCCGGGCTGTGGCAGTCGGTGGCTTTGGCAGGCTGCGCTTGATGCGGGCCTGTATCGGCCTCTGTTCACGCGCTCCAGTTGCCCGCAGTGCCAGCGGGATTTCGCTCGCCGTTCCTGATGCAGTCAGTCGGCGCGGCCGCTACGCCGGCACGCTCTGACGACTGACACATGGCGCTGATCGAACTCATCGCCGGCTTCGCGTTGCTGGTCGCCGGTGCGGAAGTCCTGGTGCGGGGTGCTTCGCGCCTGGCCGCGGCCTTCGGCGTCTCGCCGCTGCTCATCGGCCTGACGGTGGTGGCTTATGGCACCGGCACGCCCGAAATGGCGGTCAGCGCCATCGCCGCAGCCGAGGGCACCACCGACATCGCGCTCGGCAATGTCGTCGGCAGCAACATCTTCAATGTACTGTTGATCCTCGGCCTGAGCGCGGTGATCGCACCGCTGCTGGTGTCGCAGGAACTCGTCCGGCGGGATGTGCCGTTGATGATCGGGGTGTCGATTCTGGCGTGGGCGCTGGCGCTGGATAGCCGAATCGGCCGCATCGACGGTGTGCTGCTGCTCGCCGGCATGGTGGCCTACACGATCTTGCTGGTACGCCAGAGCCGGAGTGAAAGCGCAGTGGTACAGCGGAAATACGCCGCCGGCGTCGATGCCGGAGGGCTCGGCCTGCGCGGGGGCGTGACGAATGCGGCATTCATAGCGGCCGGGCTTGGCCTGCTGATCGCAGGCTCGAACCTGCTCGTCGACGGTGCCATCGCCGTGGCGCGCGGCCTCGGCGTCAGCGAACTCATCATCGGCCTGACGATCGTAGCCGCCGGCACCTCATTGCCGGAAGTCGCGACCTCGGTGCTCGCCAGCCTGCGCGGGCAACGCGACATCGCGGTCGGCAACGTGGTCGGCAGCAATATCTACAACATCCTCGCCGTGCTTGGTCTCTCCGCAGTGCTGGCGCCGGGCGGCCTGCCGGTCTCGGCGGCGGCGCTGGGTTTCGACCTGCCGGTGATGGTTGCCGTGGCCGTCGCCTGCCTGCCGATATTTTTTACCGGCCACCTGATTGCTCGTTGGGAAGGCGTGCTGTTCCTGGGATATTACGCGGCATACACGGCGTATCTCGTGCTGGCTGCGGCCGAGCACGACGCACTACCGTTCTACAACGCGATGATCCTTTATTTCGCGCTTCCACTTACCGCGGTCACGCTTGTTGTGGTGAGTTGGCGGGCATGGCGTCTGCGCTGAGAGGCAGGACCGTGCGCCGTCCCGCGCCGCTCAGGTGCCGGAGAAGGTACGCACCCAGGCGACGAGGTCGCGGATCTCCTGGTCGGTGAGATAGTTTCCCCACCCCGGCATGACGAAGCTCCTGCCGACGCCCTGTCCGCCCTTGCAGATGGCGAGATACAGATAAGCATCGGGCAGCGTTTTCATGTAAGCCGCATCGCTCTGGTCCTTCGGCGGCTGGTCCATGTGCAGCACGATGACCTCGGCCTTGCCATCGAGGCCGTGGCACTCGGCACAGTTTTCCACGTGCAGTTTCTGTCCCCGCGCGGCGTTGCCGCGCAGGTTGCCGCTGGGTCCGCAGCCGTTCGTCGCCAGCGCCTTGCCCGGTGTCGGCGCGTCCTCGGCCTGCGACGCGGTCGCGCCCGCGGCCCCAGCGGTGAGCAGCAAGGCGAGGAGCTTCCGTCGGCGTGCCGGGTTTCGCATCGGTCGTGCTCCGCCTTATACGGCCGCGATCCAGCCGCACTGAGTCAGGCTGGGTTCGGCACCCGCTGCCTCGTAGGCGGTCTTCATCCGGCTCAGCGCATCGCCGGGGATCGCCTTGAGCTGCATTTTCACGTCGATGTCGAAGAGCCGCGCGCTGTTCAGGCCGAAGATCAGTTCGCGGTCACGCTCGGTAATCGCTGCGTAGCCGTACTTCTCACGCAAATTCTCCGGGATCTGGAAGCGGCGCATGGCTTCGATCTGCCACTGCGGCGAGCCCCACCAGATCGAGTCGGTGCCCCAGATGACGCGCTCGGCGCCGACGGCCTTGATGCACTGGCCGAGCAGATGCCCGCAAACCTCTGGGTGCGTCACGACGGAGTGGCCGAACACCGCGCCCAGTTCGAGGTACACGTTCTTCACGCCGGGATTGGCCGCCAGCTGCTGGCAGAACTCGGTCGTCCAGGGGATGTTGCCGTTTTCGTCAATGCCGCTCTGGCCGGGCGGTACGGTCGTCATCATGTGCTGCATGCCGGAGTGGAACACGATGAAATTCAGTTGCGGCCAGTCCTTCGCCGCCTTGAGGATATCGTCGGGCCTGAAGAAGTCCTTACCGGGCCCGGGCAGCGGGAGGCCCTTGTGCGTGCAGATGTTCTTCACGCCGAGTTTCACGGTGCGCTCGTAGAACGGGTAGGCGACTTTCTCGTCGTCGTGGCGCCAGGGCTTGACCGGGTCGCCGGTATAGAACTTCCACGCATCGATCTTCAGTTCCTGCACCTGCCGCTCGGCGTCGTCGAGCCAGTCGGGGTCAGAAGGCGTGCCGAGGCCGTGGCTCAACATGCGCGTGGAACCGGCCGCCTGATTCACCGCGTTGCGTGTGGCGACCATTTCCTCGGACGGCAATACGTATTGCTCTTTCGGGCCGAAGGCGGCGCCGCTGATGCAGCACATTACCGTGTCGCTGTCGAAGAACATTTCCTTCACGTAGTTCGCGCGGTGCAGAGAGTCGGGTGCGGGCGCGATGTCCTTGAGGACGGGATTCAGCCCCATCTTGCCGGTCAGGGTACGGAACACGGTCGGCCCCGCCATGCTGTCCTTCACATGGTGGGTCTGCAGGTCGAAGATGAATTCCTTTTTCGGCCACATCTCACGACCGGCAGCCGGTTCGAGTACTTCGGCCTCGGCGACGCTGAACACCGGGCCGAAAACATCGTTCATCGCCATGAAAGCCGCGGCCATGCCGCCGCTCGACTGCAGGAAGGCCCGCCGGCTCAGGCCGAGGCGCCGCGCGTAGTGGTCGGCCAGCTCGTTGATGCGGTGCTCGACCCGGCGCTGGTCCTCGGTCTGCGGCATCGGCTCGAATTCCTCGTTCGAGACGATCTGCGTGGGAATCGGCGTGCACCGGCCGGTCTGCTGGTCTTTACGGCTCTTGCGGATCCACATCGCGAGCACTCCCCGCTGTTGGCGTGGTCGGAGTCGGGTCGGAGCGTCTTAGATACCTGAACTGCAGGGGCCGTGCCAGACTTATTGAGGAGCCGATACCGATCGTCGGTTCTGGCCCGCTGCGGCCGGGCCTCACGGGTTGGTAAATTCCAGCAGTTCCAGGATGTTGCCGTCGCAATCTCGCCCGTAGGTGACCCAGCCCGTGTCCTGGCGCTGCGGCGGGCAATGAAAGCGCATCCCAGCGGCGGCGAGGCGCTGGTACTCGCGGTGAATGTCCTGCACTTCGAGGCAGACATGACTGATGCCGTGGTCGCAGGCCGGGCGGTCGCCATGTACCGCACGCGGAATCGGCGAGGTGTACTCGAAGATCTCGATGAAGCTGCCTCCGAGCTTCAGCATGGCGGCGCGGGCCGAGGACTCCCGCAGCCCCGTCACCCGGTCGGCCGCATCGGTACCGATCGGCCACGCGAACGTCCAGGCGATCTCGCAGCCGATGACGTCTGTGTAGAACTGTACGCAACGGTCCAGGTCGGGCGTGGAAAGCGCCGCATGGTGGAATCCCTTGATCATGTTCCGGCAATGACCTCGTCTGGCCGGCGCAGACGATAACACGGCGGCGTCCGGCAGCGGCATCGTGCTGCCTCGCGGTTGTCATGGTCGCCAGCGGGCGGGAAAATGGCCCACGCAGCGACTAACCGGCTGAGGCGAATGACCTGATCGAGCAGGGCCGCGGTTCGGGAGGATGGTTAGCCATGAATGCCCGCAGGTTATTGGTGTTCCTGCTGTTGTTGACTGCAAGTCTTCCGGTTTTCGCCGGTGTCGTGCTGCGCCAGGTGCGGGTCACGGAGAGCACCGATGAGAAGAACAACGGCCGGCAGGTGACGCAGGTTTTCATCGAGGGCGAGAAGATGAAGACCTTGTTCGAGGAAAGCACCAATCCGATGCTGCCGGCGGGCTCCTACCTGCTGGCCCCCGGTGGCGATCTGATCTACCTCGTCAATCCGGCGCGCAGGACGATCTCGCGCATGGAGATCACCGAGATGGAGGCGGTCGGCGAGAAGGGCCAGGAGCTGGCCGGGGAGCCGGCCGAGGTCGTGGATGCCAGGCTCGAGCAGAAGCTCGACGAAACCGGTCCGGTGATGCTCGGCTTGCCCACCCGGCATTATCGCTACGAGGTGAGTTACACGGAAAAGCAGGACATGACGGGTATGCCGGGGTCGCTGAACACGAAAGTCGAGGAGCAGCACGAGTTCTGGGCGACCGAGGCGCTGGAGGACCAGCCGGCGATACGCGAACTGGGTCCGGTGGACCCCGCCGGCGTTGGGCTTGCCGACGTGATGCCGGAAGTCGAGGAACTGGAAGCGCGCATGCACGCGCATGGCCTTTTCCTCAAGCATCTGGTCAGCCGCAAGACCTCAACCGGCGTGGGCGGCGGGGGTGGACTGATGCGCATGATGCCCGGCATGAGCGAGTCGAGCGCTGAGCGTATCTCGACCGAGGTGACCGAGCTGAAGCGCGCAACCTTTACGCCCGCCGAGTTCGAGCTGCCGAAGGGCTACGAAGAGATCGAGTTTTTTGCGCCGGCCTCGGCCGGCATGCCTGACCTCGACGACCTGCCCGGCGCCGCTGGCGAAGGCGAGGATGCGGGGACGCCCGAACTCGGCAAGCTGCCGCGCTGAGCAGTCGTGCTAGAGTTAGCCAGTGCCGAGGTTTTGAGCGGGCCGCCGCCAGGCCGCCCGGGGGAGGTCACGGCTCGTGAGCGCAAGATCCTTTGAGGGCGGCTGCCATTGCGGCGCGCTGGAGTTCACCTATAAGACGGCCGTCCCGCCGAAGCGCTGGGCGGTGCGCTCCTGCCAGTGCGACTTCTGTCGCAGCCACGGCGCGAACTGCGTTTCGGACCCGAAGGGCCAGGTCAGCTTCCGTTACCAGCAGCCCGACCGCCTGCGCCGCTATCGGTTCGGCCTGCGCACGGCTGATTTCCTGCTCTGCCGTGAATGCGGCGTGTACCTCGGTGCGGTGATGCTGACCGGCGGGGGCGCGGTTGCTATCGTCAACGTCAATGCGCTGAAACCGCCGCCGCGTACGCTCGGCAAGGCCAAGGCAGTGACCTACAAGGCGGAGTCACTCGAAGATCGCCGCGCGCGGCGGCTGAGGACCTGGACGCCGGTTTTCGGGCCGGTCTGACTCCGGATCGATGCTATGCAATCGTTGGCACCTGTCGCGCGGCGTAGTGATCAGCGCCTGGGTGCTGTGGGGCGGACTCAGCGGGGCGGAGTGACCCCGACCGGCGGGCGCGGCGGCTCGGGCGGTGTCGCGGGCCGCCGCGGCGCGGGAACGATGCAGCGCCCGTCCTTCGTGTAATAGAACCCAAGCTGCTCGCAGCGGAGCGCGGCGGACTCGTCGCGCGGCGGCCGGTCCTGGCTGGACTTCACTCTGATCGTTGACTGGCGCGCTGGCGGTTTTTCCGGCGGCCGCTTCGTGGCGGGCTGGCTTTTCTTTTCCTGGTCTTTCTGGCTCTTGCCCGACAGCCGCTTGTCTGCCCCGAGCGCTACGCCTTCGCGCACCGGGTCCTGCTGGCGCGACGTGCCGTCGGGCCGCACCACGTAGAACTTGCTGGCCGTAGCGGTGCCGGCTGCGGACTTCGTTTCCGCAGCGCTGGCGGGATCGACCAGGCCGATCAGCAGGCATGGCAGCATCAAGAAGGTGCGCATATCAGCATCCTCCATCGGTTGCAGCATCGCGGCTTGCGCCGCTCCCACCGGAGTGCCGTGAAGCTGGATGCAGGAGCGACGCCAGTCGCGATGGCCATGATGCATTTTGTGGGAGCGACGCCAGTTGCGATTGCCAGCGAGAACATCAGTCATCCAGTATGTGCGAAACCAGCCCGTCCGCCAGCTTCGGCTCGAACCAGGTGGACTTCGGCGGCATCACCCGGTTGGCATCCGCCACCGCCATCAGCGCCTCCATGCGCGTGGGATACAGGGCGAACGCCACCGCCATCTCGCCGCTGTCCACGCGCTTTTCGAGTTCGCCGAGGCCGCGGATGCCACCGACGAAATCGATGCGCTTGTCGGTGCGCGGATCGCCGATGCCGAGCACCGGCGTAAGCAGGTTCTGCTGCAGCAGGCTGACATCGAGGCTGGCAACAGGATCGCGCGGCACAAGCTCCGGCCGGATGCGCAGCCGATACCAGCGGCCCTGCAGGTACATGCCGAACTCGCCGGGTTGCGCCGGGCGAACCTCCCCGCTGACAGCCGTTACGTCGAACCGCTCCGCCACGCGTGCCAGCACCTTGTCCCCGGTTTGCCCATGCAGATCGCGCACCACGCGGTTGTAGTCGAGGATGCGCATCTCGTCGTGCGGGAAGGCCACGCACAGAAAGTATTCGTAAACCTCGTTCCCTGTGGGTTTCGGATTGCGCGCGCGCAGCGCCGCCGCCACGCGCGAGCCCGCCGCCGAGCGGTGGTGGCCGTCGGCGATGTACAGCGCCGGCATCGCGTCGAACGCCGCGGTGATCTGTGCGATGGTCGGCGCGTCCTCGATCAGCCACAGCGCGTGCCCGACGCCATCATCTGCGACTACGTCGTACAGCGGGGCGTCTTGGGTGGCCCGCACCAGTAGCGCGCCTATCGCCGCATCGCTCTTGTAAGCGAGCAGCACCGGGCCGGTCTGGGCGGCGAGTGCCGTGATCTGGCGCACGCGATCGTCTTCCTTGTCGGGCCGCGTGAACTCGTGCTTGCGGATGCGGTTGCGGTCGTAGGCGGCCACGCTGCCGGCGCAGACGAGGCCGGTCTGCTGGTGCTCACCCATGCGCAGGCGATAGGCGTAGTAACAGGGCCTGTCATCGCGGATGAGCGCGCCATGGGCGATCATGCGCCGGAAGTTCTCCGCGCCTTTCGCGTACACCTCGGCTGAATACGGGTTCGTGCCTTCCGGCAGGTCGATCTCGGGTTTCGAGATGTGCAGGAACGACAACGGCCGGCCGCGGGCGCGGATGCGGGCTTCGGCGGTGTTCAGCACATCGTAGGGCGGGGCGATGATCTCGGCGGCGCGGCCCGGCGCCGGGCGCAGGCCGCGGAAAGGCTTGATGAGCGTCACAGGTAGTCCAGCAACTCGATCGCCACGCGCTCGCCGGATTCCATCGCGCCTTCCATGCCGCGATTGGCCTGGGCAGTGTGCTCGCCGCAGAAATGGATGCGGCCGTGCGGCTGGCCAACCGCCCTGGCGAAAGCGTTCACCTGGCCCGGCTGCCACACCGCCCAGTCGCCACCGGAGAACGGATCGCGCGACCAGGACTTGAAAGCCCGCACTTCGAGCTGGCCCTTTGCCGCGGGGCGCAGCTTCTCGATGGCTCTCACCACCGCGGCAGCGGCGTCCTTCTGCTCGAGTTCGTCGAGGCGCGTGGCCTGGTGGCCGCGCACCCACACGCTCAGGCTGGTGACGTCCGCGGGATTCGCGCCTTTGTGCTCGGCGAGCACCATGCCGGGCAGCCCGTCGGTGCTCATGCTGGGGTTGAGCCCGTCCTGCTCCCAGAAAGGTTTCTTCGGCACGATGTGCAGCAAAGAGATCGCCTGCGACTCCAGCGTACGGATCGCCAGCCCCTGTGCGCCGGTGACCATCGGCTCGATCGGGATCCGGCGCAGCACCGAGAACGGGATCGAGCAGATCACGTAATCCGCCTTGTACACGCTGCCGTCGGCGCAGTGCACCTCGGCGCCATCGTCACTGGAACGGATGCCGGTGACGTCCTTGCGGAACTGGATTTCGGTCTTCAGTGCCTTCCCCATGGCTTCGGGTATGGCCATGTTGCCGCCCTTGGCTGTATAGCCGGCGATCCTGCCGCCAAGCTGGCGCTGCAGCTCGGCGAACATCGCGGCGAACAGCACCATCAGCGCCGAGACATCGTAGGCCGTGTTGCCGTGCGACGGGCTCATGTTGTAGGCAAGCTCGATGACCTCCTCGGAGATGCCATTCTCGGCGAGCCACTGGTGCAGCGAGACGTCGAACTTCGCACTGCGCGGTGACAGCCAGTCCTCGACGCTCTTCAGCGGGTTGTTCCTGGCTAGGAATCCCGGCAGAAACATCCACGGCGGGGTTTCTTTCGCGCCGGCCGGGAAGGGGTTGCGTGGATGCGCGGGCCACGCCGACATGGGGATGATTTCCCCGCCGAGGGCGAGTTCGCGCTTGAAGAAAAACGGGATCGTCGGCGTGATGTCGATCAGTTCCACGCCGTAGTTGCGCGCCGCGCTGACCAGCCGCGCATAGCCGGGACCGAAGCCGGTGCCGCCCGATTCGGGGTTGCCGGGCACGTTGCGATGCGAGAGCACCCGGCCGCCAACCCGGTCACGCCCCTCGATGACCCGTACGTCGACGCCGGCTTCCTCGAGCAGCAGCGCCGCGTTGAGTCCGGAGAGGCCGGCGCCGATCACCAGCACCTCGCTCTTGTTCTGTGCTCGCAGGGTCCGGGGCAGGGCGGCGGCGACGGCGGAGGCGCCGGCGGCCTTGAGCAGCGTGCGACGGTCGAGGGCGGTGCGGGTGTCTGTCATTTTCGGAAATCCTGTCCGGAGCCGGGGGCGGACAGTATATGCAAACTGCCTGCCGTCGACCGCCCGGGATAGCCTGCTCGCGAGAGGCGCATCGGCGAGAGGCCGCTTGCGCCAGGTCAGCGCCGGATGCGATACACCGCGTTCGTGACGTCGGCGCTCACGTAGATGCTGCCGTCGCCGCCGATCGCCATACCGGTCATCAGGAACGGTGCCGGCACGTCGGGCCCGCCGGCCAGTCCCATCGGGATGCCGCTGGCGAGCACAGTGGTGGCGCCGGTGGCCGGATCCACCCGCAAGACGCGCTGGCGGCCGGTTTCGGCGACGATGAGTGCGCCGTCGCGGTCCACCGCGAGGCCCTCGGGCTTTTCGAGGCCCGCCTTGATCTCGGTACGCGCGCCGTCGGCGAGGCGGATGCGCGCTACGGTACCGGCGCCGTACTCACTGACGTAGACCGCTTTGGCGCCCGCAGCGGCCACGCCCACCGGCCCGTTCAGCGCCGAGGTCACTGTCGTCTTGTCCCGGCTCTCGCCCGCGGCGAGCCGAACCAGCGCGTTGTTCTTGTAATCCGCAACGGCGAGGCTGCCGTCGGGCATGAACGCCATGCCGTAAGGCGCGCCGAGCGGCACGGTCTTGATGGTCTTGTTGGTGGCGCGGTTCGCGACGAACACCGCGCCGAGCGGCCAGATGGAGGAGAGCGCGTACACCTTGTCGCTCACGGCCAAATTGGCGGTGGACGGCACGCCGGTGGGCCGCTCCCAGCGGTGTGTCGCACCGCTGGCGGTTTCCGCGAGCTGGTTGCCCCAGAAATCCGCGACGAACAGCGCCTCACGCCCATCGGACTGGCCAATAGCAATGCCACCCGGTGAACTGAAATGCCCGTCGACAATCACGCGCGTGGCTCCGGTCTCGGGGTTGATCTCGGTGATGCGGTTACGGGCCGGGTTCGATACGTACACCCAACCGCGCTTGTCGATGGCGAGATTGTCGAGCGGCGGCTCGAGCTTCGCGATTACGGCGCGGCTGCGATCGGCGAGGCGGATGCGCGTCACCTCGCCGGTCTGGATGTCCACCGCGTAGAGATTGCCACGGCCGTCGAGATTGACGGCCGCCGGCACGGTGAAGCCGTCGGCGAAATCGCGCACTGCGCCGCTCTCGATGTCCACCTCGACCAGCTTGCGCCGGAAGAACAGCGGCCCGTAGAGCGTGCCGTCGGCCGTCACCTCGAAACCGTTCAGCCCGCCGAGCTTGTCGGCGATCAGCCGCGGCGGCTTCACGCCGGCGGGATCGAGCTCGTAGAGCGCATCGCCGGCAAAAACGCGGGTCAGGAACAGCCGCCCGTCGGGCGAGAAATTCACCGAGTTCACGCCGGGCAGGTTTTCGGCGAGCATCTTCACCTCGCCGGAGGGCGTGCGGGAGAACACCTTGCCGAACGCCCCGGCCGTCCACACCATCGTGCCGTCCGGGCCGAAGGCCACGTCGTCGGCATTGCCCTGCGGCGGCCCGACTGCGGTGGTGACCTGGCCGGTCGCCACATCGATGCGATACACCGAGTAGCCGGTCAGGCTCGCGCCGTACAGCGCCCCGTCCGGGCCGAACGCCAGCCCGTGCACACCGTGCATCGCGGAGCCGGGGAGCCACGCGGTGGCGGGCCGCCCCACTGATTTCAACCCGATTGGGGTGGCGCAACCGGCCAGGGCGAGGACAATGGCCATCAGGCGCCACCGACCCTTTGAGGTTGGATTGTTCAATGTGCTTTACCTGAACAAGGCAGAGGGTTCTGCGTAGTGTGGCCGAGCATAGCGGCGGCGCGGCGCGGGTGCATGGGGTGGCGGCTTGAATAGCGCAGGGCCAATGGAGTCGGTGAGCGGCCGACCCGCTGCTCGGCAGTCTCGAAGACCCGCAGAGCCTGAACCGCTACAGCTACGTCAGGAACAACCCCCTGTCGCTGGTGGATCCGAGTGGGTTCGGCAGTTGAGAGCCGACCACCTGACGATCGGCGTGACGTGGGAGCTGCTCGCTTTGCTCGCACCGCATGTCCGAGCACAAGATCCCGGTGGTGATCCGCTAAGCCCAGCAGCCGCTGCGGCGGGACACCGGCAAGGTGGATCGCCGCCGACCCAGCGCCCCCGCCTGATCGCGGCTTGCGCCGCTCCCCCAGGGAGCCCTCCTCACGGTTGCGCCGCTCCCACAGCAGGCGCCCCGCAGGGCTCTGACCCGGTCGCGACTGGCGTCGCTCGAACAGGGCCATGTCCGCAGGTGCGGCCGCCCTCGTTGCCCAGGTTTGATATGAGTCAAGACACCTCGCTCCCCGCCTGCACCACAATCCAAGGCACGTAGTGACAAGCGTTCCAGTCGAGGAGGCACTCAATGTTTATCAACTTCTGGTACATCGCCTGCCAGTCGGGTGACGTGCGGTTCGGTAGCGACAAGCCGCTGAAAGTGATGATGCTGGGCCACAACTTCGCGCTGTGGCGCGACAGCAAGGGCGCGGTGCGCTGCATCAGCGATACCTGTACCCACCGCGGCGCCTCGATGGCCGATGGCCGCGTGCGCGGCGACTGCGTCGAGTGTCCCTACCACGGCTGGACGTTCAACTCAGAGGGCACCTGCACGCGGCTGCCGTCGCTCGGGCCGAACGCCAGGATCCCGGAGCGCACCCGCATCGACGCCTACCCGGTGCAGGAGAAATACGGCCTGGTATGGGTGTTCCTCGGCGACCTGCCGGAGGCCGAGCGCCCGCCGATCATCCCGATCCCTGAGTACGATGATCCGAACTGGCGCACCGTCACCGTCGTGGCCGACTGGAAGATCGACTACAAGCGCTCGATCGAGAACACCATCGACCCGGCGCACAACGAGTTTACGCACCCGACGCACGGATTTCTCGGCGTGCGCGAGGACTACCACGTCGAGGACTTCACGCTGGAGGACCAGCCCTGGGGCACCGGCTTCCACAACCGCATGTTCGCCCCGACGCTGGCCCAGCGTGACATGAACGAGGCCTCCGGGCGCACCGGCGAGAAGTGGATCGACGGTGGCGTGGGTCATCATGGACCGCACTGCACGTGGGTGGAGATTCATGCCTCCGAGAAGATGAAGATGCACAACTATCTTCTTCACACGCCGATCCACGAGAAACTCGACCGCTGGTACCTGATCGCCTGCCGCAACAACCTGCTCGACTCGCGCTACGACAACACATTCATCGATCGGGCAGCCTACATCGCCGGCCAGGACCAGTATGTGCTCGAGCCGCTGCACCCCGTGCTGACCCCGCGCACCAATACGCACGAGTATTTCGTGCCGGCTGACAAGGCGATCGGGCGCTACCGGGAGTACTGCAAGGAATGGGAAGAGCGCGGCTGGCGTATCGACGTCGCGAAATTCCGCGCCGACTACGACACCGTGGCCTATGCGATCCCGAGCCCGGCGCGCCGCCAGCACAAGAGCTGGGTGCTGCCGGCCGTGCCGCTGCTCCCAGCGAGCGAGGCGAAGGCCCAAGCGCAGCGCGCCTGAGCCATCGCGGACCGCCCATTTCAATGCCGCACCTCAGCGCGCAGGGTGTGCGGTTCGCGTGATCTGTCCCGGTCCGGGCCCAGCGGTACCGGCCCGGCGTGGTCCGCAATTTTCGCTGCGGCTGCCCGGTGCCGGGTTCTGCCCGCCAGGCCTGCCTGCGAGAAAAATCAGTGAGTTCACGCGTTTTCGCAACGCCTGCCGGTAATCCACCCTGTCGCCTCGGTGGCCACGTCCGGTCGGGTGGCCCGCGTCTGCCGTGACCATCGCTCCGGCCGTATGCGTTTCATACTCCTGAAACAAAAATATTGAATGCTGCTTCCGCCATGAAGGGCATCAAGCCGCAGTGTTTGCACGCCAAAGGGGGAAAAATGCTAACCAAGACCTTCAGCGCTGGCGTTACCGCCTTCTTCATTCTCTGTGGCGCAGCCAGTCCTGCGCTCGCGGTGGTGATCCCCGGCCTGCCCGAGTCGGGAAGTCCGCACGTGATCTTCGATGACACGCGCGTGACGGTCGCGAGCATGAAATCCGGCGGCTGGAGTCTCTCCGCCGTGGCGAAGGGCGACTTCAGCCTGAGCCCGCTGAACGGAATGCCGGGAAATCCCTACCTCGGACGAGGCCGATTCTCGCTGAAAGCGCAATTCGACTTGTCGGGTTCCCTGCTGCCGGGGGGTACCATCGAGATCTTCGGGAAGGTTAATGGGTTGGGCGGCAGTAATAAGGAACTGCTGTTCTCCGCAGACCTGGGTGGTTTTGGCAGCGCCACCGATATGCTCGGTTTCCTCACGACCAACATCTATTGCTCTGCGCTGATCCAGGTGCAGGATTTCGTCTGCACGCCCGAAGAAAGCGTCTATTTTCTGCTCAGCGCCGGTCAGGAGTGGCTGGGTTTCGACCAGCTGACCAGGAAACGCTCGCGTTTCGACACCCAGAGCCTGACGACGCTGCCGGCACCGGCCGCGCTGCCGCTTGCCCTCACGGCCTTTGGCTTGTTGTTACCCCGGCTGCGGCGCAGGGCAGGGGCTGAATCGGCACAGCGCGCCTGAGTTGCGAGTGACGCCACGCGGGGACAGACTGATGTCTGTCCCCGTTTCTTTTGGAGCGCCGCCGAGTCCGCAGCCTCCCGGGATCACCCGCCGCAGCGTTTTGCAGACCATCGGTGCCGCTGCGGCGGCGGCGTACAATCGGCCTCATGAAGCGACTGGCGCCAGCATGCCTGCTGTTGGCGGCGGCCCTTGTCCGCGGCCAGCCCATCGACTCGCCGCCGATGGCGCCCCCCGAGGAAATCGTCGTGACGACCCCGGAGCCGCGCTACGTCGCGCCGACCCGCCGCGACCGCATCGGGCGCATCTGGGCGCCCGTATACCTGAACGGCGAAGGTCCGTTCCGCCTGGTGCTTGACACTGGCGCCAACCGCTCGGCGGTGATCCAGAGCGTCGCCGACGCGCTGGGCGAGCGTGCCCGGACGACCCGCACGGCGCGGCTGCGCGGCGTGACGGGCACGGCGATCGTGCCGCTGATCCGCGTCGAGCGCATGGACATCGGCGACCTGGTGATGGAGCCGGCCTATCTGCCGGTGGTACAGGATGTTTTCGGCGGCGCGGAGGGCGTGCTCGGCAACGAGGGCCTGCGCGACAAGCGCATCGTCATCGACTTCCGGCGCGATTTCATCAGCGTGCGGCGCTCGCGGCGCGAACCGCCGGGCCCCGGCTTCCAGACTGTGCCGATCACGATCATGCATAACCATCTGCTGGTGATCGATGTGCAGGTCGGCCGGGTGCCTGCCAAGGCGATTGTGGACACGGGCGCGCCGGACTCGCTCGGCAACGTCGCGCTGCTCGAGGCGCTGCGCCGCCAGCCGAAGGAGGACGCCGACGCCGAGATCGTCGGCGTCACGCTTGACATCGAGCACGGCAATCGCGTGCCGATGCCGGCGATCCGCCTGCAGGGCGTGACGGTGCGCGGCGCGGTGTTCACGTTCAGCGATGTGGCGATCTTTCAGCACTGGCGCATGACGCGCGAGCCGGCCCTGATGCTCGGCATGGACGTGCTCGGCGTGCTCGAGCAGCTGATCATCGATTACCGCGCCCGCCAGCTCCACGTGCTGCCGCGCGGCCAGGCGGCGCTTTCCGGTTTGCCGCCGGCAGAATCCCGGTCCGGCCCCTGTTGATGTAGGTCAAGACGGCCTGCGCGGGGCCCGTCCTAGACTCATCTGGTCGCCCGCCTGTTCACCCGGCCATCGCCGCAGGGGGTCAGCATGTACATCAATTT
>CAYOFE010000044.1:0-20467 GCA_964403135.1 uncultured Chromatiaceae bacterium | reverse complement strand
TTGGCACCTCGATGTCGGCTCATCACATCCTGGGGCTGTAGCAGGTCCCAAGGGTATGGCTGTTCGCCATTTAAAGTGGTACGCGAGCTGGGTTCAGAACGTCGTGAGACAGTTCGGTCCCTATCTGCCGTGGGCGTTGGAAACTTGAGGGGAGCTGTCCTTAGTACGAGAGGACCGGGATGGACGTACCTCTGGTGTTCCGGTTGTCACGCCAGTGGCATTGCCGGGTAGCTATGTACGGACGGGATAACCGCTGAAAGCATCTAAGCGGGAAACCCACCCCAAGATTAGGTTTCCCTGGGGATTCAATCCCCCTGAAGGGCCCTCGTAGACTACGAGGTTGATAGGTCGGGTGTGTACGCTCCGTAAGGAGTTCAGCTAACCGATACTAATTGCCCGTGAGGCTTGGCCATATAACACCCAAGCAGCCTTTGCGACTGCAGTGACGTCAAGACCATCCGGTTTCGATTTGCCTGGCGGCCATAGCGGGCGGGAACCACCTGATCCCATTCCGAACTCAGAAGTGAAAACGCCCAGCGCCGATGGTAGTGTGGGGTTTCCCCATGCGAGAGTAGGTCACTGCCAGGCATCCATACAAAACCCCTGCCGCCGAGAGGCGGCAGGGGTTTTTCATCTGCTGTTGGTAAGATGTCGGCCCACGATGGCATCTGGCTGAGCGAAACGCCGTGAGCCAACCCCTGCCGATATCCGCCGTGATGATCACGCGCGACGCTGAGGCCACCCTCGAGGCGGCGCTGGCGAGCCTCATCGGCTTTCCGGAAGTCATCGTCTACGACAACGGTTCGACGGACCGCACGCTGGAAATCGCGGCGCAATTTCCCAACGTCACGATTCATCGCGGCGATTTTGTCGGGTTCGGTCCGACGAAGAACCGGGCCGCCGGTCTGGCCAGGCATGACTGGATTTTCTCCATCGACAGCGACGAGCAGGTCAGCGCGGCGCTCATGGCCGGCATTTGCACCGCGAATCTCGCCGATCGTGGCGTCGGCTACGAAGTGCTGCGGCAGAATTATTTCATGGGCAAGCCGGTGGCGCGCGCGGGCTGGGGCAACGACTGGCTGTTTCGGCTTTACGACCGGCGCACGGCCAGTTTCACCGACGCGCTGGTTCACGAAAATCTGCGCTTTCACGGCGCGGGTCGTACCGAGCGACTGAACGGCACGCTTGATCACCATGCCGCGCGCGATGTTGGCGGTTTCCTGGTCAAGGTGAACCGCTACTCGGAGCTTCGCCGTCAGGAGCGGCGGCGCGCACCTCCGCCCGCGGCGATTTTCCTGCGCGCCGTGTGGGCATTCTGGCGCACGTACCTGCTGCAGCTCGGCTTCTTGGAAGGCTGGCGTGGGCTGGTGATCGCCTGGTCGAACGCGAACGGCGTGTTCTTCAAGTATATGAAAGCGTACGCGGATCGGGCTGTGGCGGAGGAGCAGGAAAGCCGCCGGGCTCTCGCGAAGGCTGAACGCCAATGACACGCCGCCGACGATATGCGGCGATCGGTGCTGCTTTCCTGGTATTGGCATCGCCGGCATTCGCTCGTCTGATCGCGCTCGACGACCTGTACCGCCTGCAGTCGGTGGCCGAGCCGCAGATCTCTCCGGACGGGGCATGGGTCGCGTATTCGGTGACGACGCCCGACCGCGAGCGCGATGCCGAGAACGTCGATCTCTGGATGGTCAGCTGGGACGGGCGCGAGACCGTGCAGGTCACGCGTTCTCCGGGCTCCGAATCGCATCCGCGCTGGAGCCCGGACGGCCGGTATATCGGGTTTCTCAAGGAGGCGGACGCCGCCGAGACTGGCGCCGAACTCTGGCTGCTCGACCGCCGTGGCGGGGAGCCCAGGCGGCTCGCCGCGTCCATCAGTGGGGTCTCCTCGTTCGATTGGTCGCCAGACGGCAAACGCATCGTGATGGCCGCAAAGCCGGTTGCCTCAGCGGCGTCCGACAAGAAACCCAAGCCAATCGTCATCGAGCGGTTTCAGTTCAAGCAGGACGAAGAGGGTTTTCTCGGCGCTGAGCGCTCGCATCTGTGGCTCGTCGATGTCGGTAGCGGCACGGTAGCCCCGCTGACCGAGGGTCGTTTCGACGAAACCCATCCCCGCTGGTCGCCCGATGGCTCGCGGATCGCGTTCATGACGAAGCGGGGGGAGGATCCGGACCGCCACGATAACTGGGATGTTTATCTGATCGAGCCGCGCTCGGGCGCCGTGGCCCGGCAGCTCACCACGAATCCGGGCATGGACGGCGATACCTCCGAAGAATGGGGCGTTGCCGTTGCCAGTTTCAGTCCCGATGGCACGCAGCTTGCGTACCTGCACGGTGGCCCGCCGGAGCTGATCTGGTACGGGCTGGTCCGTGTCGGGGTGATCCCCGCTACGGGTGGCGAGGCGGCATTGCCGACTGCGACACTGGATCGCAATACGATGGATCCGCAGTGGTCGCAGAACGGACGGTGGCTGTACCTGCGGGTCGAGGATGACCGCAGCCTGCAGCTTGCGCGGGTCCGCTTGCGCGATGGCCGGGTGGAGCGACTGACCGCACCGGATGGCGTGATCTACGCGTACGACGTCGGCCCCGGTGACCGGATCGTGGTCCTGGCAACATCCCCCGATCGCCCCGCGGAACTCGCATCGCTCGAGCGGGGGCGACTCCGCTGGCTCACCCGTCACAACGAGGCCTGGCTGAAGGACATCGAACTGGCGAACACGCAGTCGATCGAATTTCGCAGCGCCGACGGGCTCGATATCCATGGGCTGATGGTCACGCCGCGCGGCGAGCGGCCGGCCGGTGGCTACCCGGCGCTGTTGTGGCTGCATGGCGGGCCGGTGAGCCAGCATGCCTACGAATTCGATCTCGCGTGGCAGTTGTTTGCGGCGCGCGGTTATGCGGTCGTTGCGCCGAATCCGCGCGGCAGCTCCGGCCGCGGCGAACGGTTTCAGCGCATGCTGTGGGCCGAATGGGGACACGCCGACCTGCCCGACGTGCTGGCCGCCACGGACGAGGCGGTCCGCGCGGGTCTTGCCGATCCGCGGCGCCTCGGCGTCGGTGGCTGGAGCTACGGGGCGATCCTGACCAATTACGTGATCGCCAGCGACACGCGTTTCCGCGCCGCAGTCAGCGGGGCCGGCATGGCCAACATGCTCTCCAGCTATGGCACCGATCACTACATACGCGGGACGGAGGCGGAAATCGGCTTGCCCTGGGTGAACACGGACCTGTGGCTGCGACTGTCGTACCCGTTCTTCAAGGCAGAACGCATCACGACACCGACGCTGTTCATCTGCGGCGAACTCGATTTCAACGTGCCTTTGATCGGCTCCGAGCAGATGTACCAGGCGCTGCGTCGGCTCGGTGTGCCCACCCAGCTCGTGATCTATCCCGGCGAGCATCACACCATTTCCCGGCCGAGCTTCCAGCAAGACAAATTGCGTCGCCACCTCGAGTGGTACGACCGGTACCTGGTGGCGCCGTGATCGGCGGCATTCAGCACTTCTGGTCGATGGCCGGTGCCGCGCCGTTGCCGCGCATCGATCGTGCCGAGGGTATTTACGTCTGGGACACTGCCGGGCGGCGCTATATCGACATGACCTCGGGCCCGGTGGCGGTGAATATCGGACATGGCAATGCCCGCGTGCTCGCGGCCATGCAGGCCCAGGCGCAGCGCGCTTGCTTTGCCTACCCGACGAGCTTCGAGAGCGAGGCCAATATACGCTTGTCGGAAATGCTGGCGGGGCAGGCTGGCCCGGGCCTTGAGCGGGCGTTTTTCGTCAACAGTGGCTCCGAGGCGGTCGAAAAATGCGTCCAGTTCGCCCGCCTGCACGCGATGGCGACGGGGCAGGCGGCCCGCTGGAAAGTCATCGCGCGCTACCCCTCGTATCATGGCAGCACACTGGGCGCGCTGGCGCTGAGCGGCGATCTGGCCGCTGGCGTTATGCAGCCCTACCTGCGCGAGTCACCGCGCGTTCCCGCGCCGTTGAGCTACCGGTTACCGCAGGGCCACGACGCCGACAGCTTTGCGCGACAGTGCCTGGCCGAACTCGATAACACCATCCAGCGCGAGGGGCCGGAAACGGTGCTTGCCTTCATCATGGAGCCGGTGA
The DNA here is from genome assembly GCA_964403135.1 of uncultured Chromatiaceae bacterium. Taxonomy (GTDB): domain Bacteria; phylum Pseudomonadota; class Gammaproteobacteria; order Steroidobacterales; genus QUBU01. Next base: position 16,353 of record CAYOFE010000044.1, on the reverse strand, counting down.
TCGGGCTGAGCGGCGGCGCGGTCAGCGCACCCGATTTCTATTACGGTGAGGTGCGTCGGATCTGCAACCGCCACGGCATCCGGGTCATTTACGACGAAGTGATCAGCGGAGCGGGCCGCACCGGCCGATTTCTGGCGGCACATCGCTGGCCCGAAGCGCGGCCGGATTTCGTCGTGCTGGCGAAGGGTCTCGGCGGCGGTTACTACCCGGTCGGCGCATTTCTCGCCCCGGCCGCGATGGTCGAGGCGGTGGCCGCGAAGGGTGGTTTTCATTACGGCCACACGCACAAGGGTAGCCCGCTCGGCTGTGCCGTGGCACTGGCGGTGCTGGAGGAGACGATCGATCAAGGCCTGATCGGCGCGGCCGACGCCACCGGTGGCTATTTTCGCCAGCAACTCGCGGCGCTGATCCCGAACACCCCGATCCTCGGCGACGTGCGGGGCGTGGGCATGCTCAACGCCGTCGAGATCGTGGCGGACCAGCGGACCAAGGCGATGCTGCCGCGGGACGTGGATGTCATCGGCGATCTCAAGGCCATCGCGCTCGGCAAGGGATTGCTGATCTACGGCCGGCGCAGCCACGGCGGGCGTTGCGGCGACTGGCTGATGATGACGCCGCCGTTGATCACCACGCGCGCCGAGATCGACGCGATCGTGGCGGGTGTCGCCGCAACGCTTCGCGACTACACTGACCAGCTCGCCCGGCGCGGTCTGCTGTGCTGAAGACGCCGGCGAGCGAGCCGCTCAGGCGACGGTAACTTTCACCATCGTATCGCCCTGACGAATGGCATCGACCACGTCCATGCCCTTGGTGACCTTGCCGAACACCGTATGCCGGCCGTCGAGGTGCCGCTGCGGGCCATGGGTGATGAAGAACTGGCTGCCGTTGGTGTCCGGGCCGGCGTTCGCCATGGAGATCACGCCGCGTTCGTGGCGCAGCGGATTGCCCTCGAGCTCGTCCTCGAAGCGATAGCCGGGGCCGCCGCAGCCGGTGCCGGTCGGATCGCCGCCCTGGATCATGAAATCGCTGATCACTCTGTGAAACGTGACGCCGTCGTAGAAGCCGTCCTGCGCCAGGAACACGAAGTTGTTGACGGTCTTCGGCGCGTACCCGGGAAAAAGTTCCAACTCGATCGTACCCCGGTTGGTCTCGATGCTGGCCTTGTAGGTGCGGCTGGTGTCCACCTGCACGGCGGGCGGGGCGCGGTACTGCTTGGCGGTCATCTCGTCACTCCGGATTTGTTGGGGCTCTCTTACCGTTGATCCGCCGGCGCGTTTCCCGCGACGGGGCCGATATTGTCCCCTGAATCGGGGTCGGCGCGCACCATGGTGATGCCCGCAAAACCGTAACCGATCGAGACCAGTGGATTGATCAGGTTGAAGAACGCGAAGGGCAGGTAAGCCAGGGTTGGCACGGCCAGGGCGGCCGCCATGTAGGCGCCACAGGTGTTCCAGGGCACCAGCGGCGAGGTGAGCGTCCCGGCATCCTCCAGCGCGCGCGACAGGTTCTTCGCGTGCAGGCCGCGCTTGCGGAACTCCATCTGGAACATGCGGCCGGGCAGGACGATGGCGATGTACTGATCGGCTGCCACGATATTGGTGCCGATGCAGGTCGTGGCCACCGCCGCGACGAGGCTGCCGGTCGACTTTGCGGCAGCGAGGGTGGTGCGGATCAGCCGCTCGAGCAGGCCCGCTTTCTCAAGGACGCCCCCGAATGTGAGCGCGCAGATGATCAGCCACACCGTATTCATCATGCTCGCCATGCCGCCGCGCGACAGCAGTTTATCCAGGGCCTCGTTGCCGGTGGCCGATTCGTAACCGGTCGCGAGCGCCGTCCACACGCCCTTCAGCAGCGCCAGCCCGTACGGCAGTTCCGGCGCATTGGCAAACGCCGCTACCAGCTGAGGCTGCAGCAGAACGGACTGCACGCCGCCGAGCAACGCACCGAGGAGAATGGTGGGCAGCGGCGGAAACCGCAGCCACGCCAGTCCCAGCACCACAGCAAGTGGGAGTAACGCCAGCGGCGACAGGGCGAACGCCGCCGACAACGCTGCCTGGGTCTCGATGCCGCGCAGCTCCCCGGCTGGCGCCAGCCCGAACAGGCCGATGCCAGCGTACAGCGCGAGCGCCAGCAGGAACGACGGCGTCGTCGTGTACACCATGTGCCGCACGTGCGAAAACAGGTCCGTGCCGACCACGGCGGGCGCGAGATTGGTCGTGTCCGAGAGCGGTGACATTTTGTCGCCGAAATATGCGCCGGAGACGATGGCGCCTGCGGTGATCGCTGGCGAAAGCCCCAGTCCGTGCGCCACACCCATCAGCCCGATGCCCAGCGTCGCGGCGGTGGTCCACGAGCTGCCCGTGCTCAGGGAAGCAACGGCGCAGATCAGGCAGGTCACAGCATAGAAAATGTCCGGATTGAGCAGTTTCAGCCCGTAATAGATCATCGCCGGCACGGTGCCGGCGAGCATCCAGGTGCCGATCAGGGCGCCGACGCAGAACAGGATCAGGATCGCGACCATCGCCGTGCCAATGGCGCCCACCGCTGCTCGCTGGATGTCGATCCACGCATGACCGTTGCGTACCGCGATGATCGAGGCCACGGCGGCGGCCAGCAGCAGCGCGATCTGATTGGCGCCCGCCGAGGAATCCGCGCCGTAAATGTAGACCGACAGCGACAGCATCGCGACCAGGCTCGCGAGCGGGATCAGAGCGTCGGTGAGACTCGGTGGCCGCACCGGCCGCTGCCGGTTCGTCGCGGTCACTGCGCGATCGCTTCCTGCAGCGACTGACGCAGCATGCCGAGTGCTTCGTCGGCGATCGCGCCATCGATCATCAGCGGCGGAATCAGGCGTACCGAACTCGCCCCGCAGGTGAGCAGCAGCAGCCCGTTGCGGTAGGCGCGGTTGACGAGCTTCTGCGCCAGATCCTTGGCGGGCACCTTGCTGTGACGATCGCGGACGAACTCCACACCGATCATCAGGCCGCGCCCGCGGATTTCGCCAATCTGCGGAAACTCCGTAGCCATCGCCTGCAGCCGGTTGACCAGGTAGGCGCCCATGCGCGCGGCGTTCTCCGTGAAGCGGTCGCGCACCAGTTCCAGTGTCGCCAGCGCTGCCGCGCAGGAGATCGGGTTTCCGCCAAAGGTGTTGGCGTGCGATCCGGCCGGCCATTTCTCCATGACCGCTTTCGATGCGACGGACAGCCCGATCGGCAGTCCCGACCCGAGCCCCTTGGCGAGCGCCAGGATGTCGGGCCGCACGCCCCAGTGCTGCCAGGCGAACATCTTCCCGGTGCGCCCGATGCCGGACTGCACCTCGTCGAAGATCAGCAGGATGCCGTGCCGGTCGCAAAGCGCGCGCAAGCCGGCTAGAAACCCATCCGGAGCGACCAGGTACCCGCCCTCGCCCTGGATCGGCTCGACCAGAACGGCCGCGACTTCGCTGGCAGGCACATTTTTCTCGAACAGCTGCTCGATGTAACTGAGCACCGCTTGTCCCTGGTCCGCGCCGGCAAGAAGCGGCCGGTACGTGTTGGGGTAGGGCACGTGCGTGACGCCCGGCATGGTCGGAAAGAACCCGCGCTGCTGGGTGTACTTGCTGGCGGTTGCGGCCAGCGAGCCCATGCTGCGTCCATGGAAGGCGCCGAGGAACGCGATGAACCGCGGCCGGCCGGTAACGTAGCGGGCGAGCTTCAGCGAGGCCTCTACGGCCTCGGTGCCGGAGTTGGCAAAGAAGCTCATGGCGGGGCCGTTCACCGGGTCGAGATCGCGAATCATCTCGCCGAGCCGCACCTGGCCTTCGTGCCAGTAGTCGGAGGAGATGTGCAGGAACTTATCGGCCGCCGCCTTGATCGCGGCGACCACGGCCGGATGGCAGTGCCCCGTCGAGCACACCGCGATGCCGGAGGCGAAATCGATGAAGCGGTTGCCGTCCACGTCCCAGACCTCGGCTCCGCGTCCGTGGCTGATGGCGAAGGGGTAATCGCGCACGTAGGAGTGTGCGACGACCTCGCGGTCGCGGGCGATCAGGGCGCTGGCCTTGGGGCCGGGCAGAGTGGGGCTGGTGGTCATGCGGAGTCTCCGTTACTCGACGCGCGTCTGCGACTGCTCGCGCTGATACAGTGCGAGGTAGTAAAACGAGGCGATACCCTTGCCGGTCGTGCCCGAGCCTTTCCAGCCGCCGAACGGCTGGTAGCCGGGCCAGGCGCCGGTCGTCGCGCCCATCGGGCGGTTTGCATAGGTGACGCCAGCCTCGATGTGGTCGAAGAACCAGTCCACTTCGTCGGCGCCGCCGTAGAAGCCGGCGGTCAGGCCCAGTGCGCTGGCGTTGGCGAGAGCCATCGCTTTCTCCCGGTTCGGCACGCGCGCCAGCATCGCGATCGGCACGAACATTTCCTCCTGCCAGAGCGCATGATCGAGCGGAGCTTCGGCCAGGGTCGGCGCGACATACCAGCCGCGGACCAGCGGGCCGTCTGTCAACTGCCGTCCGCCGGCGAGAATCCGCGCGCCGCCGCCGGCGAGATCTCTGCAGTAGCGGGCGTATTTCCGATACGCCGATTCGTTCACCAGCGGCCCCAGCCAGTGCTCACGCTTCGTCGGGTCGCCGACGCTGATCCGAGCGATTTCCGCGACCAGGCGCCTGATCAACTCGTCCGCGACTGCCTCCTCGACGTAGATTCGCGACAACGCCGAGCATTTCTGCCCGCCCATGCCGTAGGCCGAGCGCACGATGCCGAGCGTAGCGCGCTCGATGTCAGCACCGGCCGTGACGATCACGGCATTCTTGCCGCCCATCTCGGCGATGCACGGTTTCGGATAGCTGCCCGACGCGAACCGGCGATAGATCTGCATGCCGACCGCATACGAGCCGGTGAACGTGATGCCCGCGACATCGGCATGACCGGCCAGCGCGTCCCCGGCCACGTTGCCGCTGCCGTTGACGCAGTTGAATACACCCGGCGGCGCGCCAGCCGCGTGCAGGGCCTCGGCGAGCAGGCAGCCTGACCACGGTGTGTCGGTTGCACCTTTCAGTACCACCGTGTTGCCGGTGACGAGCGCTGCGGCTACCGGCCCGCCGGCCAGCGCAAAGGGGAAATTGAACGGCGTGATGACCGCCCACACGCCATAGGGCTTCGCTACCGAGCGGTTATGGCTGCGGAACCCCCGCACCGGATCGTCCGGCAGGACATGGTCGAAACCCTGCCGCTGGTAGTCGTCGCAGTAGAGCGTGAAAAAGTCGGCGGTTTCCTGAACCTCGCCGAGCGCTTCCATGCGGTTCTTGCCGACTTCGAGCGCGACCGCCGCACCGATGTCGTAAACGTGCTGCTCGATGTAAGCGGCCGCTGCGCGCAGGATGCGCGTGCGCTCGCCGATTGGCGTCCTGCGCCACCCGGGATAGGCGTGCTGCGCCGCCTTGACGGCCTGATCGACTTCGGCCGCCGTGGCGTCCGCAAACCGTCCCAGCAGCCAGTCGCGGTCGATGGGGCTGCGCTTCTCGCGGGTGATTTCCCCGGCAACGAATTTCCCGTCGATGTAGTGACGCCAGGTCTCACCGAGCCGGCTGCGTGTCGTCTCGAGCGCTGCTTCGAAATGCGCGTGCATCTCCGGCGGCGGCTCGAACATGGTGGAATAAGTGAGCTTGAAGCTTCCCATCAGGCAGTCAGCGACAGCAGTGCACGAGCCTCGGCCGGTGTGGCCGGCCGTGCATCAAGTTTTTTTGCGATCTCCGCCACTTGCCGCACCAGCGCGGCGTTGTCGGGAGCCAGCGTGTCACGATCGACGCGCAGATTGTCCTCGAAGCCGGTGCGCGCATGGCCGCCGAGCTCGATCGCCCATGCGGCCACCTGCGCCTGGTGCCGGCCGATGCCGGCGGCCGTCCAGGTGGCGCCCGGCAGCACATCGCGCAGCTCGGAGATCAGGAATTCGAGCACCGACCGGCGCGGCGGCAGCGCGTTCTTCAGTCCGAGAACGAACTGGCAGTGCACGGGGGTCTTCAGCAGGCCGCGGTCGAGCAGGTCGCGGGCGTTGTACAGCATGGCGAGATCGAAGATCTCGACTTCGGGTTTGATGCCGTACTGGAGCATCGACGTCGCCAGCGTCTCGATGAAGTCCGGCGGGTTCTCGTAGACCGAGGTCGGGAAATTCACCGAGCCGGTGGCCAGCGAAGCCATGTCGGGCCGCAGGTGCAGGGCCGAGCCCCGTTGCTTCGGGTCGCGACCCCGCCCGCCGGTCGAGAACTGAATGATCATGCCGGGGCACTCACGGCGCACGCCCGCCTGCACTTCGGCAAACAGCGCCGGATCGGATGACGGCGACTCGTCCGGCGCGCGCACGTGAATATGCACCAGCGAAGCGCCCGCTTCGAACGCGGCGCGCGTGGACTCGATCTGCTCCGCCGGCGTCACGGGTACGCCGGGGTTGTCGCGCTTGCGGGGCAGCGAGCCCGTGATGGCAACCGTGATGACGACAGGTCGAGGCATGCGTCCGATTCGTCAGGTCAGACCGTCTGCGTTTCCGGCCATTCTGGCACAGTCGCATGGTGTCTGCCGCGGGCAAAAAAACGCCCGGCGGGGCTCGGTGCGCCGCCGGGCGATGAATGACGGCGATGATCGCCGCCCAATGGTTCTAGAACTTCTGGCCGAACCGGATGCCGATGGTGCGCGGCTGGTTGATGCCCTGGTACAGGCCGCCGTCGTAGCTGATCCCGTTGACCGTGTAGCTCGAACCGCACACGCCTTCGTCGCATTGGGTGTAGCGGTACAGATCGGCGTCTTCGTCGAAGGCATTGTTGATGAACAGTGCGGCAGACCAGTTACCCCATTCGACGCCCGCGGAGAGATCGACGATGGTATAGGCGTCCAGCTCGCCGCCGAGTAGCCGCTCGTCGTCGGGCAGCAGGGCGGCGCGGGCATCGCCGTGGTATGCGACTGAACCCTGCACGAAGGAGTCGTAAGATCCGACCTGGAACGTGTAGCGCCCGATCAGGGTCGCTTTGAACTCCGGGGTAACGGGTAGTTGTGTGCCGTCAGGGGCGAAGGCAGCGGATGGACAAGTCGACACTGGCAACGGTTCGCCACCAGCGTCAAGTTCTTCGCAAAAGTCCTCCTTCAGCTCTGGGTTGAACAGCTGCATGAAGCTGGCGGTTAAGGTCAGGTCGTCCGTCGCTGCCCACTGCACATCGACTTCCATGCCGGGGATTTCCGCCTGACCCGCGTTGGTGATGTTGGTCAGGCCGTTGTCGCCGAGAAATGAGAACTGGAAATCGTCCCATTTCTGGAAGAAAAACGCGCCATTGAAGCGCAGGCGGTTGTCGAACCAGCTGGTCTTCCAGCCGACCTCATAGTTATCGAGAAAGTCTGAATCGTAAGGCGGGAAGTCGCGCCGGTTGATGCCGCCGGGCCTGTACCCCTCAGAATAGGTGGCGTAGATCATCCGCTCGTCGTCGAACTTGTAGGTCAGATTGACCTTCGGGGTCCAGTCGTACTCGGTGACCTCCTTGTCCAGATTCACGCACGGTCCACCCTGAATGCCCCCGCCGGGTACCGGATCGGGCGGCGAAATACATCGGGCCTCTCCGGTTCTGGAGCTGTAGTTCTCATTGAACCCAAAGAAGCCGAGCAGGCTGTTGCGTGCCTTGAACCAGCGGGCGCCGACAGTTCCTGTCAACTTGTCGGTGATGTCGTAGCTGGTCTCGCCGAATACGGCAAAATCACGGTCGTTGCGTTCCTGTTCGGTCAGCCAGATGGTGTTTGGCCAGCCCGTGACGCTGGTCGCCGTGGCGAGGTCATCGACGATGTAGCGCTGCTCGATGTCGTGCCGCTGGTGGCGAAAGTACAGGCCGGTCACGAATCGCCAGCGCCAATCGGCGGGACTCGTCAAACGCAATTCGTGGCTCCAGGTGTTGTACGCATCACGCCCCTGGATGTACTGCGATGGGTTGATGTAGTTGCCGTCGTTGTCAGTGAAGTATGAGCTGAAGTTGTAGCCGATGGACGCATAGTAGATATCGTAAAAATACGAGTAATCCGAATAGTCGGCATCGACTTCGTCATTCCGGTCCAGATAGGCGCCGGCATACACCAGGTCGAACTGTCCGACCTTGCCCTCCACCGTCAGGGCGGCCTGCCAGAAGCGGTCCTCGGAGTTGTCCGGATAATAGTTGGCGACGTTGCGCTTGCCCTTCTGGACCTCGTAGGCAAATACCCCGTCGGCCTTCTGTTCCTGGGCCATCAGTGTGGGGGTGACGGTCCAGTTGTCGTCCAGTTCGATGCGCAGTGCGGCACGGCCGCCGTAGGTGTCGACTTCGTTGAAGTCGTCCTCGACGAAGCCCGCATTGTCGAATGTGCCATTACCCGGCGAAAGCGCCTCGAGTCCCGGGAACGTGCGGGAGTCCGCCACGTTGTCGATGTAGCCCGCATCGCGCTGGTACCAGCCGACCAGCCGTACGGCGACGCGGTCGTTCAGCGGAATATTGGCGAAACCCTCCAGCACGCCACCGAAGTCGCCGTGCTCCACCGAGTTTCCCTCGATGTCATAGCCGGCCGAGAATTTGCCGATCTCCGGCTTGTTGGTGATGATCCGAATGGTACCCGCCTGAGAACTGGCACCGTACAGGGTGCCCTGCGGACCGGCCAGGGATTCGACCCGCGCGATGTCGTAGATATGAAGGTCGAGCGCCCCCTGGATGGTGGTGATCGGCTGTTCATCCAGGTACATGCCCACGCTCGGCAAGGGTCCGGAGTGATTGCCGTTGTCGCCGCTGGAAACTCCGCGCATGAAGACGCGTGCGAATCCCGGCCCGAACTGGTAATACGACACGTTGGGCAGATATTTGGCGTAGTCTTTGAAGTCCTGGATGTTCAGTTCGTCGAGTTTCGCGGTGTCGAACGCCGCGATGCTCAGCGGCACTTCCTGCAGGTTCTCCGTGCGCTTCTGCGCCGTGACGATGATCTCTTCGAGTCCACCGGTGGCGGCGGCCTGCTGCGCCCAGGCGGGTGTGGCCGCAATCAGCGTCGATGCGGCGGGTATGCCCGCCAGCGCGGCCTGCATGCGCCTCAGTTTTCTCTTGCGACTGCGACTCATTGCCAATCCCCCATTGATTGTGGTGACGGTGCGGTGACGGTCTTTTCAGAAAACCGGGACGGACGGGTAATGCTCCAGGACCGGGCCCAGGGCAGTACGCAGGGTCCCCAGCCATTGTGCGTAGTGGCGCCAGTGATCCACCGCATCGCGATACAGCGGCTGGCGGACCTGCTCGGAACTGGCCGTGCGTACGGCCCGGTCGTTCTCGTAGAAGAGCAGGCATCGCTCGTCGAATGGCAGGCCGCAGTAATCGAGCAGGCGGCGCACCTCGGCTTCCGTGTCCTCGATCAGTTGCTCGTAGATGACACGATGGACGCGCCCGGGCAGCACGGCGTCGATATGCGCCATCAGTTCCACGTAGTCGCGATAGTAACGCCCGATGTCATCCAGGCTGTAGGTGAAATGCTGTCCTCGCGCGAAGTGCTGCTTGAAATTGGAGAAGCAGCAGGCCATCGGGTGGCGGCGCGCGTCGATGATTTTCGCGTTCGGCAGGATCAGGTGAATGAGCCCGATATGCGCGAAGTTGTTAGGCATCTTGTCGATGAAGTAAGGGGCTGATGTCCGGCGTTGAACCCGCGTTTGCTTGAGATAACGTGCGCCAAGGTCCCGGCATTGTTCGGCGCTGAGCGTAGCCAGCACTTCCGGGTAACGGAAGCGCCCCCCACGCTGCTCCGGCCTGCCGAGTTCTCTCGCGATGCCAATGATGTCCGGCAACTCCATCGTGCCTTCGACTTCGGGGTGACTGGAGAGGATCTGCTCCAGCAACGTGGAACCCGATCGTGGCAGTCCGACGATGAAAATCGGATCGGGCGCCGGATCGCCGTAGTCGGCCTTTTCCGCGAACAGCGCGCTGTTGAAGACCGCCTTGCGCCGTTGCATCTTTGCGTGGTTGTCGTCGGCGCTGTAGGGCGCCGCTGCCCGGCGCAGCCGATTGCCCTCGGCATACTGCTCGAAGGATTCCGCGTAATCTCCCGCATCCTCCAGAGCCTTGCCGAGCGAAAAGTGCAGGTGGAACCTGTCTTCGCCCGCAACTTCCGCGCGGGCAAGCTGTGCTCGCATCGCCGCCATGTCTTCGGTCGTGAAGCGGAAGGTCTTCAGGTTGGCGAGGCTCCAGTAGGCCTCACCGAGCTGCGGCATCAGGCCGATGCTCATACGGTAGGCGCCGATGCTGTCCTCACGCCGGCCGGCGGTCTTCAGCGCATGGCCATAGCTCATCCAGACCTTCGCTTGACGCGGATACTCCCGCAAGATGTCCTTGTAGAGCCGGAGCGCGTTGTCGTAGTCCCCGAGTCCCGACAGGATCACTGCCCGCAGGTTGCGGTAAGCGGGATTGCGGGGCTCGGCGGCCAGTAGGGGGGCCAGCGCCGCGAGGGCTTCCGTGTCCTTGTGGTCGCGATGCAGGACGATGGCGTAGTGGTAACGCGCGGTGGCAAAGCTGGGTGCAAGCTCCAGGCAGCGGGCCAACAGCCTCGAGGCATCGCCATAGCGGCCGAGTCTGGCTGCGACCTCGGCCAGCATGCGGATAGCCGCAACGTCGGTCGGATATTGTTTCAGGTGCTGGCGCAGCAGCGACTCGGCCGTGGCGATGCGGTTCTCGCACAGCGCCGCCGCGGGTTCGAGCAGCCGCGGGTCGCGGGTGGAGAAGCGGATATGGCGCGCGTAGGCGGTGTCCGCGCCCTCGGTATCGCCGATCGCCGTCAGGTGATCGGCAAGAGCTCGCCAGGCATCGGGAAGTTCGGGTTTCAGCGCAACGGCGCGCTGCAGTTCCTGCACGGCCTCGTCGCCGCGTCCGGCGCTGCCGAGCGTCTGCCCGAGTTCGTAGTGCGCGGCCGCCCAGTTGGGATGGTCCCGAACGAGAGGCTCGAGAATCTGCAGCGCCGCGGCGACATCACCGCCATTGCGCCGGGCGACCCCGAGCACCAACGTCGCGGCGGGATGATCAGGTGCGGCGGCGAGAATCTCGCCGGCCTGCTCGGCAGCGAGCTGTGGGTTGTCGCGCAGCAGGCGCGTGGCATGGGCCAAGGCCACATCGATGGTGCCGACTGGTTCTGCGCTGATCCCCATGCATGCCCTGTAATAAGAGCCGCCCTGCGGATCACCTTAGCAGAAAAACCCGCCACTCGCATGACCCGTCCGGCGCGCGGATACAATGCCGGGCATGACCAATCGGTATTCTGCGCGCATCCTGCTGATCCTCGCCGCGGCGTTCGTCGCCCCGGCCGCGCAAGGCGCGGCGAGCGCGGGGGCAAACAGCACGCTTCGACCCGATGCCGGTGATCTCGCGATCCGCTGTGGCCTGCTCATCGACGGCGTTGCGGATGCCGCCCGCCCTGATGTAACGGTGACTATCCGGGAGGGCCGCATCGCCGCGGTGGGCGGCGACCCACCGGCCTCTGCCGCGCCGTCGCTCGATCTGTCCGGTTACACCTGTCTGCCCGGGCTGATCGACATGCACACGCACCTCACCGACCGGCCCGGCGATACCGCTGATCTCAGCGTATTCTACCGCCGCACGCCGCAGGAACAGGCGGAGATCTCGCGCGAGAACGCTCGCGTCACGCTGCTGGCCGGTTTCACCACGGTACGCAACGTCGGCAACTACATCGGCTGGACCGATCGCAGCCTGCGCGACGACATCGACGCCGGTCGGATACCCGGTCCGCGCATGCAGATCTGTGGCTATTACCTTTCGATTCCCGGCGGCGGGGGCGATCTGGTGATACCGGGGATCCTGGAGAGCCAGATACCGCCATCCATCCGCATGGGCGTGGCGCGCGGTCCCGAGGAATTCCGCCGCAGGGCCGAAGCGGCGCTTGCCGGCGGTGCGGATTTCATCAAGGTCATCGCTTCCGGCGCCGTGCTCGCTTTTGGCGGTGTGCCAGGTAAACCCGAGATGAACGGCGAAGAGATCGCTGCTGTGGTTCAGGTGGCCCATGCGGCAGGAAAGAAAGTCGCCGCCCACGCGCATGGCGCGCGGTCCATCAAGGAAGCGATCCGCGCCGGTGCCGACACGGTTGAGCACGCCTCACTGATCGACGACGAAGGCATCGCGCTCGCCGTCGAGCGGCGCGTCGGCCTGTCCATGGATGTGTACAACGGCGATTACATCGATACCGAAGGGCGCCGTGAGGGCTGGCCGGAGGAGTTTCTGCGCAAGAACATCGAGACCACCGAGGCGCAGCGTCTCGGTTTTCAGAAGGCGCACGCGGCCGGGGCGGCGATCCTGTATGGCACGGATGCCGCGGTCTATCCGCACGGCCTCAATGCCCGGCAGTTCAAGATCATGGTGCAGCGGGGGATGAAGCCGATGGAGGCAATCCGGTCGGCGACCTCGGTAGCCGCCCGTTACCTCGGCTGGGAAGACCGGGTCGGCGCGGTCGCGCCCGGCCGGTTTGGCGACCTGATCGCCGTGCGCGGTAACCCGCTCGAAGACATCCAGCGGCTCGAGGATGTGGCCGTTGTCATCAAGGGCGGCCGGGTGTTCAAGCAGCCAGGGCAGGCGCGGTGAATATTGCGCCGCACCGGGCCGGGGCCGGCGCTGCGCATCGTGTACCGGTGAGGTTTCGCATCCTGGCGGTGCTGCTGGTCCTGAGCTTCGTCAATTACCTGCTTCGCAACAATATGTCGGTGGCGTTGCCCGCGATCCGTGCGGAGTTCGGCTACTCCAGCGCGGAACTGGGCTGGATCCTCGGCAGTTTCAACATCACTTACGCGCTGTTCCAGATTCCGGGCGGGGTGTTAGGCGAGGCGCTCGGACCGCGCCGGGCGCTTGCGCTGATCGCGCTCACCTGGGGCGTGCTCACGGCTTTCACCGGTGTTGTTCCCGGGCTGCTGCTCGCATCCGGAGCCGGCGCCCTGACTGCCTTCATGGTCGTGCGCGCGCTGATGGGCGTCGCCAATGCGCCGCTGTTTCCGGCGTCGGCGGCGGCATTCGCCAGTTGGTTTCCGGTGGGCACCTGGGCGTTACCCAACGCCCTGCAGAGTACCGGGCTGACGCTAGGGCAGGCGGCCGTCGGCCCGCTGGTGACCTGGCTGATCGTGGTCTTCGGCTGGCGCGGCTCGTTCCTGATTCTCGCGCCGCTGGGTGTGGTCATGGCGGTCTGGTGGTGGTGGTATGGCCGGGACCGGCCGGCGGAGCACCGTGCCGTCGGCGCAGCCGAGCTTGCCCTGATCACGGCAGATCGGCGCGAAGGGTCTGCGCGCCGGGCACCCTCCACGCCCTGGTACAGCGTGCTGGTCAGCCGCGACGTGCTGTTCATATCAGCCAGCTATTTCTGCATGAACTATGTGTTTTTTATTTTTAATCAGTGGCTGTTTACTTATCTGGTGGAAGAGCGCGGTTTCAGCCTGATCGAGAGCGGCTTTCTGTACGCCCTGCCGTTTGTTTTCGGCGCTGTGATGGCCGCCGTTGGCGGATATGTCGGTGACCTGCTCTGCACGCGAATCGGCGCGCGCTGGGGCTGCCGGCTGCCCGCCGTGTCAGGTCTGGCGCTGGTGGCGGGGCTGCTGCCCGCCGGGGCCATGGCCGCAGATCCGTATGTGGCCGTAGGCTTGCTGGCCTTGTGCTTCGGTTGCACGCAATTCACTGAAGGCGTGTACTGGAGCGGCGTAATCTTCGCCGCCCCGGAACACCCCGGGCCGGCAGCCGGGGTACTGAATGGGCTCGGCAACGTGGCCGGATTTCTCGCGCCGCTGGTCGGTTGGACGGTGGACGCACTCGGCTGGCTGCCAACGCTCGGCAGCGGCTCGGCGTTTGCCGTCGCCGGTGCGCTGCTGTGGATGTTCGTGCGGCTCGAACCGGTCGCTGCCGGCGGTGCGCAGCAAGGAGCCTCGTCATGAGAAAAGCGCTGATTGCCTTGTCCATTTTTGCGGTTATGGCGGTGGCGGCCGCTGGCGCGGCGCTGGCCAAGCCGCGTGCGCGCGAGCTTGGTGTGCCGTTCATGGGGCAGCCGGGGCCGCTCAATGCGATAACCGATGTGGCGGGAATCGAGGTGGGACATGTCACGCTGATTGCCGGGGATGGCAAGTTGACGCCGGGAAGCGGGCCGGTTCGCACGGGCGTGACGGCAATACTGCCGCGGGGCAAGCGCGCACCTCAGGACCCGGTATTCGCCGGTTGGTTCACGCAGAACGGCAATGGCGAGATGACCGGCACCACGTGGGTCGATGAATCCGGCCTGCTCTGGGGCCCGGTGATGATTACCAACACCCATAGCGTCGGCACGGTGCGCGATGCAGTGATCGCCTGGTCGCTGGCGCGCTACGACGTCGAAACTGAGGATTGGTGGGCGTTGCCGGTGGTGGGCGAGACCTGGGATGGCTGGCTCAACGACATCAACGGCTTTCATGTCAAGCCGGAGCACGTTTTTCGCGCCCTGGACGCGGCCCAGGCAGGGCCGGTGGCGGAGGGCAACGTTGGCGGCGGCACCGGCATGATCTGTTACCAGTTCAAGGGCGGCATCGGCACGGCCTCCCGGCGCCTCGAGGACGCCGCTGGCGGCTACACGGTTGGCGTACTGGTGCAGGCGAACTTCGGCAGCCGCGAACAGCTGATGGTGACGGGGGTGCCGGTCGGCGCCGAGGTCAGCGAAAACCGCGCCTACGAGGAGCCTGACACGAAACCGCGCAACCGCGACCAGGGATCCATCATCGTGGTCGTGGCCACCGACGCGCCACTATTGCCGCATCAACTGAAGCGCATCGCCCGCCGCGCCACCATGGGCATCGCGCGCACCGGCGGCATCGCCAGCAACGAGTCGGGCGACATATTCATCGCATTTTCCACCGCCAACAGCGGCGCGGGCGCCGGGACGGGGCTGCCGGCGCTGCGCATGTTGCCGAACGACCGTCTTACGCCATTGTTCCAGGCTACTGCCGAGGCCACCGAGGAGGCGATCGTCAATGCACTGGTCGCCGCCGAGTCCATGACCGGCGCCGACGGCCATTTCGCCATGGCCTTGCCGCACGACCGACTCGTTGCGCTGCTGAAAAAATATCGCCGGTACCTGCCGCCTGCCCGGCCGGACTGACGGACGGCGCGGCCTCTGCCCGGCAAATGATCACTGTGGTACAAGTTCGCGGTCACCGTGGATAGCGGGGCGGCCGTGGGATCACAGCGCGGGGGCAAGTACGACGCCATCGTCATCGGTGCGGGCCACAACGGCCTGACCAACGCGGCCTACCTCGCCAAGGCGGGGCTGAAGGTCCTGCTGGTCGAAAAGAACCCCTACATCGGCGGGGCCACCGTCAGCCGCGAGCTGCACCCGGGCTGGATGTACTCCAACTGCTCCTACGTTTGCAGCCTGCTGCGGCCCGAGATCTATCGTGATCTCGATCTCGCCCGCCACGGGCTGCAGATCGTGCCCTACTACGGCAGCGCCACGTTCGCGCGCAATGGCGATTTCATCGGCGGCTACAACGACTCCGACGTGCAGCGGCGCGAGATCGCGCGCCACAGCCCGCGCGATGCTGACGCCTACCTGCGCTACTCGCGCGACATTCAGCGCCAGTGCCGGCTGATCCGGCCCATGCTGATGCGCACGCCGCCGGACCCGGCCTCATTGCGCCCGCGCGATGTGCGCGAACTGCTGCGCCTGGGCCGGGAGTTCGCCGATCTCGGCGAGGCGACCATCTGCGACACGATTCGTTTTTACACCATGAGCATCGGCGAGTACCTCGAGCAGTACTTCGAGTGCGATCTCGTCAAGGCCAACTACGCCGGCAGCGGCATCATCGGCACGGCGCTCGGCGTGTACTCGCCGGGCACCGGCTACGTGCTCCTGCATCACAAGATGGGCGACGTGGACGGGCAGAGCAGCGCCTGGGGCTTTGCGCGCGGCGGCATGGGCGCGGTGGCGAAGGCGATCGCCGGCGCCTTCCAGGCACATGGCGGCGAAATCCGCGTGGCGGCGCCGGTGGCGCGGATCACCACACGCGGCGGGCGTGTGACCGGCGTGGCGCTTGACAACGGCGATGAGTTCGCGGCCGACGTCGTGGTGTCGAACCTCGACCCGCGACGCACGTATCTCAGATTGATGGAGCAGGGCGACCTCGATGCGGATTTCCGCCGCCGCGTGGCGCAGTTCCGCACACGCGGTTCCTCGGGCAAGCTCAATATCGCGCTCGACGGCCTGCCGGAATTCCCGGCACTCGGGCCCAACAACCCGTTGATCAGCGGCGACCTGCATTTTCTCGACTCGCTGGAGCGCTTCGAGCGCGCCTACGACGACTGGAAGAACGGCACCTGGTCGAAGGACCCGTACCTCGACCTGC
>CAYOFE010000043.1:0-20495 GCA_964403135.1 uncultured Chromatiaceae bacterium | reverse complement strand
GCCGGCGAGTTGTTCGACGTGATTGCCCGCGGTATCGTGAAGATCCGCATCGGCCAGACCTATGCGCTGAAAGACGTCGCCGCGGCGCACCGCGACCTCGAGGCGCGGCGCACCACCGGCTCGACGGTGCTGTTGCCGTAGACAGGCCTCGGCGTCAGCGTTCGAACCCTGATCCTGGGGGAGCGACGCCAATCGGCTGCGTGTTGGCGTCAGGCTGGCGCAATGGGCCAGAAGACCCGCAACAGCAGTATGACCGTAACGAACACCACCAGCGTCAACGGCACACCGACGCGCAGGTAATCGGTGAAGCGATAGCCACCGGGGCCCATCACCAGCAGGTTCGCCGGATGGGCGATCGGTGTGGAGAATGCCGAGGAAGCCGCCATCGCGATCGCCATCAGCGCGGTTTGCGGGGCGATGCCGAGAGTCGCCGAAGCGGTGATGCAGATCGGCGCCATCATAACCACCAGCGCCGCCGTGGGAATCACCAGCGTTGCCAACGCTGTCACGGCGTACAGGCCCACGATCAGCGGCCACGGTCCGAATCCACCCAGCGCGGCAACGGCCTGCGTCGCCAGGAACTGCGCGGTGCCGGTCTGTTCCATCGCGATCGCGAGCGGCAGGGTACCGGCGATCAGGAACACCGCGCGCCAGTCGATCGCGCGATAGGCCTGTTCCATGCTGAGGCAGCCGCTCAGCACCATCAGCGCGGCGCCCAGCACGGCGGAAATGCCGATAGGCAGCCAGCCGAGCAGCACTATCACCACCACGCCCAACATGATAAGCCCCGCCACCGGCGCGCGGCGCGTGTCGGTCACGGGCAGTGTCACGGGCGTCAGCACCAGCAGGTCGGGGTTGTCGTTGAGCATCGCCAGTTTCTGGCGCGGGCCAACGAGCAGAATTGCATCGCCGAATTGCAGCACCAGCTTGTCGAGGTCGGTGCGCAGTGCCTGGCCGGCGCGCCACACCGCTACCAGCTCCAGCCCGTAGCGGTCGTGGAAGTTGATCTGCGCCACGCTGCGGCCCGCCAGCGGCGACTGCGGCGCAAGCGTGGCTTCCAGTGTCGCCAGCCGGTCCGACGCAAACAGGTTCAGGTTGGGAGATGCGCGGTCCTCGACCCGCAGTTCCTGCAGTCCGCGCAGCACATCCAGGTCCTCGCGCCGGCCCTGCAGCAATAGCAGGTCACCGCCGAGTATCACCTCGTCGTACGGCGGCATGATACGCAGCAGGCCCTCGCGGAAGGTCGCAAGCAGCCGGAAATCGAAGGCATCGCCGATGCGGCTGCGGCCAAGAGTCGTGCCACCGAGGCGCGAATCGCGCGGCACCCGCACCACGAACAAACGTTCCTGCAGGCGATATAGCTCGGTGAGTTCCTGCTCACTGACGGGGCGCGTGGCGCTGAATTCGCCCGACTCGCCAAGCGCCGCCAACGCCTCCTCGCTGCCCTGGACCAGCAGGCAGTCGCCGGCGCGCAGCGGCACGTGCGACAGATTCACGCGTCGCACCAGTTTGTTGCGCCGAATGGCGAGTACGTTGGCATCGAAGCGGCGGCGAAACTCCGCATGGTTGAGCAGGCCTTTCACCAGGCTGGAGTTCTCGGCGACGGTGGCCTCCATCAACCGTATCTGCTCCGAGACCAGCGCCTGCAGCACCGGGGCTTCCCGCTCGATGCGCAGCTCGCTCCAGTGCCGCAGTTCCTCGAACCGCTCCAGACGGCCCTGCACCAGCAGCATGTCGCCGGCTTCCAGTATCGTGGTGCGGGAGGGCAGTGCCTCGACGCGCTTGCGCCGCTCGAGCGCGATCACGATCAGTCCGGTCGCCGCGAGCAGCCGCGTATCGGCGAGTTTCTTGCCGCACAGCACGGAGTCGGCGCCGATTTTCATCATGAAAGTGCGGTCCTGCAGGCCGTACTGGGTGCGCAGGTGCCGCTGGCTGCGCTGGTGCGCCTCGAGCCCGGGATCCTTCTGCGGCAGCATGCGTCGCCCGCCAAGCGCTACGAATGCGATGCCGGCGAGCAGGGCGCCAAGGCCGACCGGAACGAAATCGAACAACCGGAATGCCGGCTGGCCACTGGCAGCGAGCGCGCCGCTGATGAGCAGGTTCGGCGGCGTGCCGATCAGCGTGGTCATGCCACCGAGCAGCGCCGAGAAAGCGAGTGGCATCAGCAGCCGCGAGGCGGGTATTTCCGTGCGCCGCGCGATATCTACGGCAACCGGCAGCATCAAGGCAGCCACGCCGACGCTCGGCATCACCCACGACAGGGCCGCCCCGCCCAGCATCAGCGCCGTGATCACCACCGCCTCGCGCCGCCCGGCCACCTGCATGATTCGCCTGCCGAGAATCTGCCCGCTGCCGGTCCGGGTGAGCCCTTCGCTCAGGATGAACATGGCCCAGATGGTCACGACCGCCTCGTTGCTGAAGCCGGACAGCGCCTGCGCCGGCGATACCAGTCCGGTCAGCGCCAGCGCGCACAGCAGCAGCAGCGCGACCACGTCCATGCGCAGGATCTCGGTGACGAACAGCATCACCGAGATGGCCAGTATGGCGAGTACGAGCGCGATTTCTGGGGTCACGGCAGCCTCAGGACTCGACCGTGCGATCGGTGCCGCGCGCCAACCCGTCATCGCGCAGCGTTGCGGTCAGTCGCACTGTACGCAATCGCGCGCCCCGTAGCCACCGCGGCGGGCGTGTCTCGATGATCGGCCGATTGCCGGCATCCACGCATCTCGGTGCATGGGCCGCTGCGATCGGTTCAGAGATGCCAGACGCCAGTTGTCATCGCCGAGCAGGCATACTAATGAAATGGGCCGACGCGACGGGATGGCCGAGCGGCAGCAACGTTATGCACGGATCTACCGCGTCGTGCAGGCGATTCCGCCCGGCCGGGTGGCAAGCTACGGGCAGGTGGCCACGCTCGCCGGCCTGCCGCGCGGCGCACGGCAGGTGGGCAGGGCGCTCGCCGTGTGTCCGCGGTCGCTGCCCTGGCATCGCGTGCTGAATTCCGCTGGCCGGATTGCATTGCCGGAGGACGACCCGGCGCGCGAGCATCAGCGCCGCCGGCTCTCGCGCGAGGGTGTGGTGGTGATCGAGGGACGGGTCAACCTTCGCCAGTTCGGCTGGCGCCCGGACTTCGACGAGCTGATGTGGGGCCCGGTGGCATTCGTTACTCGCGGGAATAGATCTTCAGCATGACGGCCTTGCGACACATCTGTTTCTCGCACGGGCAGGAGAGCGGGCCATGGGGCACGAAGATCCGTACGCTGGCCGGCGTGGCGCGCGAAGCCGGCTGGTCGGTGGAGTCGCTCGACTACCAGGGCATGGCCGATCCGCGCGCACGCGTTGCAAAACTGCTCGGGTACTGCCGCAGCCACAGCGGTGCTATCGCGCTCGCCGGTAGCAGCATGGGCGGTTACGTGGCGGCGGCGGCCGCCGCACAGTTTCCCGCCCGGGGGCTGTTTCTGCTGGCGCCGGCGTTCTATGTGCCGGGTTACGAGCAATTCGTTCCGCCGCCGTCATGCCCGGCGACTATCGTGCACGGCTGGCGCGACGACGTGGTGCCGTGGGAAAGCAGCGTGCAATTTGCGGCGCGCTCGCGCATCCGCCTGCTGCTGCTCGATGGCGATCACCGCCTCACGGCAAACCTGCCTGAAATCGCGGTCATCTTCCGGCGATTTCTCGACGAGCTCGATCGAGTCGCGTAAACGACCTGACGGTGCGTCTCAGGCGCCGCGCGATGCCGCGTCGTAGGCGAGGAGCCCGGTCAATGCCGGGTTTGCCGCGGTGATAACCAGCGTCGGTATCGTCCGCAGATAGTCGCGGTAGCGGCCTTTCGCCTCGAAGCTGTCGCGAAACCCGCAACGCCGTAACTGGTCGATATAGCGCGGTGCGATGCCGCCGCCGATATACACACCGCCGAACGCGCCGAGCGTGAGCGCGACATTGCCGGCCACCGAGCCGAGCAGCCGAAAAAACCGTTCGAGCGTCTCGGCGGCGACCGGGTCGCCGGAGGTGGCGCGCCGCCCGATCTCCGCGGCATCGACCCCGGCTTCGCCGTGAAGTGCCTCGTGCAGCAGGCTGAGACCGGTGCCGGAGAGCACCCGCTCCGCCGAGCAATGCCCGAAACGCCGGCGCAGCGCGCGAATCACCGCTTCCTCGCGATCGTCCTGGGCGGCGAGCGTGACGTGGCCGCCCTCGCCGGGAATGGCCTGCCAGCCCCCGCGTACCGGCATCAGCGAGGCGACGCCGAGGCCGGTGCCCGGTCCGAGCACGACCTTGGGAAATCCCGGTACCGCCGAGCCGCCGCCGACTGGCGCGAGATCCTGCGCACCGAGTCCAGGCAGCGCCCAGGCGAGTGCTGCGAAATCGTTCAGCAGCTTCAGACTGTCCAGTCCAAGCGTGCCGCGCAGCTCCCTGGCTGAGAACCGCCAGGGCAGGTTCAGCATCTCGACGCGGTCGTCGCGGATCGGTGCGGCTACGGCGAGCACCGCGCGGCGGACCCGGTCTGGTCTGCCCGCTGTGGCGAGGAACTCGCGCAGCACATCGGCAATGCCTGCGAATTCGCGATTCCGGTAAATGCGGGGCGCGCCGATGCGATGGTCATCTTCACCGAGCGCACAGCGCGTGTTGGTGCCCCCGATGTCGGCCAGCAGCACGGTCATACCGACAGTTTACGGCAAGAAAAACCTCCCCTTGCGGCTGAGCGCCGAAGGCGCGAACGCCCGGCCATTGATGGCGGGGCCGGTGGTTGCAGCACGGTGATGCGACGCCACGGATGGCGGGTTCAATGTCCGTCAGAAAAAAATCCGCCCCTTGCGGGGCGGTAGGATGGGCGCGGAAATGCTGTTTTTCTTATTTTTCTTATGTGCCCGCTTGTTGTTGTTATTGCGGGCGGTTGAGACGCGTGTGTTGGCTGCGTTGCTTTCGGGGGTTGTGCAATGGCTGTGTCGCGTCTCGGATATGTCCATGCAGTTCGCATGCCATGGCCACCTCGCCGGCGCGTTGGTTTGACAGAAGTCTGAAAACCGCCCGCGGAGCGTGACAGCGATCACACGAACTGCCCTTCAGGAAGTCCTGCCTTCGGCAACGCAACTTGCCGCGATGCGGACGGCTTGGGCTGGTTTGTCAAAGCGGCCGACAGCAGCGGCCGCAATAATCAGGGACCAGCGTCACGCTGGAGGTAAGAAACCAATGGAAAACAATCATATAGATTAATCACGCCGCTGTAAGCCGACCCGACGATAAGGGCGCGGACGGTTTGGATACAAAACCGCCGTGGAGGCGACCTCCCGGCGGTGGTGAAGGCCCGCCACGGTGTACCGCCGCGGGCCGAGTGCACCTGTCAGGCGTTGAGGTCCGGAATGAGCTTGCTCTCCAGCTTGGCGATCATGTCCTTCAGGCGCAGCTTCTGCTTTTTCAGTCGGCGGATGCGCAGCTGATCGACATGAGGATTGAGCGCTAGCTCGGAGATGGCAACATCCAGATCGCGATGTTGCACGCGCAGCTCTTTCAGGCGGACCAGCGGACCGAAGGCGTCGGTATCAATATTGCTGGCCATCAGTAGCACGTCGGTAGAGTCCTCTGCGAAACAGGGACGAGCTCGTCTGTTGTTTTCCGCGCGAGGCACCGTAGCCACCGCGCTCACCGCGCTGCTCGCGCCGCTCGGCCTGCGTCCCGGCCGTGCGCCGCGAACGGCGGCATTCTACCAGCAGGGGCCCGGGTCTGGTACGGCCTATGACCCGGCCGCGCGCAATAGCCCGGCCCAGTCCCGCCCCGGGTCGGCATAGACCACGAAGAAGGGGTTCAAAACGCCGTGACCGGTGTTATAGCGAAGCGGCCGGCCGTCCAGGTCCACGACCCGGCCACCGGCGCATTCGACCACCGCCTGGGCGGCTGCGGTATCCCACTCCGAGGTTGGCCCGAGCCGCGGGTAAATGTCGGCCTCGCCGGCTGCGACCACGCAGAACTTCAGGGAACTGCCCATCGGCACCATTTCGCAGGGCCCGATCCGGGCCAGAAAAGCATCGAGGGAATCGCCCCGGTGCGAGCGGCTGCCGACCACCCGCAGCGGCTGGCGCGCCGGACGGCGGACGGCGATCGGTCGGGGGGGCGCCTGCCCCACGCGCGCAAACGCACCGACGCCGCGGCAAGCGTAGTAATCGGTGTCACGGGCCGGCGCGTGCACCACACCGAGCACGGGCTCGTGACCGACGACCAGCGCGATGTTGACCGTGAATTCACCGTTGCGCTTGATGAATTCCTTGGTGCCATCGAGCGGGTCCACCAGCCAGAACGCCGCCCAGCGGGACCGTTCGGCGTGGTCCACCGTGGCCGATTCCTCTGACCACACCGGGATCGAGGGGCTGAGGCGACCCAGTTCGCGCAGGATCACCGCGTGCGAGGCGCGATCGGCCGCCGTCAGCGGCGAGCGGTCGTCCTTGGTTTCGACGCCGAAATCGCTGGCTTGGTAGATCTCGAGGATCCGGCGCCCGGCTTCGCGGGCGATGCCGAGAACGGGTTCGAGCAGGGCAGCGGGTTCGGGCTGCATAAGTGACTCCACCTGCCCCCTCATGGAGCTGGCGCTACAATCGGTCGCGACGAAAAGCGTTTCAGTATAGGCCAACACCGCCGCCGTGATGACCCGCGCACAATTGGCATGGCAAGCTGCGGACACTGTGCTCCTCGACATGGACGGCACGCTGCTCGACCTGGCTTTCGACAGCTGGTTCTGGCGCGAGGCTGTGCCGCGCTGCATGGCGCGCCACGCCAGCGTCGGGGCTGAAGCGGTGCGCGACGATTTGTTTGCCCGCTACGCGAGCAGGCAAGGCAGCATCGAGTGGTATTGCCTGGATTACTGGGCGGCCGAGACCGGCCTCGACCTGCGCGCGCTGAAGAGTGCCGCGAGCCACCGCATCCGCTATCTGCCGGGCGCGCGGCAGTTCCTCGAGGTTGCGGCCGGCTCGGGCAAACGGCTGGTACTGGTGACCAATGCCCATAGCCATGCCCTCGCTGTAAAAAAAGGCGTCGCCGGTTTTGAGCGGTACTTCGAAAAGTGCATATCGGCGCACGAATTCGGCCAGCCGAAAGAATCACCGGGGTTCTGGACCGAGCTGCAGGAGCGCATTGGCTTCGATCCGCGGCGCACGCTGTTTGTCGATGACAGCGTCCCGGTGCTGGATGCGGCCGTGCGCTACGGTATCGGCCATGTTGTCGCAATTGCGTGGCCCGACACGCGTCGCCCGGCCCGTGAGGTCAATGGCTACGCCGCCGTGGCCGGGGTCGGCGACCTGCTAAGCCCCGGCTAACGCCGGCGCCGCCGGCCGCCGCCTTCACGCCGTCCCTCGCCGCCGCGCGGCGGCCCGAAGCGCCGATGCCGCGGCCGGTGCTCGCGCGGCGGCTCGTTGATCTCGATTTCCAGCCCCGGGTCGATCTGGCCGACCGGAATACGATGGCCGATATAGGCTTCGATCTCGGGCAGCGTGATCGCGTAACTCTCGCAGGCGAAGCTGATCGCGTCGCCGCTCGCGCCGGCGCGCGCCGTGCGCCCGATGCGATGCACGTAGTCCTCCGCGTCCTGCGGCAGGTCGTAGTTGATGACGTGGCTGACGTCGGGCACGTGCAGACCGCGCGAGGCCACGTCGGTGGCCACCAGCACCGGCAGGCTTCCCTCCTGGAATTCGCGCAGCATGCGCAGGCGCTTTTTCTGCGGCACGTCGCCCGAGATGGCGCTCGCCGCGATGCCGTTGTGCGAGAGTATCGCGGCGACGCGCTCGGCCTCGCGCTTGGTGTTGACGAACACCATGGTGCGCGTGGCCTGCATGCGCTGCATCAGCGAGATCAGCAGGCCCGGCTTCTGCTCGTTGGACGGGAAGTAGACCACCTGGGTGACCTTGTCGACCGTCTTCTTGTCGGGCTCGATGCGCACCAGCTCCGGGTTGTTCATATGCTCGTAGGCCAGCTCGAGCACCCGGTAGCTGAGTGTGGCCGAGAACAGCATGCTCTGGCGCTTATCGTGTGGCGGCAGTCGGCGCAGTACGTAGCGAATGTCGCGGATGAAGCCGAGGTCGAACATGCGGTCGGCCTCGTCGAGCACCAGAACCTGTGTCTGGCGCAGACTGAAAATGTGCTGCTTGAAGTAGTCGATAAGCCGCCCCGGCGTGCCAATCAGCACGTCTACCCCAGCCTGCAGCTGTTCGCGTTGTTTGTCGTAATCCGCCCCGCCGAACACCACCACCATCCGCAGTCCGGTGCCTGCACCGAGCACCAGCGCATCGGCATGGATCTGTACCGCAAGTTCGCGGGTCGGCGCCATGATCAGCGCCCGCGGGCCTTCCTGGCGCTCGCCGGGGCGCAGGGGATGACGCAGCAGGTTATTGAATGTGGCGATCAGGAACGCAGCGGTCTTGCCCGTACCGGTCTGCGCCTGTCCGGCGACGTCGCGGCCCTTCAGCGCGATCGGCAGGGTCTGGCTCTGTATTGGAGTGCAGGTCTGAAACCCGGCGCGGCGCACGCCCTCGAGAATCTCCCCTGGCAGGCCGAGTTCGGCGAAGGAAACGACTGTCGGTCCGGTCATGGGGTGCTAACGATACCGGAAAGCGGCTGGCAGTACTTGCAAAATGCGCTGGGACAGGTTCAAATTGGGCACAATTCGCCGCGGGATAATCCCGCACCTGCCCCAGACCATTAGCCAGCAAGCAGCCCGACTGTCATTCGAAGCTAACTTCGAAACGCGCTTCTGGAGCGTGCCGATCTGGCCGCCGCAACTTACGACGGCTGCCGCTTCCGGACCCTGAACGCCCACAGTCGGCCGCGTGTCGCGCGGCGGGTTTCCAATCCAGACTTCCTGTTAGCAAATCGCGAGACTCATGAGCATAGTTCACGTTACCGACGAAACATTCGATGCCCAGGTCCTGAATTCGCCTACGCCCGTGCTGCTCGACTTCTGGGCCGAGTGGTGCGGCCCGTGCAAGATGATCGCTCCGGTGCTGGAGCAGGTCGCCGACGAGTACAAAGGCCGAGTACAGGTTGCCAAGCTCGACGTCGATTCCAACCAGAGCACGGCCATGCGCTTCAACATCCGCAGCATCCCGACGCTGATGCTGTTCAAGAACGGTTCGGTGGAAGCCCAGCACGTGGGAATGTTGTCGAAACTTCAGCTGAAAAAGCTACTGGACGGCAAGCTGTGAGAGGCTATCTCGGCAATTCGGCGCGCAATCGCGCCAAGGGCGGCGGTGGCAACCGCGGCAAGGGCAATGGCGACCCGATGATCCGCCATCAGCATCAGAAGATGCGCCGCCCCGAAGACCTAGAGGCGCCGACCTTCAGCGAGGACGAGGTCATCTCGAAACAGGAGCTCGAGGCGAGCCCCAACGTGATGAACCTCACCGACCTGAAGAACAAGCCGGTCGGTGCACTGGTGGCGCTGGCGGAGTCGATGGGTCTCGAGAACATGGCCCGCTCGCGTAAGCAGGACGTGATCTTCGCGGTTCTGAAGGCGCACGCGCAGAGCGGCCAGGAGATCTGCGGCGACGGCGTGCTGGAAATCCTGCAGGACGGCTTCGGCTTTCTGCGCTCGGCCGACAGCTCCTATCTCGCCGGCCCGGACGACATCTACGTCTCGCCGAGCCAGATCCGCCGCTTCAACCTGCGTACCGGCGACACGGTATCCGGCCTGATACGCCCACCGAAGGACAACGAGCGTTACTTCGCGCTGCTCAAGGTCAGCGAGATCAACTTCGACGCGCCGGACAGCTCGCGCAGCAAGGTGTTGTTCGAGAACCTCACGCCGTTGTTCCCGAAGAAGCGTTTGAAGCTCGAGCAGGGCAACGGCAGCACCGAAGACCTGACCGCGCGCACCATCGATCTGGTAGCGCCGATCGGGCTGGGTCAGCGGGGACTGATCGTCTCGCCGCCGAAGGCCGGCAAGACCATGCTGCTGCAGAACATCGCGCTGTCGATCACCGCCAATCACCCGGAGGTCTATCTCATCGTGCTGCTCATCGACGAGCGGCCGGAGGAGGTCACCGAAATGCAGCGATCGGTTCGCGGCGAGGTGGTGTCCAGCACCTTTGACGAACCGGCCTCCCGCCATGTGCAGGTGGCCGAGATGGTCATCGAGAAGGCCAAGCGCCTCGTCGAGCACAAGCGCGACGTGGTCATACTGCTCGACTCGATCACGCGGCTCGCGCGCGCCTACAACACCGTGGCCCCGTCCTCCGGCAAGGTGCTGACCGGCGGCGTGGACGCCAACGCCCTGCAGCGGCCGAAGCGGTTCTTCGGCGCCGCGCGCAACATCGAGGAAGGCGGAAGTCTCACGATCCTTGCCACCGCGCTGATCGACACCGGTTCCAAGATGGATGACGTCATCTACGAGGAGTTCAAGGGCACCGGCAACAGCGAAATCCACCTCGACCGGCGCATCTCGGAGAAGCGCGTGTTCCCGGCGATCAACATCAACCGCTCGGGCACCCGCAAGGAAGAGCTGCTGACCCAGCCCGACGAGCTGCAGAAGATGTGGGTGCTGCGCAAGGTGCTGCATCCCATGGACGAGCTCGCCGCCATCGAGTTCCTGATCGGCAAGATGCAGGACACCAAGACCAACCAGGAGTTTTTCGAGTCGATGAAGCGCTGATCGGCTTCAACGGCCTCGAATTCCGGTCAGGCGCGGCCGGGACTCCGGGTGGCAACCGAAACATGGCCGCACGGAACAGCTCGATATCCCTGACTGCTCTGCCGATGCGGCGGTCTGTCCTGGCCGTGGCAACCTGGATAGCCGCCGCGGTGTGCGCGGCGCCTGCTGCGCCGGCGGCGACCGGGCCGCCAGCCGCCGCGCCGTTTCTCGCCGACGGGCGGGCCCCGCTCGCTCGGCTGCACGGTCAATTCGATACGCTGCGCACGCGCGAGAACTGGCTTGCGGAAACTGTCTACACCTATGCAGACGAGCCGCGGCTGAGTATCGACGCGTGGCGAACCCGGCAGGACGGCGCCGCACTCTGGATCCTGGCCGGCATTCACGGCGAAGAACCGGCCGGGCCGAACGCGCTGGCGGAGCAGATCGAAAGTGTGGCGGCGCTGGCGAGCACCGGTGTGCCGGTGGTCATGATCCCGATGTGCAACCCCCGGGGGTACTGGCGCAACTGGCGTTACCCCGCCACGTCCGATCGGGACTGGAAAGGCGGTGGTTACAGCGTCGGCGACGCCGAGTACCTGCTGCCGAAGCTGGCGGGTGGCGCTGAAGCCCGGGCCGCGAAGCCGCCTGGCCCGGAAACCGAGGCGCTGACCGGCTATGTGCTGCGCACGGCCGAGCGGTATCCGCCGCTGCTGGTGCTCGACTTTCACGAAGACGAGCTGTCGGTCGAAGGCGGTTACGTTTACTGGCAGGGCTGGTCGGGCGAAGGGCCGGCGGTTGCCCGCGAGATCGTCCGGCTGTTGCAGTCGGCGGGCGTGTCGATCCGCATCAGCGGCAGGACCCGATTCGATGAAACGATCGAAAACGGCATCATCGGGCCGAACGGCGTCGGCCAGTTGTTCAACGATGGGTCCATCGACGAGCTGCTGGCGGCACCGCAGGTCATCGTTAACGGCAAAGCGCATCGCGGCCCTGCGGCGCCGATCGCGATCGCGATCGAAACACCAGCGAACCCGGGTTCAGCACTCGTCAAGCGGATAGCCGGGCACCGCGCGGTGATTGCGCGCCTGCGGGACCTCTGGCTGATGAGCGGCGGTGTGCGCATACCGTGATCCACGGCGTTGCTTAAGTGAAATCCGCGCGCCGCAATCTCCGAAAGCGTGACCGCTTCGATGGGGTGCGCAGTCCATTTCGCGGACGATGCCGCGCACGGGTTGCGGAGCCTGACTTGTGCAGATACGTTTCATGCTGGCCGTGTTGGCTGGCTCTTTCCTTGCGGGTTTCACGGTCCAAGCGGCGGATGAGCCTCCGCCGCTGATCGACGTCGATTTCACCGACGAAGCCATCATGCCCGGAGCCGGCTCGACGTCGCAGCAGGACGTCTTGCAGATCCGTCTGCCGGACCGCGTCGCAGGCATTCCGATCTGGTACGAGGGCGGCGCCCTCGAGGATCGCTATGCCCGCCTGGTCCCGGATCCGGCGGGCGGCGAAAACGTGGCGATGAAGTACTGGTTAAAAAACGCGCGCATCCCTGGGAGCGGTTCCGGTTACGACAAGGGCCGGGTCCAGCTCAATCTCACCGCGGTGAGGAAAAATCAGGTATTCGAGCGCCACCGAATGTATTTACACCCGGACATAGCGCACTATCGGTCATACCCGGACGCGAACCGCTGGTTCGGCCTCGGGACCATGTGGATGGGCGACCCCACTAAGCCGAATGCGTTCATGATCAGTCTCGACCTGGTGAAGGAAGCCGACGTCGGCCAGCCGCTTTACTTCATGGTGGGCGGGGAGGTGAGGGTCAGCGGCACCACCGGACAGGGTCAGTGGCAGTTCGTGTGGGCCGACGTCAACAGGAGATTCGAAGTGCCCACGGGTGTCTGGATGATCGTGGAGATTGGTTACAGGCAGGGCAATGCCAACACCGGACGCTTCTACATGAGCGTGCAACCAGAGTCGGCGGCGGAGGCCACCACCGTCTTCGATATTACCAACTGGACCTACAGCCCGGCTTCGGCTACGCCGGTTCCGCTGACGGCCTGGCAGCCGTTCAAGCTCTACACCCACGCAAGGCTCCTCGACCACCTGCGCGCCCGGGGCGGGGTCGCGCAGGTGTACTGGGATGATTTGCAGATCTGGGACGCGTGGGTCGAGTAATCAGGCTTCGCGCGCGATGGCGCGGTGGCCGATGTCGCGGCGGTACTGCGCGCCGTTCCAGCGGATTTGCGCGACCACCCGGTAGGCTTCGACCTGCGCGGCGCGCACCGTGTCGCCGCGGCCGACTACGCACAGCACACGCCCGCCGCGGGTGACGATGCGTTCGCTGGCATCGCGGCCGGTGCCGGCATGGAATACCTTGGCGTTTGGCAGATCGGCGGCCGGCAGTCCGGTGATCTCATCGCCGCTGCGGTACTTGCCCGGGTAACCCTCCGCCGCCATTACCACGCCGAGCGCCGGGCGCGGGTCCCACTCGGCGCGCGTCGATCCGAGCTTGCCGTCGAGCGCGGCATCGAGCAGATCGGTGAGATCCGATTTCAGCCGATAGAGAATCGGCTGGGTTTCCGGGTCGCCGCAGCGGCAATTGAATTCTAGCACTTTCGGCGCGCCGTCAGGGCCGATCATCAGGCCTGCGTACAGAAAGCCGAAATAGCGAATGCCTTCCTGGCGCAGCCCGGCGACCACCGGTTCCATGACCTCGGTGATCACCCGGCGTGAGACGGCCTCGGTGACCACCGGCGCCGGCGAGTACGCTCCCATGCCGCCGGTATTCGGCCCGCGGTCGCCGTCGTCGCGCGACTTGTGGTCCTGCGCGGTGGCGAGCGGCAGGATCGCGCCGTCCACGCCCACCATGGCGATGAAGCTGGCTTCCTCGCCGCGCAGGAATTCCTCCACCACCACGCACTCGCCAGCAGCGCCGAAGGCGCGATCGGCGAGCATCTCGGTCGCCGCCTGCTCGGCTTCCCCGATCGTTTGCGCGACGACCACCCCTTTGCCGGCGGCAAGCCCATCGGCCTTGATGACGATCGGTGCGCCCTGCTCACGGATATAGGCAAGCGCCTCTTCGAGGTCGGTGAACGATGCGTGGCGCGCCGTCGGGATGCCGTGCCGCGCCATGAACTCCTTGGCGAACTTCTTTGAGCTTTCCAGCTGCGCGGCGGCCTTGCGCGGCCCGAAGCAGCGCTGGCCCGTGCCGACGAAGCGGTCGACGATGCCGGCGGCGAGCGGCGCCTCGGGGCCGACGACCGTCAGGCCGATATGCTCCTCGCGGGCGAGTTTCAGCAACCCTTCGGCATCCTCGGCGGCCACCGGGACGTTGCGCACTTTCGCCTCGAGGGCGGTGCCGGCGTTGCCAGGGGCGACCAGTACCTGTTCGACGCGGCGTGACTGGGCAAGCTTCCAGGCGAGGGCATGCTCGCGTCCGCCGCCACCAACCACCAGTACCTTCATTCGGCGCCCGGCCTGTCAGTGGCGGAAGTGGCGCACGCCGGTGAACAGCATCGCCATGCCGTGCTCGTCGGCAGCACGGATGACTTCATCGTCGCGCATCGAGCCGCCCGGCTGAATCACCACCGCGATGCCATCCTTCGCCGCGGTGTCGATGCCGTCGCGGAACGGGAAAAAGGCATCCGAGGCCATCGCCGCGCCGCGGATATCGAGCCTGGCCTCTGCGGCCTTCCAGGCTGCGATCCGCGCACTCATCACCCGGCTCATCTGGCCGGCGCCGATGCCGAGCGTTGCGCCCTCGCGGCAGTAGATGATGGCGTTGGATTTCACGAAACGGATCACGCGCCATGCGAACAGCGCATCGTCCAGTTCCTGCGCGGTGGGCTGGCGCTTGCTGACCACGCGCAGCTCGCCGGCCTGAACCATCGCCACGTCCTTGTCCTGCACCAGCAGGCCACCCTCCACCTGCTGCAGGCGCAGCGATGGCCGGGCGGCGTCCGGCAGGGCCCCGGTCGCCAGCACGCGGATATTCGCCTTGCGGGCCAACGCAGCCAGCGCA
Source organism: uncultured Chromatiaceae bacterium (assembly GCA_964403135.1). GTDB lineage: Bacteria > Pseudomonadota > Gammaproteobacteria > Steroidobacterales > QUBU01. Next base: position 5,868 of record CAYOFE010000043.1, on the reverse strand, counting down.
TCCGCCTCGAAGGATGGCGCGACGATGACTTCGAGGAACTGCCGCTCGATGATGGTTGCCGCCAGCCCGCCATCGACCGGCACGCTGCAGGCGATCACCCCGCCGAAGGCCGACTCCGGATCGGTGGCGTAGGCCTTCTCATAGGCCTGTCGCAGGTTCGCGCCGATGCCCACGCCGCACGGGTTGGCGTGCTTGACGATGACGCAAGCAGGCGAGGGCAGGGCTTTCACGCACTCGAGCGCCGCATCCGCATCGGCAATGTTGTTATAAGAAAGGGCCTTGCCTTGATGCAGCCGCGCGTCGATGAGCGTCCCGGGATGCTGGCCCGGCAGCCGGTACAGCGCCGCCTGTTGATGCGGGTTCTCGCCGTAACGCAGAGCGCTGTGCAGCGAAAGGCCTATCGGGTAATGCAGCGGCCAGCCGGTCTCTCCATCATTGGCGCGAAGGTAATTCCAGATGGCGGCATCGTAGGTGGCGGTGTAAGCGAACGCTTTGTGCGCCAGGCGCCGGCGTGTCGCTTCGCCAAGCGCGGCACCGTTATCGCGCAGTTCCGCGACGATGTCATCGTAGTCCTGCGGGTCGACGACGACCGCGACGAACGCGTGGTTCTTGGCGGAGGCACGGATCATCGCCGGACCGCCGATGTCGATGTTCTCGATGGCATCGGCAGGCGTGCATCCCGGCCGCGCAACCGTCGCTTCGAAGGGATACAGATTGACCACCACGAGATCGATCGGCGCGATGCCGTGCTGGGCCATCACGCCGGCATCCACGTCGCGCCGGCCGAGCAGGCCGCCGTGAATGACCGGGTGCAGGGTTTTGACCCGGCCGCCCATGATCTCGGGAAAGCCGGTGACTTCGCTCACGTCGGTCACTGGCACGCCCGCGGCACGCAGCGCTGCCGCCGTGCCGCCGGTGGACACGATCTGGATACCGAGTTCTTGCAACGACCGTGCCAGCGCCGTGACACCGGCCTTGTCAGCAACACTGATCAGTGCGCGGTTGATCCGGCTCATGGCTGCTGATTGCGCAGTGCCGCAGCCACGGGGCCGCTGACCAGGGGCATCAGCCGAGCAGTTCGTACTGCTTCAGCTTCTTGCGCAGCGTCGCCCGGTTCAGGCCCAGGATATCGGCTGCGCGGCTCTGGTTGCCACGCGTGTAGTCGAGCACCACCTCGAAAAGGGGCGGCTCGACCTCGCCAAGCACCAGCTGATAGAGGTCGCCCGGTTTGTGTCCGTTCAGGTCGCGGAAATAGTTTCGTAGTGCTTCGTTGGTCAGGTCGCGCAGCGGTTTGTTGCGGATCTGGACCGGGGATTCTTTCGGCCGGGCAGGCATCCGTCGGGTGCTCTGCGCGTTCTTCATGGTATTTGCCACTGTTATCGTTCTCCGCGAAAGCGGCGCCTGCCCGCTCCGGCAGGCTGTCTCGAGACCCGTCGCCGGCCAGGTCTCACCGCACTCAATACTGTTCTTGATCCCGCAGCCGCGGTGGCTGTTGCCACGCGCGCGCCCCTCGCTGGGGGCGCAGATCATAGCACGCAGATTTTCGCGCGCCAGTGTCGGAAGTGAGCCAACTCAGAGTGAGACTCGCGAGGCGCACGCAAGTCCATGAGCCGTCAACGTAGCGACGATTTTTGTTCTTGGACTCAGTCCGTGCGACGAAACGGATCGCCCGACGATTGGCACTGAAGTCCGCGACGCCGATCCGGGCGACACACGTCGAGTTCATAACCCTGTGCCGCGGGGCCCGGGTCGGCAATGCTGATCGACACCGGGATAACAGCGCCCGGTGGATAAGTGCGCGAGGGGTCCTGCGGTTGCGGCAGGAATTCGGTGGCGCTGAGTACACGGCTGCCGACGGTGTTCGACCAGCGGTCGCGCAGCACCAGGCGCACCATCGGCAGGCCGACCGGCTGGCGGCCCTTGACGGCGATCTGCGCCACGACGTCGAGAGTGCCGGCAGCCGTGCGCCCGGCGATCGCTTCGGCGCCGCGGATCTCGTAGGCATCGAGCGGCCAGGCCGGATACAGCGGCATGTTCAGCCGGGCGTAGGCGAGGCGCACCGCGCGGCCGAAGCGCATGTCCGCGGCGAGCGCGTCGCGGCTGTAGTGCACGAGCTGCGCAGCGAGCGCCAGCGCAGCGATCAGGCTGCCGAAGGCCCAGCCGGCGATACGGCGCGTTTTCGCCCGCGGTGCCTGCATAAGCTGATCGGGAACGCCCCAGTCGAGCACGGTGGCAGGACGTTTCGCTGTGCCAGCCGCTGCGCCCGCACCGGCCCGGTGTTCGGTAGTACTGAGCAGAATTTCCTCCGCAGGCGCTTGTTCGGCCTCGACGGGAGGCTCGGGGAGCGGCGGCTCGGTGCTGAAGGAGCTGTCGGGCTCGACGAGGCCCTCGACGCTCTCTTGCATTGCATTGGCTGGCCATTCGGCGTCGGCTGGGCCGACTTCGTCGCGACGGGTGTCCGGCTCCGGGGTCGCATCGATCTCGATCGGCTCGACCAGCGTCTCGTCCGGGGGCTCACCCGGCTCGGGCTGCGCAATCTCGTCAAAGTCAGCGCCCAGCGCCGGAAACGCACGTTCGTCCGAGACCGCCACCAGCGTATCGGTGAAAAAACTGTTCCACTCCTGCTCCGGCACGTCGAACTCGAGGGTCTCGCCGGTGCGGTCCTCCTGTTCCCCGTCAACCTGTTCCGGCGCTAACGCGGGTGAGGCGGCCTGGGTGCCCGGCGGCGTATCGAAAAGCGCGCCGAGCGCATTAAACGTGGCACCGCAGTTGCCGCAGCAGACGGCGCCTTCGGCCATCTGCAGAACAGTGGCCGTCAGCCGGAAGACGGTGCCGCATTCGGAACAGCGCGTGTACACGTCAGGTGCCGGTCAGTACAGGAGTCCCCGCAAGCAGCACCCAGCCGTCGCGCTCGCAGTGGATGTGAAGATCGATCCGGTTCGCGCAGGCCCGGCGTACCGGGTCGGCCTGCGGCGCGAGAATACCGCTCATGGCCACGCGTGCGCCAGCGCTGCCATGGCGCTGCAGTTGCGGCGCAAGGCTGACCAGGCGGTCTGCCAAAATGTTTGCTACGACGATGTCGAACCGTGCCTGCGCATCGAGTGCGGCCGGATCGAGGACCTGCAGCCGCGCTGCGCAGCCGTTGCGCCTGGCATTGGCGCGGGCGGCCTGCAGGGCCTGCGGGTCAATGTCGAGCGCCACGGCGCTGGCGGCGCCGAGGGCAAGCGCCGCAACGGCCAGAACGCCGGAGCCGCAGCCCCAGTCGAGCACCGTGCGCCCGGCCAGTTCCTGGTCGGCAAGCCACGCCAGGCACATCGCCGTGGTCGGGTGCGTGCCGGTGCCGAATGCCAGCCCGGGTTCGAGTTCCACCACCACCGCGCCCGGTTCGGGACAGGCGACGCCGGGCGGGCAGATCCACAGCCGGCGGCCGGCGTGAATCGGGCGCAGCGCCTCACGCCACTCGGCGAGCCAGTTGCGATCGGCAACCTGCGAAAATCTCAGGACGGGCAGGTGGCCAAACGTGGCGTTGAGCCGCTGCTCGACAACTTTCGGCGCGGTGTCGGCGGGTAGCAGGGCGTCCACCAGCAGGTTTGGCCACAGGGGGGCTGTGCCAGGAGCCGGTTCCAGGATCGGTGCATTGCCAGGGTCGCTGAAGGTCACGGCCAGCGCGCCCAGCTCGAGCAGGGCCTGCTCGGCCGCATCGGCGTCGGTCGCCGCCACCTCGAACGCAACCTGCAACCACACGGCATCAGAGCCCGAGGCGCTTCTCCAGGTAGTGGATATCGGTGCCGCCGGCCTTGAAGGCCGAGTGCTGCATGAGTTCCAGGTGCAGCGGGATATTGGTCTTGATGCCGTCTATGACCATTTCCGTCAGTGCCACGTACATGCGCGCAATGGCGCGCTCCCGCGAGTCGGCATGGGCGATGATCTTGGCGATCATCGAGTCATAGAACGGCGGCACGGCGTAGCCGCTGTACAAGTGGCTGTCGACGCGAATTCCCGGCCCGCCGGGGGGGTGCCACAGATCGACGCGCCCGGGCGATGGCATGAAGGTTTTCGGATCCTCGGCATTGATACGGCATTCGATGGCATGGCCGCGGATCTCGAGGTCCTCCTGGCGGACGCTCAGCTTCTCGCCGGCGGCGATCTGCAGCTGCTCTCGCACGATGTCCACACCGGTGATCAGTTCCGTGACCGGGTGCTCGACCTGCAGCCGGGTGTTCATCTCGATGAAATAGAACTGCCCGTCCTGGTAGAGAAACTCGAAGGTGCCCGCGCTGCGGTAGCCGATATCGAGGCAGGCGTGCACGCAGCGCTCGCCTATGGCGCGGCGCTGCTCCGCCGTGATGCCCGGGGCGGGGGCCTCCTCGATGACTTTCTGGTGCCGGCGCTGCATCGAGCAGTCGCGCTCGAACAGATACACGGCGCTGCCCTTGCCGTCGGCCAGCACCTGGAACTCGATGTGCCGCGGGCGGCCGAGGAATTTTTCCATGTAAACCGTGTCGTTACCGAAGGCGGCGCGCGCCTCGGCCCGGGTGACGGTAATCGCGTTGGCGAGTGAGGCATCGGTGTGCACCACGCGCATGCCCCGGCCGCCACCGCCTGCCGAGGCCTTGATGATCACCGGATAGCCGATGTCGCGGGCCAGCCGGAAAGCCTCGTCCATGTCGTCGCCTACCGGGCCGACCGAGCCCGGCACCGTGGGAACGCCCGCCTTGCGCATCGATTCCTTGGCGGAAATCTTGTCGCCCATCAGCCGGATCACGTCCGGCGGCGGTCCGATGAAAACGAAGCCGCTCTGTTCCACGCGCTCGGCAAAGTCGGCGTTCTCCGACAGGAAGCCAAAGCCGGGATGAATGGCTTCCGCGTCGGTAACCTCGGCCGCACTGATGATTGCGGGCATATTCAGGTAGCTGGCCGCGGCGGGGGGCGGGCCGATGCACACGGTCTCGTCGGCGAGCAGCACGTGCTTCAGTGTGGCATCGGCGGTGGAATGCACGGCGACGGTCTTGATGCCGAGCTCGCGGCAGGCACGCTGGATGCGCAGCGCCACTTCGCCGCGGTTTGCGATCACCACTTTTTCGAGCATGGTTGGGGCGTTACTGGATGACGAACAGGACCTGGCCGTATTCGACCGGCTCGCCGTTCGAGACCTTGATGGCGGCGATCCGCCCCGCTTTGTCGGCCTCGATCTGGTTCATCATCTTCATCGCCTCGATGATGCACAGCGTGTCACCCGGCTTGACCTCGGAGCCGACCTTGACGAAGGGGTCTGCGCCCGGAGCGGGTGACTCGTAATACGTACCGACCATCGGCGAGACGACCTTATGGCCCGGGATTTCCTCCTCGGCTGCCGCGGCTTCGGCCGATGGTCGCGCTGCCGTGCCAGCGGCCGGCGCGGCGGCGGGTCCCGCTGCCATGGGCGGCGGTGGAGCCATGGCATATTGCACGACGCCACCCTTTGGATTGCGGCTGATCCGCACCGATTCCTCGCCCTCGGTGATCTCGATCTCGGCTATGCCGGATTCTTCCAGCAGCTCGATCAGTTTCTTGACCTTGCGTATGTCCATGTTCGATTCCCCCGGCCGTCACTTGCTCTGTTGCCGCAGACGCTCGTCGGCTGCCCGCACCGCGAGTTCGTAGCCGAAGGGACCCAGGCCGCAGATGGTGCCGGCGGCGATGTCGGAGAAGTACGAGCGCTGGCGGAATTCCTCGCGCGCATGCACGTTGCTGATGTGGACCTCGATGAACGGGATGCCCACCGCCAGCAGCGCATCGCGCAGCGCCACACTGGTATGGGTGAAAGCGCCGGGGTTAATGAGAATGAAATCCGCGGACCCGGCCGCCGCCTGCACCCGGTTGACAAGG
>CAYOFE010000042.1:0-20559 GCA_964403135.1 uncultured Chromatiaceae bacterium | reverse complement strand
ACCGCATCCGCCCCGACGCGGCGGCGATCGATGCGCTGTGGATCGAGCTGTTTAGTGGAAGCCCACCCGGAGCCACCTGCCGGGAACGCGCTCGATGTGGATGTCTCGAACGATCCGCTGCACGGGCAGCCGGAGGGGGGTTTCTTCCACGGCTACTACGACGGCTACTGCTGCCTGCCGCTGTACATCTTGCGCGGCGAGCACCTGCGGCTCGCGCGGCTGCGCCGAGCCAACCCTGATGCGGCGGCCGGTGGGCAGCAGGAGCTGGCACGCATCGTGGGGCAACTCCGCCTGCGCTGGCCGAAGGTGCCGATTATCCTGCGGGCTGATTCGGGTTTCTGCCAGGAAGCGCTGATGGGCTGGTGTGAGGGCAACGGCGTGGATTACGTGTTCGGGCTGATCCGTAACCAACGGCTGCAGCGGGCGGTAACCCGGGCGCTGCGCGAGGCGCGGCAGCTCGCCTGGCATCGGCAGCAACCCGCGCGCAGGGAGCGCGAAAACCGCATCAAGGAGGCACAGCTCGATCTGTTCGCCGAGCGGCTCTCCACCGCCGCCTTGCGCGCCAACCAGCTGCGGCTGTGGCTCTCCTCAGCCGCTTACGTGCTGATGCACACCCTGCGGCGCATCGGTCTGGCCGGCACCCTCCAGGGACGCGCCTGTGCCTGTACCATCCGGCTGCAGCTGCTCAAAATCGGCGCCATCGTCACCGTCCGTGTCCGCCGGGTGAAGCTGGCGATGAGTCCCGCCTGCCCGCATCAGGCGGAGTATTACGCCGCCTTTCACCACTTGAGCGCGGCGGCGCGATAACCCGCACCCCACGAGCCCGAGTACCCAGCCGAGACCTGGCCACTGAGCCACTGCGCGTGGCAGGGCGTGCTGCGCCTCGTAACTATCTGCCAGAGCTGGGTCGACACCAACCGCACGGCTACCCAGTAAGCGACCGAAAAATCTCCCCGCCTGCGGCTTCTGCGCCGACGTTGTGAGAAATCCGGGCTAAGCCCTCCCCCGCAACTGCTCAAGAATCGCCGGGTTCTCCAGCGTCGAGACGTCCTGCGTGATGTCCTCGCCGCGGGCGACGGCGCGCAGCAGCCGGCGCATGATTTTCCCGGAGCGGGTCTTCGGCAGGTTGTCGGCGAAACGGATGTCATCCGGTTTCGCGATGGCACCAAGTTCCTTGCCGACCCACTCACGGAGTTCCGCGGCGAGCTGGTCTGCCTCCGTGCCGGTGGGCCGCTGTCCCTTCAGTACCACGTAGGCGAAGATCGCCTCGCCCTTGATGTCGTGCGGGCGGCCGACCACCGCAGCCTCGGCCACCCGCGGATGTGCCACGAAGGCCGACTCCACTTCCATGGTGCCGAGCCGGTGACCCGACACCTTGAGCACGTCGTCGGCGCGGCCCATCACCCAGAAGTAGCCGTCCTTGTCGCGGTGCGCGGTGTCGCCCGCGACGTAGTAGCGATTGTTGAACTTGGCCCAGTAGGTTTGGAGGTAACGCTCGTTGTCCCCCCAGATGGTGCGCAGCATCGAGGGCCATGGCTTGCGGATGACGAGATACCCGCCGTGGTCGGGATCGGTCACCTCGTTGCCGTCCTCGTCGACGATGGCCGCGTCGATGCCCGGAAACGGCCGCGTGCACGAGCCCGGCTTGGTCGGCGTCACGCCGGGCAGCGGGCTGATGAGCGTGGCGCCGGTTTCGGTCTGCCACCAGGTGTCCACGATCGGGCAGCGGGTCTGGCCGATGTTCTGGTGATACCAGATCCAGGCCTCGGGGTTGATCGGCTCGCCGACGGTGCCGATCAGCCGCAGCCTCGACAGGGCGTATTTCGCCGGAATCTCCTCGCCGAATTTCATCAGCGCGCGGATCGCGGTGGGTGCGGTGTAGAACACCGTCACGCCGTGGCGCTGGCAGATCTCCCAGAACCGCCCCGGGTGCGGATAGACCGGCGCGCCCTCGTACATGACGATGGTGGCGCCGCAGGCGAGCGGCCCGTAGGCGACGTAGGTGTGCCCTGTAACCCAGCCGACGTCGGCCGTACACCAGAAGATATCGTCATCGCGCAGATCGAAGATCCACTGGTTGGTGAGCTTGGCATTCAGCAGATAGCCGCCAGTCGAATGTTGAATGCCCTTGGGCTTGCCGGTCGAGCCCGAGGTGTAGAGCAGGTACAGCGGGTGCTCGGCGTTGACGAACACGGGCGGGCAGGTGTCGGGCTGGTCCGCGGTCACGTCCTGCCACCACAGGTCGCGCCCGGCTTTCATGCCGACGTCATTACCGGCGTGGCGAAACACGATCACTTTCTCGATGGTGCGACAGCCCTCCGCGAGCGCCTCGTCGGTGGCGGCCTTCAGCTCGACGAGCTTGCCGGCGCGCCGCCCGCCATCGGCGGTGATCACGATGCGCGCGCCGGCGTCCTCGATGCGGTCCCTGAGCGACTTAGCCGAGAAGCCGCCGAACACCACGGAGTGCACCGCGCCGATGCGCGCGCAGGCCTGCATCGCCACCACCGCCTCCGGCACCATCGGCAGGTAGATAACCACGCGGTCGCCGGCGCGGATTCCCTGCGCCTTGAGCGCGTTGGCGAGCCGGCAGACTTCAGCCGTCAATTGACGGTAGGTGAGGCTGCGCGTCTCGCCCGGCTCCGATTCGAAGAGGATCGCGGTCTTTTCGCCGCGCTGTTTCAGGTGCACGTCGAGGCAGTTGAACGAGGCGTTCAGCTCGCCGTCGGTGAACCAGCGGTAATTCGGCGCCCTCGAGTCGTCGAGCACGCGTGTGAAAGGCTTGTGCCAGGTGAGCGCCTCACGCGCCAGCCGCGCCCAGTAGCCGGCGTTGTCCCGCTCGGCCTCCGCGACCAGCCGCTCGTAGTCGGCCGGCTTGATGCGCGCGCGCGTGGTGAATTCCGGCGGCGGCGGGAACACGCGCTGCTCGTGGAGGATGGATTCGAGACTTTTTTCGCTCATGACGACGACTACCTGGTGCGGTATGAACCCACGACGCGCCAGGAAAAAAACCAGGTCGCCGTTTGCCCCGCCGGCCTGTCTGTGGGAGCGACGCCAGTCGCGACTTGCGTCGCTCCCACGGTCCTGGCGCGGGACGGCGTCCATTCGCCGCCCCTTCGGGGGCAGCCCTCGCCAGCTTAGCGGCCTCGGCAAGCCGGCTTGAGGAGCTGCACCGCGACCTGGTTTCTTCCCTAGTCTTCCTGCAATTCGCCGAGCAGCCGATCCATCAGGCCCACGGCCTGGTGCAGATAGGCGCCGCCGAACAGGTTCAGATGATTGAGGACGTGATAGAGATTGTAAATGTCCCGCCGGCGCCGATACCCAGGATCCAGAGGCCAGGCGCGCTCGTAGGCGGAGTAGAACTCGCGCGGAAATCCGCCGAACAGCTCGGTCATGGCGATGTCGGCCTCGCGGTCGCCGTAATAGACGGCCGGGTCGAAGATTACGGGCTGCTCATCGGGTGTCATCGCCCAGTTGCCGCCCCACAGATCGCCGTGCAGGAGCGATGGCGCGGGGCCGTAGCCGGCGAAGAATGCCGGCAGAATTTCGCTCAGCTGCTCGCCGCGATCGCCGAGCGCAGCGCCATAACCGTTCTCCAGCGCCAGTCGCACCTGGAACGCAAGCCGGCGCTCCCGCCAGAACCCGATCCAGTCGGCCATCCAGCCGTTCGGCTGCGGCGTGCTGCCGATGGTGTTGTCGCGGTGCCAGCCAAACTGCTCGGCCGTGTGGCGGTGCTGGCGGGCAAGCGCCGAGCCGAGCGCGGCAGCCGCCGCGGCGCTGCCCGGGCGCAGCTCGAGATGCTCGAGCAGCAGCCATGCCGACTCGCCGGCAACGCCATGTGCCAGCGGCTCGGGTACGCGCACAGCGCCGGCAGCCTGCAGTTCGCGCAGGCCTTCGGCCTCGGCGGCGAACATCGGCACGCCATGGGCATCGTTCACTTTCAGAAAGAACTGACGCCCATCGGCGGCGTCAGCCCGATAGCAGCGGTTGATGCTGCCGCTGCCGATGTCTCTGCAGGCCTCGATCCGCAATCCTCTGGAGATCAGGATGGCCTGACGGAGCCCGGCCGGGAGGTTGGATGGGTCAGGGTCGCGGCGTGCCGCCACTTGCGGCTCCAGAGAGTTTTAGCAGCCGGTTACGCAGGTCGATGATCCACATCGCTTCGGCAACGTCCAGTGTGTAATTGCTGGCCACCTGCTCTTTGAGCATGCGGCCCGTGGACCAGTTCTGATAGGGCGGCTTGCCGACGATCAGGCCTTGCGGCACCGGGTCAAGGGTTTCTTCCCCGAGTTGCGACCAGAGGATCACTCCGTCGGCGTTCGCCATGACCCAGTCCATGACGAATTTCCAGGTCGAGATGTCCAGCCATGCATTGCTGCCGCGCTGGTCACTCTTGTAGTCCGGTCCCACGCCGCGCCACCAGGCGAAGTAGTAATGTGGCGTATTCGCTCCCCAGACCTCCTCGGCCAACGCGTGCGCCATGCCCCACCAGTGGGCATTGTCTTTCTGGCTGCCTCGCTTCCAGTACGCGCTGGTGACCGCGAAATCCACGCGGCCCTTGAGGGCCCGTAACAGTTCGCCTTGCACCTCGCGGTACTCACCTTCGCGGCGCGGGTCCTCGACGATCGCCGGGTAGTTGTCCACCGCCCGCGGGATGTTGAAGTAGCCCAGACGCGTCCGCGGATTCTCGGCCTTCCAGATCTGCGTGAACCGCACATAGTTGTCGCGGTACTGCGCATTCAGCGCCTGGATCATCGGTCCTTTGCCCAGGCGCGGCTGCCAGGTCTCGATGTCCACCACGGCGTGGCTGCAGTCGCGAGTCCGGCGTGCCGCCGCCCGGATCTTGTTCTCCGGCGGCAGGAGGCGCTTCGACAGCGATACATCGCCCCACAACTCGCCCGGATAGACGATGCACATGGGTTTCATGCCCAGCTGTCGGAACTCCTCGGGAAACGCGAGACGTGTTCCGTCGAAGACCTCGAAGGCGCTGCCTGTACATGAAGCCGCCGGGCCAACCGCGAAAACCAGCAACGCAAGGCATCTCGCACCCATGCGACCTCCGGGGTGTTTTATGCCTTCCACGCCGCCAGCGACCGACCGAGCAGCACTTCGAGCCGTTCGACGTCCGGCCGGAAGTGCTCGCACAACCAGGCCCGATCCTCCGCGGCCAGCCTGGGTACCGGACCGCCACCGCTGAACAGTAATCTTTTCAGACCCAATTCTTTTGCGAAGTTCACCACAGGGTACAGCCCAGCGGCGCGAAAGCCGTCCGCGATCCGCTGCCCGATGGCCGCAGCCATCGGGCTGTGTGGCAAGGCCGCGACGTTCATCGCATTCGGCAGACTGACCGGCACATCGCGGGGCGGCAGGCCGAGCGCGCTGCTGCACGCCAGGCTGAATGCGGCTGGGTCGACGCGCAGGTCATCGAAAAGCGCGATCTTCACGCGCGAATCTCCAAACGCATCGCGCCATGGCTGCAGACGTTCGAAATACTGTGCGCTCGCCAGCAGTTGCGGAATTTCCGCCACAGCCTCGCGAAACGCGAGCCGTGTCATCCCGTAGCGGCGCATGTGCAGATAAAGCGAAAACGTGCGCTCAGCCGGGTGTCTGAGCACGGCCAGCACCGGCACGGCGCCTAGCGCCGCCAGCACACGCGCGGGCGCCTCGTCGCAGTTGATATAGGTCGGCGCAACTTCCACGCATGCGCGGCCTGCATCCGGGAAATGCCGCTCGTACCAGGAGAGCCCCCGGTCGTGGCTGCGGTCGAAGAAAAACGTCTCCTTGACTCCGCGCGGCAGGACAACGTCACCGCGGCGACGCAGGTATTCGTATACCCACGTCGTGCCTCCCTTCTGGACGCCGATTACGAGTGCAGTGGGCAGCACGACCCTTACAGCCCCGTGATCGTGCGCCGGTTCTCGGCGAGCCAGGCCTGGAACATCAGTACCGGCCATAGCGGGCGGCTGCCGTCGGCCGCACCCGACCGGTGCTGCTGCCAGAGGCTCGTAATCGGTGCGGGATCCAGCAAACCGTCGCGCGCCAGCGCCGCTGGGGCAAGCAGTTCGTCGGCCCAGTCGCGCAGGCTGCTGCGAAGCCATTGGCCGATCGGCGGAGTAAAGCCCATCTTGGGGCGCTCCCACAGGTGCGGTGGAACGCGGGTTGCCAAGAACCGGCGTAACAGGATCTTGCCCTTGCCGGAGGAAGTCTTCAGGTCGCGCGGCAGGCTCCACGCAAATTCGTGGAGCCGGTGATCGAGCAACGGTGCGCGACCCTCTAGACTGACAGCCATGGTACAGCGATCTACTTTGGTCAGCACATCGTCCGGCAGATATCCGACGGCGTCCATGTACATGAAAGCTTCCGCGGGCGTCAGCTCCAGTGGGTATGCGCGGTCGGAAATTGCCGCGGGGGGAAGCTGCGATCGACCCACCGGCGGCAAGCCGCTCCAGCGTGCCAGACTGAGCGTGTACAGGCCGGGCAGGTCGCGAGCGTCGAGCACCCGGGAAAGCTTGTGCAACTTCTGGCCCGCAAGCGAAACGCGCCACCGGTCGGGCAGCGCGCCACTGAGACGCCTGTACCAGCGGTCCCATGACTCCACAGACAGGCACTGGAGCGCGCCGGCAAGGCCATGACGAATCGGCAGCGGCCAGCGGCGTTGCAACCTGTCGAGTAACGGCGCCTGCTGGTGACGCACATAGCCACCCAGCATTTCGTCGCCGCCATCGCCAGAGAGAGCCACCGTCACGTGCTGCCGCGTCAGCCGCGACAGCAGCAGGGTCGGCATCTGCGACTCGTCGGCAAAAGGCTCGTCGAAAATGGCGGGCAGTCGCGGCACGATATCCAGCAGGTCGATTTCCGAGAGGTAATGCCCGGTGTGCGCGGTCCCGAGGTGCCGTGCAATGGCGAGCGCCCACTGCGCCTCGTCATGGTCTGCGTCAACGAAGCCGATCGTGAAGGTGCGCACCGGCTGGCTGGAAAGTGACTGCATGACTGCCACCACGGCCGTCGAGTCGATGCCGCCCGACAGGAACGCGCCGAGCGGCACGTCAGCGATCATGCGAAGCCGCACGGCGTCCTCGAGCCGCGTGGCAAAGCCGGCCAGTGCCTCTTCGGGATCCATGCGGCTGGTTTGCGGCCGTCTCGCGATTACTTCCCGCAGAGACCACCAGGTCACCGGCGCCTGTGGCTCGGCCCGCCCGCTCGCGCAACGAATGGTGACACGCGTGCCTGGAGCAAGCCGGTGCACGTCTTCGTAGATACTGGCCGTCCCTGCGACATAGCCCCGGTCCAGAAAACCCGCAAGGCTCGCGGGGCTCACGGCCGCGCTCCACGCGGGCACGCCACGGAATGCCTTGAGCTCTGAAGCGAACAGGCAGGTACCGTTGCGAATCTGGTAGTAAAGCGGCTTCACACCCAGCCTGTCGCGCACCAATGTGAGTTCGCGCCGCTGCCGATCCCACAGGGCAAAGGCAAACATTCCTGCGAAGCGCCCGAGCGCAGCCTCCAGGCCCCAGCGGCCGATGGCTGCCAGCATCACTTCCGTGTCGGAATTGCCGGAAAAGGTCACCCCGGCCGGTTCGAGCTCAGCGCGGATTTCGCCGAAGTTGTAGACCTCACCGTTGTAAACGATGACCCAGCGCCCGCAGTGCGATGCCATCGGCTGATGGCCCGCTGGCGTCAGGTCAATGATCGATAGGCGCCGGTGCACAAACCCGACTGACTCGCTGGCATCAAAATAGATGCCGCTGTCGTCGGGTCCACGGTGCGCCAGTTCTGTTCCCATCGCGGCGAGGATCGCCGGCACGTCCGCAGGTGGCGCCGGCAGCGACCCGGCGAATCCGGCAAGACCGCACATGATTAAGCCGTCTCAGGTGGCGCCAGCGGCCTGCCGCGACATAACGGCGGTCGCAGCAGAGGTGCCACGCTCCTGGCGGGCGACCAGGCCATGCCCGAGGCCCGCGATCAGGATCATCCAGAACCAGAACAGCGGCTGGCGCAGCGCGAAGTGAATCTGCGCAAATACTAACAGCGCCGTGAAGCTACCCACCAGCGCTGCAGAGCGGCTCCGCCACACCGGGCGGAACAGCGCCCACGCCAGAATGGCGAGCGCGAGCAGCCCGATCAGCCCGGTGCTCGTCGCCCAGTCAATCATGGAGTTATGCGCTTCCTTGTCCTCGAAAGGACCGAGCAGCCCGGAATGCGCACCGGGGCCGAGCCCAACCACCGGCGATGCCAGTAACGCACGAATTCCGTTGAACCAGAGAATCAACCGTATGGCGCCCTGTCCACCCTCGGTGACCACGCCCATCACCGCACTGCGGAGCTGCTCAAAACCGAGCATGAACGCGACTCCCGCCAGGAGCACCATGGCGACCGGGACCGTGACGCGAACGAACATGGCGGAGGCCGGTGATGCACGCGGCGCAGCCATGGCATTGCGCACCAGCAAGAATACCGACACCGCGAGCGCCACCAGCCAGGCCACCAGCAAGGCGTCGCTCCGGACCAACAGCCCGACGACGACCGTCACGGCAAACACTACGTAGAAGTACAGCCGGTCGGTCGCGGAAGGGCTCCGCGCGGCTGTAAACGCGGCGAGAAAAGGCACGGGAATCATGATCTGAGCGAACTGGTTCGGATTTTCCGACCAGCCCGAAAAACGATCTCCATACCAGAAGATCACCGACCCGATGCGAGGCGCGAGGGCCGCCAGCCCGAGCAGCACCAAGCCGCAAAGTGCCATGGCCGACACGACCTGCCGGGACAGGTGCTGCGGGTTGGCGAGCTGGCCCTGTTTCGCGAGTATCAGGCTGAAGACACTGATCAGAACGTACGCGGCAGCATCATGCAGCGCCTTGTCGTAGCTGAGCAGGCCGCTACGCCAGCCTGAGGCTGTCCCGGCAAGCAGCAGCAGGCCAGCAGCACCCCAGAACAGGAACAGTGGGCGGAATTGCGGCGCCTGTCCGCCCCAGCGCCGCTCCACCAACGGGCGAAGGCCAGCGTAGCCGATCCACGCCGCAAGGAAGATTTCGCCAGGCCCGACGGGTATTTCGCCAGCGCGCATCTGCGTCGCGGTAGAAAACAGCATCGCCACGATAAGCAGGGCCGGTGCGCTCATGGCACAGCAACGCGAGGCAATCGTTGCCGCCCGCCGGCAGTATCCCGACGGTCGAACCACAGCGACTCCAGATCGCGCCCTACCAGCGCCGACAACTGGCGCACGTCGCCGCGGAACCGGTCCTGAAGCTGCAACCGGGTCGCAGGCGCGAGACGCGGGTACTCCTCACGACCAAGTGGCCGGTACAGCAGGCGCGCCAGTCCGGACTGCTTCACGAGCTGCACCCATTCGGGACGCCCGAGGCGGCGCACCGCAAGTGCCCCCACCTTGACCAGTCGCGCCACGGTGCGATTTCTCGGCGCGCTCGCTGCCAGTGCCCGCTGCCGGATAGAGGGCGGCTGGAAGCCTGGGTCCACGTCGATAAACTCAAACAATCGTCGGGTGACTTCCTCGGGCCGATCCCGCAGGTCGTCAAAGACCAGCAGCAGGATCTGCTCCGGCGCAAAGCTACGAAGCCACGGCTGCAGCAAGCGGAAATACTCACCGCGTTCCAGCAGGTCGGGCGAACTGGCGATTACTTCTTCAAACGTGCCGTCGACCTGGCCGTTACGAGCCAGGAACAGGTAATGCGAGAACGCGCGGTCGACGGGATCTCGCAGACAGGAAATCAGCCGCATGGCCGGGTTGAAGGCGCGAATGCGGTCAGCGGCGGCCGCATCGAAGATATAGACGTTAGACACTTCACCGACGGCAAGCCGCCCACGGCAACCGCGGAACAACCGCAGGTACCACTCGATTCCGCGGTGATATTCGCTGGTGAAATACAAGGTCTCCTTCGCCGCCGCCAGACCCACCTCCGGGTGCTCCTTAAGCACCTGATAAAGCCAAGTGGTGCCGGCCTTACCGGGGCCTATGCCTAGGAAGTTGGGGCGAACGGCATCTGCAGCCAGGCCTGCATCGCCAGATATCATCGCTGGTCTCCGCCATGCGACCGAGCTGCCGCGAACGCAGTGGGGGCCCTGCCCACCTGAAACAGTGCAGCCAAGGCGGCGACAGCCACCGCCCACGACCAGCCGGCCGCGCCGGAGACCTGCAGCGTCCAGCAGGCGGCATAAAGCAAGCCAGCCAGTCCGATCCAGGCCCAGGTGGTGCGCGAGCGTATGAGGCGGCGGCCGAGCGCCCCCGCGACCAGCATGTCGCCTGAACGCATCAGACAATAGACCACCAGTGCGCCTGCCATGCCCCAGATGCTAACCAGCGGAACCACCGTCAGCACGCCAAGCACCACGGCAAACCCGTAGGCCTTCGGCTGCGTGGAGAAATCCAGGACGGCGCGCTGCGCGACCATGGCAACGATTCCGAGAGCGTTGAGCGGCAGCATTCCCATAACGACCTGCAGCACGAACGGATAACTGGCGTACTCCGCGCCAGCATACAGCTCGAGCAGTGGCACAGACCATGTGCTGATGGCAAGGCAGACGACAAAAAGCGCGGCAAGACCGGCCTTGAACATGGCCGCGTAGCGCGCGAAGACGACCTGTTCCGGCGCAGCGACCAGTTCCCGGCACAATCGGGGATACAGCACGCGGCCAAAGCCATTTACCAGCACGCGGCCGCGCACCCCCAGTTCGACCTGCAACGAGTACACGCCAAGGACCGCCACCGGCATCAGCCGCGCCACTACCAGCCGATCCCATGCGGTGAAGATGGCTGAGAACGAGTTGAAAGCGAACATGCGCAACCCGCCGTCGACGAACTCGCGTAGCACGGCTACACCTGGCCTCGCCGGGCGCGCCCCGGACGCCAGAACCAGCGTAGCGAAGATGGCGAGCTGCAGCAGATTCATGACCACAAGCGCGGTCGCATAAACGACCATGGGTTGCGCTGCCAGCGCCAGCGCGACGAACGCGAGGTACACGGCGGCCTGCAGCCCGGCACGCACCAGCGCCGTCAACCCCACACGCTCCTGGGCGTCGAGCACACCCCAGAACACCGCACCGGGGTAATGCAGGCCGGCGGCCAGCCCGAGCACCACGGTGGTGGCCAGGCTGAATTCAGCGAACACCAAGTCCGCGGCGGCCATGCAAACGGCGGCCGCAATGACGCCGACGGTGGCCGCACTCAACAACGCCGTGCCGAGCAGACCGGGGCGTTCGCCCGGGTGCCGATGCCACAGCTTGACCACGACGGCGCGGGCACCATCGAAAAAAATGAAGAAATTGAATACCAGAAGAATCAGCGACACGCGACCGAAATCCGCTGGCCCTAACTGCCGGGCCAGCAGGCCGAGGCAAACCAGTCCGGTGACGGAGGTCAGTGCGACCGCGGCAATGGATGCCGCCATGTTGCGCCGAAGGCTCATGCGACGTCCGTCGAACGCGCCGCAGCTCGCGCGCAGCTAGCTCACCGCACGGCGCAAGCTCACGGGCTGCTCCGCCGGAGATTCAGGAAAAACGCGACGCTAACCCCAATCATCGACCCAAGGACCATGCTGCCGAGAATCAGCAACGCCCAGTTCGGCCACACGTACTGGTCCTCATCCGGGGCAACTGCCGGGTCGATGACCTTGAAGATATATTCCTCGCTGACATTAGCCAGCATGATCGCGTTCACTTTCGCCTGCACCAGGCTGTAGATCGCCTGCTGCAGCGGTATGACATCGGTCTTTGCCGCTTCGCGGTACAGGTAATCAAGGCTCTTGCGCGCATCGTCTATCGCGACATCGCGCAGGTGCCGGTTGACCCTGGTGAGCAGATCGTTGGCCCAGTCCGCGGCAACCTGCCGGTCGGTCCACTCGATCGTCATGGTGATAGCGCCGGTCACCGGATCCTCGGCGACGCTGCGCACCTCGTCGTCGAACAGCTCGACCGCATCCCACTCGGTCGGGGCATCGCCGAAGCCGAGAAAGGCAAACCTCGACTGCACCCACCCACCGGCGTCGGCATCCCAGTCCTCGGCAAACAGCACGGGCATGAGGTTCCGGTCTCGGATGAATGCCTCGGTAAATGCCCGCGATTTGAGAATGGCCAGCGCCCGGTCCTTGTCACTGCCGCCCGTCACTGTCAGGCCTGCAACCGTGGCGAAGCTGCCGAGCTGGCTCGCCAGCGAGGCGAGCGGCGTCGACGTCTCATCTTCCTCGATGGGCATGAATACGACCTGGGCGCGATAAACGGGCCTGATCAGCAAACCCGCTACCACCGCGAGCGCAATCGTCGCGGCCGCAATGCCGAGAATCAGCCAGCGGAATCGCTGCAGGACCCGCCAGTAATCGAGGATGGATACGCTGTCACCGGCCGGCGCCGCGAGGACCGCTGTGACCTGGCCCGTGCCGCCTGGTGCCACTGGATGGCGTGACGACCCAGACTCTATCGAGGAACCGTACATTTTCGCACGCGGCATCCAAGGACCTGAAAAGCGGTGGAATTGTAGACCATCTGCTTCGCAGCCGCGCGCATCGACCGGAGATAGTGGCGCCCGCGCGACGCCCGCGTCAACGGGCAGTGGTACCGGCCACAGGATGCCGCAATAATTGCTCTCCAACACGAGTGATAATGCAGCCCGTCCCGGAGGCCCCATGCGCCTGTACACCTTCACCGTCACCCCCAACAACCGCAAGGTCGAAGCCTTCGTCCGGCACTTCGATCTCGACGTCGAAGTGCACCACGTCAGCTTCAAGGACCAGGAGCAGAAAAGCGCCGCCTATCTGGCGATCAACCCGATGGGCAAGGTG
Source organism: uncultured Chromatiaceae bacterium (assembly GCA_964403135.1). Classification (GTDB taxonomy): domain Bacteria; phylum Pseudomonadota; class Gammaproteobacteria; order Steroidobacterales; genus QUBU01. The sequence continues at coordinate 7,774 of CAYOFE010000042.1, read as the reverse complement.
CCCGCGCTGGTGGACGGGGACTTCAAGCTATGGGAGTCGAATGCGATTCTCACCTACCTCGCCACGAAGTTCCCGCAGACGAATACCCTCCCCACCGACCCGCGCGGCCGCGCTGACGTGGACCGCTGGCTGCACTGGCAGAGCTGCCACCTGATGCCGGCGATGGGCGCGATGAAGACGGCCGAGGAGAAGGATCTCAGCACGGTGACTCCGCTGCTGCAGATTCTCGAGCGGCAGTTGAAGGGCAAAGAATATATCCTCGGCAGTCTCACGGTCGCCGATTTCGCGCTGGCGCCCTACCTGATGACCAAGCTCGGCCGGCAGCTCGACTACTCGGCCTGCCCGAGTGTGGCCGCCTGGGTGGAGCGCATGAGCCAGCTGAAGGGCTTCGTCGCGACGCAAGTCAAGGGACCTCCCAGCTGAAGTTGCACAGCGGCAGCACCGGTGCGCGGTGCGACGCGCTGGCCTACACTGCCGCCATGCTGCTGGCGGCACACCCAACGACACCGGCCGGGCCGGTGAGCCGGATCGAGGCTGGTATGCGCCGCGATGGCGGTGCGCTGCGATTCCGCTGGCGCCTGCAGGCAGACCTCGACCGACTTCGCGTACCCGCTGCCGCGGCCGAAGCGCGCGCCGATGGACTCTGGCGCCACACCTGCTTCGAGGCGTTCGTGGCGGCAGAGCCGAACGCCGGCTATTACGAGCTGAATTTCGCGCCTTCGGGCGAGTGGGCTGCCTACCGCTTCAGCGCCTATCGCGCCGGCATGACCACGCTGGAGTGCCCGGTCGTGCCCGAGATGCGCTGGCGGCGCAGCGGTCAGTCACTGGAACTCGACGCGGCACTCGCCATTGACCGCCTGCCCGGTGCAGCAGCGGCCCCGGCGCTTCGCATCGCGCTCGCCGCGGTCATCGAGGATGGCTCGGGCAACCTCAGTTACTGGGCGCTGCGTCATCCGCAGGGCAAGCCCGATTTCCATCACCCCGACGGTTTCGTGCTGGTGCTCGCGAGTGACACGCCCGGGCCGGAGGCTGGAACGACATGAAATTCGGTATCGACCGGTTACTCGCTGAACCCGCGCTGCGCCGCGACCTGGCGGGGCGGCGCATCGGTGTGCTGGCGCATCCGGCATCGGTCACCGCAGACCTGCGCCACTCGCTCGATGCGCTGATGGCGGTACGCCGCCTGCGCGTGACCAGCGCCTTCGGCCCGCAACACGGCCTGCGCGGCGAAAAGCAGGACAACATGGTGGAGTCGGCGGATTTCACCGACCCGGTGCACCGCATCCCGGTGTTCAGCCTGTATGGCGAGGTACGCCGGCCTACCGCGGCGATGCTCGACACCTTCGACGTCATGCTGGTGGACCTGCAGGATCTCGGCTGTCGCATCTATACCTTCATCACCACGCTGCGCTACGTGCTCGAAGCCGCAGCACATACCGGCAAGTCGGTCTGGGTGCTCGACCGGCCGAACCCGGTGGGCCGGCCCATCGAGGGGCTCGCGCTGCGCGCCGGCTGGGAGAGCTTTGTCGGCGCCGGTCCGCTGCCGATGCGCCACGGCCTGACCCTGGGCGAGCTGGGCCGCTGGTTCGTGAAGCGGCTCGGTCTCGACGTGGATTACCGCGTGATCGGGATGAAGGGCTGGCGCCCGGATGCGGCGCCGGGTTGCGGCTGGCCGCTGCGCGAGCGCAGCTGGGTGAATCCCAGCCCGAACGCGCCGACGCTGTCGATGGCGCGCTGCTACGCCGGCACCGTGACGCTGGAGGGCACCACGCTATCGGAGGGCCGCGGCACCACGCGGCCGCTGGAACTGTTCGGCGCACCGGGCCTCGATGCCCGCGCATTGCTTGCGCGCATGCGCGAACTCGCCCCGGACTGGCTGGCCGGCTGCCGGCTGCGGCCGTGCTGGTTCGAGCCGACGTTCCACAAGCACGCGGGCCAGATCTGCAGCGGGCTGCAGATCCACGTGGACGACCGCGCCTACGACCACGCGAATTTCCGCCCGTGGCGGTTGCAGGCGCTGGCGTTCAAGGCGCTGCGCGCGCTGCAACCGGGCTACGAGCTGTGGCGCGATTTTCCCTATGAGTACGAGCGCGATCGGCTGGCCATCGATCTCATCAACGGCAGCGAGCTGTTGCGCCAGTGGGTTGACGATCCGGCTGCCACGCCCGCCGATCTCGATGCCCTCGCCCGGCGTGATGAAACCGAGTGGGCCGCGGAGCGGGCGGAGTTCCTCCTGTATCGATAGAGACTGCCTCTGTTGGTGGCGCCACGCGTAGGCACGCCGCGTGTGGGAACGGACGCGTGTGGGAGCGACGCGAGTCGCGATTGTGCCGTCGCGACTGGCGTCGCTCCTACAAGAACCTTTCGCGGCGACTGTAGGAGCGGCGCAAGCCGCGATCCCGGTCGCGACTGGCGTCGCTCCTAAGACCCTGCCGCGATGCGCTGCGCCTGCCGGCGCAGCAACTCGCCGAACCCCGCGCCGTCGTAGAGCGAACCGAGCCCGTCCAGGTCCGGGCCGCGGCGCGCCAGCGCGGTTTCGTCGGCTGCGACGGGAACATCGTCGCAGAGCCGGGTCAGCCGCCGCGCCAGCGCCACAACATCACGATGGCTGCGTAATCGCTCCGGCAACCCGCTCGCAGCCCGAATCGACAGCCGCGCGACGGCCTCGAGGTTGTCGTAGATCTGCTCGACGGTGTCGAAGCGCGACAACAGCGCCGCCGCCGTCTTTGGCCCGACGCCACGCACACCGCGGATGTTGTCCACCGAGTCGCCGGTGAGCGCCAGGAAATCGGCGATCTGCTCGGCGCGCACACCGTACACTTCCGGCACGTCGTCGTAAGCGATGTACCGCCCTGACGGGTAATCCCACAGCGAATCGCCTGGCTGCAGCACCTGGGCGAGATCCTTGTCGCGGCTCAGGATAGTCACCGCGTGGCCCGCGGCACGCATCCGCACCGCCAGGGTGGCGATGAGATCGTCGGCCTCGAACGAAGGATCGGCGTACTCCGCAATGCCGAGCGCGCGGGTCACCGCGCGGCAGCGCGCGAACTGCGGTGCCAGCTCGGGCGGGGCCGGTTCGCGGTTTGCCTTGTACTCAGGGTAGATCGCGGTGCGCACGCAACGGGCGCCGCGGTTTTCGTCAAAGGCAGCCGCCACGAATTCGGGACGCACCTGCTCGAGGAAATCGCCGAGGAACCGCGCGTAACCGTACAGGGCGTTGACCGCGTTGCCCTGCGGGTCGGTCATGGCGGGGGGCATCGAGTACCAGGACCGGAATATGAAGGCACTGGCGTCGATCAGGTAGATCACGATGCCATTATCGCGACTGGCGTCGCTCCCACAAGAACCTTTCGCCGCGACTGTGAGAGCAGCGCAAGCCGCGATTTCCCTATCGCGACCGGCGTCGCTCTCACAACGATCAGCCGGGAATCGCGACTGGCGTCGCTCCCACAGACATCGCTGCCCCAATCGGCAGCCGCTAGTCGTGAAAGACCCGGTAATGCTCGCCCGCGCGCATCGAGATGCTGAGCCGGGCGCGCAGCGGGCTGCTGCGCGGGATGTGCGCCAGCAGGAATTCCATCTGGTCGGCGAGCACGCGCCGGCCCTTCAGGTAGATGTACTCGGCGTAGGTCGGCGTGAACGGCACGGCGATCAGCTGCATGCCGGCCTGTTCAGGCGTGCGCCCGCCCTTGTGGTTGTTGCAGCGGCGGCAGGCGGTGACGACGTTCGGCCACAGATCGGTGCCGCCGCGGCTGAGCGGCGTCACGTGATCGCGGGTCAGGTCGCGCGACAGGTAGCGCTCACCGCAGTACATGCAGAGATTGGCGTCGCGGCGAAACAGGGTCTTGTTGTTGAGCGGCGGAACGTAGCTGTCGCGCAGTTCCGCCATGCCGGGCGTGCGGCCGATGGTGGCGACGATGGAATTGACCTCGATGGAGCTGCGTTGCCCGGTGCGCGCGCTCACGCCGCCGTGGATCCGGTACAGTAGCGAGCCGCAGTTATAAGCCACCTGGCCCATGTAATACAGGCGTACCGCCTCGCGGAAATCGATCCATTCCAGCGGCATCCCGGCAACGTCCGTACGCAGGACCTGCTGGGAGAAATCACTCACCTCGTCGGCCAAACCCATGGCTGGTCAGTCAACAAATTGGCAAATATCTTCGTATCTTCCCGACTCAACGGAAAAAATCAAACTCCTTCGGCACGTTGCGGCTGTCGTTTACGCAACAGTCGTGAACCGCGCATGGCATATTGGCAACAGCAGGCCACCGTTGCAGCCCCCGAGGCCAGCCGCCGGCGATCCGAGCGGCCGCTTGTGCACATTGGCCTGCTGAAAGCGAGTTGCCGTCAAAGCAACCATCACAATGCCGCGAAATCTCTATAACTATCTGTTTTTGATATCAAATATGCATAGGGCAAAAAATGTCCAGATGGGCGGATGCGGCATTTGTCGCGGGCGACAATGCATGGAACCTGCACCGTCCACAGATATATCCACAGTTACTGTGGATAAATGATGCGCTGCTCAGTGCGGATCGCTCGGGAGGCGGCACATTGAGTGCCGATGCGGTTTTCGCCGTCGCGCTGGACGCGCCGGTGATGCGGCCATTCCACTACCTGCCGCCCGCGGCAGGGGCGGATACCGTGAGCCGCGGCCAGCGCGTGCTGGTGCCCTTTCGCCGCGGCGAGCGCGTCGGCGTGGTGCTCGGTTCAGTCGGCCGCACGCAAGTCGCCTCCGTCAAGTTGCGGCGCATCGCGCAGGTTCTCGACGCCGAACCGCTGCTCGACGACACGCTGATGGCGCTGCTCGACTGGGCCGCGGCTTACTATCAGCACCCGCCCGGCGAAGTCTATGCAACCGCTTTGCCGCGCCTGATACGTCACGGCCGTGACATCGGCGACCGTGAAGCCAGCGAATCGCCAGGTGATGCTTCGAGCGGGAAGCACGCGCAAGGCGCGCATGAGCTGACCGCAGCGCAGGCCGAGGCGGTGGCGGCAATCACTGCAGCCGGAGGCTTCCAGCCGTTCCTTCTGGAAGGCGTCACCGGCAGCGGCAAGACCGAGGTCTACCTGCAGTGCATTGCACGACAGCTGGCCGCGGGCCGGCAGAGCCTGGTGCTGGTCCCGGAGATCGGCCTGACACCGCAGCTGGTGGAGCGGTTTCGCCGGCGCTTTCCCGCCACCACGATCGTGGTACTGCACTCGGGGCTGACCGACCGCCGCCGCATGGACGCTTGGCTCCTGGCCCGCGACGGGCGCGCCGGCGTGGTGATCGGCACTCGCTCGGCGGTGTTCGCACCGTTGCCGCAACCGGGCCTGATCGTTGTCGACGAGGAGCACGACAGCTCATTCAAGCAGCAGGAGGGCTTTCGCTACTCGGCCCGCGACATCGCGGTCTGGCGCGCGCGCCAGCTCGACGTGCCGGTGGTGTTGGGCTCGGCCACCCCCTCGCTGGAGAGCCTGGCGAACGTCGAATCCGGCCGCTACCGCAGGCTCGAGCTGCCGGACCGTGCTGGCGTGGCACGCCATCCCGACATCCACATCGTCGATCTGCGCCGCCACGCCGCGCCGGATGGTCTGGCGTATCCGCTGGTTGCCGCAATCGAACGACACCTGCAGGCCGGCGGGCAGGTCATGTTGTTCCTGAACCGCAGAGGCTTCGCGCCCACGTTACTCTGCCCCGCCTGCGGCGCATGCCTGGAATGCAGACGCTGCGATGCCCGCATGGTCCTGCACCGCGGCCGCAGTCGGGTGGTGTGCCACCATTGCGGCAGCGAGCGCGATGCCCCCGAACGCTGCCCGGAGTGCAACGGCGAACTCTACGCCGTCGGTCAGGGCACGGAGCGGCTGGAGACGGCACTCGGGGAGTTATTTCCGGATGTCGGCATCGTGCGCATCGACCGCGATACGACCCGGCGCCGGGGCGAGCTCGAACGCCACCTCGACGAAGTGACCGCCGGGCGGGCGCGCATTCTGCTCGGCACGCAGATGCTCACCAAGGGCCACGACTTCCCGAACCTGACCCTGGTGGGCATCGTCGATGCCGACCAGGGCCTGTTCGGCACGGATTTTCGCGCCAGCGAGCGGCTGGCGCAGATCGTCGTCCAGGTGGCGGGGCGCGCCGGGCGCGGCGAAAAGCCGGGCGAGGTGTATCTCCAGAGCCTGTTCCCGGCGCACCCGTTGCTCACGCTGCTGGTGCGGGAGGGCTATGACCGCTTCGCCACCGAGGCGCTGGCCGAGCGGCGCAGCGCCGGCTGGCCGCCCTACACGCACCTTGCGCTGCTGCGGGCCGAGGCCACCCAGCGCGAAGCGGCGCTCGGCTTTCTCGCCGACGCAAACCGGATCGGTGCGCAACTGCGGCCCGCGGCGATTCACCTGCTTGGCCCGGCCCCGGCACCGATGGAACGGCGCGGCGGGCGTTACCGGGCGCAGCTGCTGGTGCACGCGGCAAAACGCACCGGCCTGCAGCGCTTTCTCGGCGCCTGGCGCGAGCGAATCGGCGAGCTGCCGACCGCCCGACGGGTGCGCTGGTCGCTCGACGTCGACCCCATCGAGCTCTACTAGCGACTAGAATTCGCGCCATGCGGATCAGCACACACGTAGCGCAGGCGATCTGCGCCGGGCTCGGCTTTCCCGACGCCAGGCGCGAGGAGATTGCTGCGGCTCTGACCACCCCGCCCAATCTCGCCATGGGCGACATCGCCTTTCCGTGCTTTCAGCTCGCCAAGCAGCTGCGCGCGGCACCGAACAAGATTGCCACCGACCTGGCCGGGCGCATCGTGCCGGATGGACTGATCGCGCGGGCGGCAGCGCAGGGACCTTACCTCAACCTGCATCTGCACCGCGCCGAGGCCGCGCGGCACGTGCTCGGCGATGTTCTGGCGCGGCCCGACGACTACGGCAGCCGCAACATCGGCGGTGGCCAGGTCATCGTGCTGGATTTCTCCGCGCCGAACATCGCCAAGCCCTTTCATTTCGGCCACCTGCGCTCCACCAACATTGGGGCCGACCTCGCCCGGATCTTCTCCTTCCTCGGCTACCGGGTGGTGCGCAAGAACTACATCGGCGACTGGGGCACGCAGTTCGGCTTCGTGATCTACGCCTGGCAGAAGTGGGGCGAGCTGCACCTGCTGCGCGAGCGCGCCATCCAGTATCTGGTTGATCTGTACATACGTGCGAACCGCGAGAGCGAGCAGGATCCTTCGGTGCGCGAGCAGGCGCGCCACCTGTTCCTGCGGCTGGAGCAGGGCGACCCGGAGATCAGCGCGCTCTGGCAGCAGTTTCGCGAACTGTCGCTCGACGGGTTCATGAAGACCTACGAGCGGCTTGGTATCAGCTTCGACAGCTACGAGGGCGAGGCGTCGGTCAATCATCTGGTGGAGTCGGTCATCGAGCGGTTCGTCAGGTCAGGTGTGGCCATCGAGTCGCAGGGTGCGCTGGTGGTGCCGGTGAGCGACGTACTGGGCCGCGAGCTGGCGCCCTGCATGCTGCGCAAGTCCGATGGTGCCTCGACTTACGCCGCGCGCGACTGCGCGGAGGCGATCGACCGCTGGGAACGTTACGGGTTCTCCGCGAACGTGTACGTAGTGTCGCGCCAGGAGGACCACTTCGCTCAGGTGTTCGCCGCGCTCGGCAAGCTCGGCGCGGCTGAGAAGTGGGACACGCACTGGCCGGGCACCTGCGAGAACGTCAGCTTCGGCTACGTGCGCGGCATGTCGACGCGCAAGGGCGAGGCGGTGTGGCTCGAGGACGTGCTCGACGAGGCCCGCGACCG
>CAYOFE010000041.1:0-20837 GCA_964403135.1 uncultured Chromatiaceae bacterium | reverse complement strand
GAAAAGTGGAATGCGAGCAGCCCGGAGGCGACCTCCCACACGTCGGCCGAGCTATCGTCGTCCATCATGCGGTTGCCGAGCTCGATCACCTGCGCGGCGGCGGCATCGAAGGCATCCGGTGTCTGCTGCTGTGCTGCCATTGCTGGTTCCTCCAGGAGCGCATAGCGGCTCTCGTGCGTGCACATCGTACCTGATCGACCGGCTGCGGCGACTCAAAAGCGCACGGTCATGCCGGCGAACATCTCCCACTGCCAGAACACATCGCCGCTGCTGCGGATGAGGCAACGGCTGGCGTTCGACCCGGACTGGCAGAGCACGCCGCTGTGGCTGTCGAGCAGCGAGCCGAACAGGCGCCCCTCCAGGCGGAGCCCGAGACGATTTTCCGGAAAGAGATGGAGACCGCCACCGATACCGAAAGCAAAGTAGGTCTCGGAGTCAAAACCGCCATCCGCATCGATGCGCGAACCGCCGACGGTGGCCGCCAGGTATGGCCGCGCCGTATCGCCGTCGCCGACGTAGGTGCCGCCTGCCTGCAGGTATTCCACCGTTACATCGAGTTCCGGCGCCACGGCTACGGGCGACCGGTCGATGTCGCTGCTCTGGCGGCTGTAGAACACTTCCCACTCCGTGCGATCGTCGAATGGCGCATTGACGATCAGCCCGATGCTGGCGCCATTGTCGAGCTCCAGCTCATCGTCGTTGTCGTCGTCGTCGAATTCACCGCCAATGCGGTAGGCGGCAAAAGGCGTGAGCGAGAATCGATATGGCGTCACCTCTGCAGCGGCGGGCAAAGCCAGAAGAATGCCGACCAGAAGAACCGGCCGCGCCGCCGTTGGTCTCGCTGGCATAAATGGAACTCCAGTGGATTGATCGGAACCTCAGCACACCGTCGCCCGCCGGATGATTTCCACGGCATGGCGCGCATCATCGGCGAGGTTCAGCATCGCAAGATCGTCGCGGCTGATAGTCCCTTCGGGCACCAGCGTGTCGACCAGGAACTGCCGCAGCGACGTCCAGAAGTCGCCGCCCACAGCCACGACGGGAAACAATTCCAGCTTCTGGTTCTGGATCAGGGTGATCACCTCGAAGGCTTCGTCCAGGGTGCCGAACCCGCCTGGCATCACGACGAACGCGCACGAGTACTTGACCAGCATGACTTTGCGGACGAAAAAATGCTCGAACTCGACGAAGCGGTCGAGGTAGGCATTGGGCCGTTGCTCGCGCGGCAGCTTGATATTGCAGCCAAGGCTGATGCCACCCGCCTCGCGCGCGCCGCGATTGGCGGCTTCCATGATCCCGGGTCCCCCGCCGGTCATGACAGCGTAACCGGCACGGGCAAGCTCGGCTCCGAGCTGGCGGGCGGTCTCGTAATACGGATGGCCCGGCGCAAATCGTGCCGAACCGAACACCGTCACGCAGGGCCCGTCAAAATCGAGCGCCTCGAAACCCTTGAGGAACTCGAGAAACAGGCGCACCGCGCTCTCGAGGTCAGCGCCACGGTTGCGCCGTCCCGACAGGAAATGCTTCTCGGCGTCCTGCACGGCCGCGAGAAACGGCGCTCCGGTATTGCCCATGTAGCGTTGATCGTTCGACATGTCCGCTCCCGGCGGTCACCGAGGTCCGGCGAGATATTCTGCCGCCGATGCCGGTCGCACTGCAGGCAGCGCCGTCACCCGGCCACGCTGCGAAACCAGCCGGTGTGCCCAGCGGGTGGTCTCCGGCAGACGATAGCGTGCCACACAGGCCATGACGTACTTCAGCGCAAGCGGCAGGCCGATACGATGCCCGACCGAGACATACAGCGGCGCTACCCCAGTGCGCGTCCGCAGCGCCGCGCCGATCTGCTCCCTGCCATCGAGCAGTGGCACCGATGACCCCTTGCGCCGCGGCACCGGCGCATGCGCACCGATCAGCCGGGTCTTCGCCGCGCCGATGGTCGGGATACCTGTGAGCACCCCGAGATGACAGGCCAGGCCGAAACGCCGCGGGTGTGCGTAGCCCTGGCCGTCGCAGATCAGCAGGTCGGGCGTTACCTCGAGCTTGCCGAGTGCGGCGAGCGCCACGGGGCACTCGCGAAACGACAGCAGCCCCGGCACGTAGGGGAATGTCAATGGCAGCTCGGCGATGGCGTGCGCGACATATTCCAGTCCGGGAAACGCCAGCACCACCACCGCACCCCGCGCGAGGTTCGCCCGGGCGTCGTAACTGGCGTCGATTCCGGCGACGTGTCGGACCCGGCGCGGGCCGCCACTGCGGACCACGCGCATGCGAAGCTCATCCTGGATCCGGCGCGCCTCGGCGGGCGCCACGTCCCAGCGCGGCGCGGCGGCCACTTCTGTCACGATCACGCCGCGGCAGCCGCTGTCAGAGGAGCGCGCGGCAGGCTGACCGTAACCTGCGTGCCGCAGCCGAGTTCGCTGGTCATCGTCAGCGTGCCGCCGTGCGCCTCGGCAATCCGCCGGCAGAGATACAGCCCCAGGCCGAGACCCCCGGTCGCACGGCTGCGCGCCGGATCCGCCCTGTAAAAAGGCTCCGTCGCGCGCGCCAGGTCCTGCGCGGACATGCCGCGGCCGCGATCGCAGACCCGGATTTCCAGTAACTCCGGGCGCTCCGTCAGGCTCACTTCCACCGGCGGGCCTCCGGGCGCGGTGTAGCGCAAAGCGTTCTCGACCAGATTTTTGATCAGAAGGCGCAGGCGCGTGGCATCGCCGGTGAATTCGACCGGTGCGCCCGGCACCGAAACCTTTATATGCCTGGCCGGTTCCGCGAATTCCGTCTGCACGACAGCCGCCACCAGCGCGCCGAGATCCAGTCTTGCGACCTGCAGCTTGGAATGGCGCGTATTGAGCCGCTCGCTTTCCAGCAGATCGGCAATGAGGCGCTCCATCTCGTTGATGTCCTGCATCAGGTTGTTCTTGACGGCGGGATCGTCGAGAAACTCGAGGGCAACCTTCACTCGCGTCAGCGGTGAGCGCAATTCGTGGCTGATGGCCAGCAGGAGCTGGCGCTTCGCCTCCAGCATTTCCCTGACGTCATCGGCCATGCGATTGATGTCCGCGGCGAGCTGACCCAGGTCATCACTGCGCGTCGTCGGAATGCGGTAATCGAGATCGCCCTTGCCGATACGCGCCGCTCCGATCTTGATCCACTTGATGGGCCGCACCAGCCAGCGCACCGCGAGGTAGCATCCGGCCAGCACGAACACGGCGAGAACCGTGATCGCAGGCGTAGTCAGGTCGGGCCGCGTCGCCTCGGCGAACTTCGGCGAGGCAAATACGATCTCATACGGCCCGTCGAGGATCTTGACATAGGCGCGGCGATGGTAGCGCGCGAACTCCATGAGCTGCACCGTCTTGATCCAATCGACTTGCGTCTGCTTGGCAGCCCAGGGCAGGAGAAATTCACTGCGCTCGAACGGAACCCGGTCCATGGCGGGAAACCGCGCGTCCGACGCCCATTGCAGGTCCGGGCCCCGGATCATGATGTCCACCGGCACCTTGTCGACAATGGCCTGAGCGCGATCCACGCGTGGCGGCAGACCGATGTCGCTCAGCACGTAGTCAATGTGCAGCGCCATGTGCGAGCCGACCACCTCGCTCAGGTAGCCGGTGCGCCAGACGATGTCCACCGCATAGCGCGATGCCAGCGCGTACACGATCGACGTCAGCACGAACACCGCCAGCAATCGCGCCGACAGCGAGTGAGCGACCGGCCGGAACATTCGCCGCAGCATCAGGAACCGGCCTGCTCGCCGACGAAGGTGTAGCCGGTGCCCCATACCGTCTTGATGAAGCGGGGCTGCCGGGCCGTGTCGTTGAGCTTCTGGCGCAGGCGGCTGACCAGAATATCGACCGATCGCGAGAACAGCTGGGCGTCGATACCGCGCAGCTCGTTGAGTATCTCGTCGCGAGTGAAGGTGCGGCCCGGATTGCTCGCGAACAGCACCAGTAACTGGTACTCCATAGTGGTCAGGTCGAGTGGTGCGCCCTCCAGCTCCGCAGTGCGCCGCTCCAGGTTGATTTCCAGGTCCTTGAAGCGCAACTGGTCGGTCGGCGCCTCAGCCCGCGGCCCGGCACGACGCAGGACGTTCTGGATCCTGGCCACCAGCTCCCGGGGCTCGAAGGGCTTGGGCATGTAATCGTCGGCGCCGATCTCCAGCCCGACCACGCGATCCGTGACATCGCCGCGCGCGGTGAGCATGATGATCGGCACGGAGCTGGTCCTGCGGATATCGCGGCACACCTGGAAACCGTCCCGGTCGGGCAGCATGACGTCGAGAATCACCAGGTCGGGCCTGGCCTTCTGCAGCTGCTCTATCCCCGCCGCCGGGTTATTTGCCGCAATCAGTTCCATGTCGAAGCGCCTGAAATAGGCACCGAGCAGCTCGCCCAGCTTCTCGTCGTCATCGATCAGCAGAATTCGTGCCATGGTTCACAGTTTGCGCCTGCAGCGGCGGCTATCGTACGCGCCCGCCGGCGGATCAGGTTGTGGCCGGCGCCGGGCGCAATTTTAAGTCCTTGAGACGACCGCCGTTCCGGCGGTTACAAAGTGTTACAGCCTGTTACTCGGCTGAAAGGATACTGCAACACCGGCCGCGTAAGCTGCGAGCCTGGAAAAAGGTAAAGCGGAAACAAGGAGGAAAGTCATGTTGAACGCTATCAGGAACGCGATGCCGGAAGTGCTCCCGGAGATGGTAATTATCGGGGTGGCGCTGTTCTTCCCGCTCGCCGTGTTCCTTTCGATCATTGGCGCGTGAGCCTCGGCAGGCGCGCCCACGGATCGGGCCGGCCTGCCGAAATCAAAAGCGCGGCCTCGCGGCCGCGCTTTTTCTTTGTGCCGGGCTGTCGGGCTACTTCCAGCGGCCACGCGTCTCGGCCATCTGCTGCGTGCCAATGCGCATCTCCAGCCGCCGGTTGAATTCCTGCTCGCCAAGGATTTGCCGTGGCAGCACGTTCATCGGGTCGGTGCGATAACCGAGCTCACGCACCGTGTAATCGTACGCCTGCTGTGCAGACCTTTCGTCCGCCGGCACTTCCTCGGCGTCATCCAGCCAGCGGAACCAGCGATCGAGGAAGTTCACCAGGAATTTCTCGCAGGTGGTGATGTTGTCGTCATTGAGCTCGGCATGCGAACTGATTGCCACCGGCGACATCAGCGCGCGCAGGTACGTGCCGTGGCTGACGAAACGCGTCCACTTCGGGTCGCTGCGGAATTTCAGGAAGTCCTGGTTGGCCGGCTCGTAATACTTCACCAGGTACTCGTAGTTGGTACGCAGGTCGACGCGCGGCGTGTACTCGGCATAGAAATACAGCTTGGGAATCGTGCCGAAGATGACCGCCAGATGCGGCACGCGCGTCGTCTGGCTCAGGAACACCGTGGCATTCATGTCGAGCAGGCTCGCCTTGCGGTTGCCGAGCCACGAGTGCACCAGCCAATCCACATCCTCGCCGGTGTAGCCAAAAAAACCGCCTTCGATCTGCCCGTCGGGCGATTTCCAGTAATCCTGCCCGGCGTTCTGCGGATGGCGCCGCACCGGGAACCGCGCCTTGACGCGCTCGACAATTTTCGCGTGAATGCCCCAGCAGCGTTCCCAGGCTCGGGACACGTCCACATTGGGGTTCTCGGACAGGAATTCCATGATGGTCTTGGTTTCAGTGCCGGTGCTCATCGCCGTACTCCAGAAAGGCGCGGTTATGCTGGGGCGCGCAGTGTAGTGAGACACAAGCAGCCCGGCCAGCCACCTGGCGGATGGCGCCACGCAGCGAACAGGGCGGTCAGTCGCGGCAGTCCGGCTCGATGAAGCACCAGCCGATCGGCGGGGCCTGCTGCTTCAGCCATTGCCGCAGCGGGCGCGAGCCGGTAACCAACGCGGCCCGGGTCCTGGCAAGCGCCATACCGAGGCCGGCCGGCAGCGCGTAGAGAATCGCGCGAAGTGATGGGCCCTGGTGCGCCAGGCGTCGGCCGCGGTCTTGATGCGACACGGCGACTCGAAACATGGCGAATCCGGCGCGCTACGAAGCGGCGCCGCGACCAAGCGGCAACCGTTCGCCGGCGTTGCCGCCGGACCGCCTCAGGCCTTGCGCAGCTGCCCCTGTTTCTGCAGCTGGGCCTTGTAGTGCGCCGGCGTGAGGACGGCAAGCACGGCCGTGACGACCAGCGCGAGCAGGAACAGCGTCAGCTCGAGCCAGTACTTGCCGGGCTCAACCCAGATGTCAGCGAACAGGTTCCAGCGGCCGACGATCTCGTAATCGCTGTAGGCGATGATGGCAGTCGGAATCGCGTAACGCACGGCGGTGGTGACCTTCCACATGCGCATCAGCCGCTGGATCAGGTAAAGCGCCCAGACCGTGCCGGCGAACAGGATGCCGTAGGTCACGGGATGCCGGTCGCCGAGAATGCTCTCGTCGTAAATGAACAGCAGCGCCAGGTAGCAGAACCAGATGACGTAGATCGTCTCCAGGCACGTGATGTAACCGAAGTTACGCTCATAACCGCGGCTCGGTTTGCCGGTGCTCAGGTGCAGCCTTCTCTGGATCCAATGGAACATGTTGCACTTGGTTTCACGGTTCAGCATCAGCGGCACCATCGTGGCGAGCAGCACGCCGGCCGAGGACATCATGACCAGGTACTCCGCCTTGGTCGCGATCGTGCCTGGGTTGTACTTGTCCATCAGGTCCGGCACGCCGAGCACGTTGGCGGACCAGACAAACGTGAACTCCACCCATCCGGTCCAAAGACAGGTGCCGGCGAAGAAGCCCAGCCAGGTCGCGGCGACCTCGCCCTCGGCGCGCATGGCGTAGTACAGGCAGACCGCGCCGATGAGGCCTGTAACGAACGCCGACTGGTACACGTACGCCTCGCCGAAGATGGCCTCCATCAGGACCATCTGGGTATGCCCGAGGCCCTGCATCACGAACACGACGAAAAACGCCAGCAGCCCTACGAACGGGGGCCGGTAGAAAACCCGCTTGAAGTTATCGCCAATGCCAGGAGCAGCCTGCGCGCTCATAAAAATACCTCGCCCACCGGGGCACATTCCTGGGCAAGATGCTAAACGGCCGGCTTGCGGCTGTCGCGCGGCAGATTGCCGCAGAAACGGCTAGTATCGCAGCCCCCTTGAGGTCGCGAACCCCAACGGCTGAACATGCCCTCGCTCACGCTACATAACCACGAGCTTTACTACGAGCTGCATGGGCGGGGCCCGCCGGCCGTATGCCTTGGCGGATGGGGCACCTACTGCCATGGCGGCGAACGCCACCTCGCCCGCGGGCTCACCGACCGCTACCGGGTACTGATCATGGATTACCGGGGCATCGGCGCCTCGACTGACGACCTCAGTGCCGAGCCCGCCATGACATTGCACGCCGACGACGTCATCGGTCTGCTCGACCATCTCGGCTGGCGCCACGCGCATTTCATCGGTCTCGTGGGCATGGGCGCCTGCATTGCCCAGGAGGTCGCCATCCGGCGGCCCGGGCTGGTACGAAGCATGGTCAACATGGGCGCCTGGGCTCGCGCCGATGCCTATCTGCGCGATCAGTTCGGGCTGTTCCGCGACATCCACCGCGACAGCGGTTTCTACGCATTCCAGCGGCACGCCTGCCTGACGTCCTTCCTGCCGGAGTTCTATAACACGAACCGCGAGCGCCTGCTCGGGCCTCAAGGTCCGTGGAACGAACTCAATGGGCGTTACGCCGCTCATGCCCGCCTCATCGACGCCTGCCTTGCGCACGATACGCAGGATCGGCTGCGGCAGATTCGTGCGCCCGCGTTGATCATCCACGCCGGACAGGACATGGTGACCGGGCCGCGCGCGACGCGCGTCATCGAGCAGGCCATTCCCGGCGCCGAGGGCCTTCTCCTGCCGCACGTGGCTCACGTCGTGGCCGGGCGCGAACAGAAGGCCGAGTTTGCGCAGCTGCTGCTTTCGTTCCTGGAGAAGCACTGATGACTGAGCCGACCAACGAGACC
This sequence comes from uncultured Chromatiaceae bacterium, assembly GCA_964403135.1. GTDB lineage: Bacteria > Pseudomonadota > Gammaproteobacteria > Steroidobacterales > QUBU01. The sequence goes on along the minus strand of CAYOFE010000041.1, from coordinate 12,866 downwards.
CCGGTCGAGCGCCTAGCGCGGCTCGGCGTGCCGGGGATTCGCCGCCACGTTTTGCTCTGCGCGGATCAGACCGAGCCGAAGTGCTGCGCAAGAGCGGCGGGGCTGGAATCCTGGCAATACCTGAAAAAGCGCCTGGCGCAGCTGCAGCTCGTTGGCGCTGGCGGGGTCTACCGCACCAAGGCGAACTGCCTGCAGGTGTGCATGGACGGGCCGATTGCCGTGGTCTATCCGGACGGCATCTGGTACCGGTCCTGCACGCCCGCCGTGCTGGAGCGCATCATCCAGGAGCATCTGGTCGGCGGTAAACCTGTCGCGGAATTCGTGATTGCCCGTCACCCGCTGATAAATCCCTGAGCGAGCGACTTACTGCGTAAACCGGGCTGAAATGCGGCTCGGTTCCGCGGGCGGTGCGGTCCATGATGCGGGCGATGAAGCGCCGCGCCCCGGTCCCGCTGCTGGTTCTGCTGTTGATTACACCCGGCTGCGTCGCCGCGGCCGACCGCGAGACCGATTGCGCCGAGATTCGCTCCAAGCTGCGCGAAATCCACAGCCAGTTGCGTGCTGGATACGGCGCAAAGCAGGGGCGACGCCTGCGTGAACGCCAACGCCAGCTTGAGGAACGCCGGCGTCGCGAATGCCGGTAACAAGGCTGGGGCGGCTGGACCTCAACGAGGCGTCCGGCGCCCCGGGGCAATTCCAACCGAGCGGTCAAACCCCGACACGGGACCTCGGCGTACTGCTGATCCGGGGCGCCGGACACTGATCGAAAAAACCGACCCGCCGGTGCGGGCGATCGATTCAGAAGCTGGCGCCAACTGGCGGCCTGTCAACAGCCCGCTTCGCCTTTCGCTTTGACTGTCGCGGCGCGGGGACCGGCTGGCAGGCGCGCAAGTATATACAAGTGAATCACGCTCGCAGCCGGCTTGCGACATTCGGGTTCTTTGCCAGAATTATGTCAACAGTTCGTGTTCTAACTCTTTGTTTTTTGAGAAGGACCATCCCTCGCAAGCCTCATTGCGCCGCAGCAAAGCAGCCGGCCTGCGCCCGGCGTTGCGCAAGCGACCCCGCCATTGCCTTGCCGGTCAGAGGGTTGCGATCAACAACATGCGCAAAGGCCGGGTTTTTGCCAAGAATCCGCCTCGTCGGAACCGCTGCGATATCCTCCCGACCTTATGAATGCAGTAACCGATGGACCTCCAACCCTGATCGTGTTTTGCCGCCGTCCCGGTCACGGCGTAGGCAAGCAGCGTATCGCGGCCAGCAGGGGCAGCAGTTTCGCGCTGGCGCTCGCCAGCGGCTTACTCGCTGCAGCGCTCGAAGACGCGCGCGGCTGGCCAGGGCCGGTGGTCATCGCTCCAGCCTGCGCGGCGGATGCGTCATGGGCCAGCGAGCTGTTGTCGCGTCCGGCGCAGGTCGTGCCGCAGATTGAGGGCAACCTTGGCCAGCGCCTGAATGCCGTGGATGCCGCGGTACGCAGCGGCGGCGCGCAACGCCTTATCTACATCGGCACCGACGCACCCCTGCTCGACTATGCCTACTACGCGCGCGCGCGTCTTGCACTCGATCGCGACGACGTCGTCCTTGGGCCAGCCGAGGACGGCGGCGTGACGCTCATGGGCGCGCGTCATCCCTGGCCCGATCTGGCCAGCCTGCCCTGGAGCGGCCCGAGCCTCGGTGAATCCCTCGATCGCCGCTGTCGCGCACGAGGCCTGTCGGTGCGGCTGCTGGACCCGCAGTACGACGTCGACGAGGCCGACCAGCTGCCGCGGCTGTACACGGACCTGGGCCGCGATCCGCGCCCGGCGCGGCGCGCACTGCGCGACCTGCTCGAGTCCCATGGCATCGCGGAACAGATCAAACCAACCGTCGTGATGGCCGGTCAACGTGACTGACGCACCCGCCCTGCCGCGTATCGCCGCGATTATCCCGGTGCTCGGCGATATCCGCGAGCTGCACGAACTGCACGCGCGGCTGCGTAGCGTGAAGCGCGGCCCGGCCGAAATCATCGTGGTCGATGGGGCGAACGATGCGCGGCTGCGGAAGCTTTGCGGCCGTTGGGGCGCAACCTACCTGGCGAGCCGGCCCGGCCGCGGGCATCAACTGCACCAGGGGGCGATGGCGGCCCAATCCGAGCTGCTGTGGTTTCTGCATGCCGACGCCATGCCAGGAACCGACAGCGCCGATGCGATGCGCCAGGCCCTCGCACGGGGAGCCGTTGGCGGGTACTTCCGGTTTCGATTTACCGGCGAGCGCAGCTGGCGCAAAACCGCACTGGAAGCGCTGATCAACCGGCGCGCGCAGATTGGCGTCCCTTACGGCGACCAGGGCCTGTTTGCGACACGCTGCGCGTACCGTGCCACCGGAGGATTTCCCGACGTGCCGCTGTTCGAGGAAGTACCGCTCGTCAGGGCGCTGCGCCGTGCGGGCCTCTTCATCGCGCTGCCGAATCCGATCGGCGTATCGCCGCGCCGCTGGGAACGTGACGGCTGGCTGCGACGAACGCTGGAGAACCGCCTGCTCGCCCTGCGCTACATACTCGGCGCCCCGCCGGAGAAACTGGCGCGGCGCTATCGCCCGATCGCGGCAACCGCCGTCGCCTCGCGCGAAACGGACAGCGGCAACGGACGACATGGCACGCGATCGTAGCTGGCACGTCACCTCGAGCGGCGAGCCTCGCGGCTACATCGAGCCGCATGCGCTCGACGAACTATGGTTTCACACCGGCACCGCCTGCAACCTCCAGTGCCCGTTCTGCCTCGAAGGCTCCCGCCCCGGCGACAATCGCCTGCAACGCATCACGCTCGCCGATGCGCGGCCGCTGATCGACGAGGCGGTCGCGCTTGGCGTGCGGCAGTTCTCGTTCACGGGCGGTGAACCATTCATCGTTCGCGATTTCGTCAACATTCTCGAATACGCCGCATCGCGCCGGCCATGCCTGGTCCTCACCAACGGCACCGAGCCGCTGTTGCGCCGGCTGCGACAGATCGCGCGTCTGCGCGCGATGCCCCATCCGGTATCTTTTCGCGTTAGCATCGATTACCCCGACGAGGAGCGCCACGATGCGGGCCGCGGCCCCGGCAGTTTCCGCAAGGCCATCGACGCGGTGCGCAGCCTGCAAGAGCTGGGCTTCGGCGTTTCCATCGCACGCCAGATGAGTGCCGGCGAGGACGCTGCCGCGGTCGACGCCCGGTACGGCGATCTGCTGGAGCGCCACGGCCTGCCTGCCGGCCTGCGCATCGTCGCATTTCCCGATTTCGGCATGCCGGGCGAAACGCGCGCCACGCCACAGATCACCGAAAACTGCATGCAACGCTACCAGACGGAGGATAGCCGGCGGGCTTTCATGTGCGCATTCAGCAGGATGGTGGTCAAGCGCAACGGGCGCATGCGCGTATACGCGTGCACGCTGGTGGACGACGATCCCGACTACGATCTCGGTGGCTCGCTGGCCGAAGCCCGCGGGCAGCGCATTTATCTGCGCCATCACCGCTGCTACGCCTGCTTCCGCTACGGTTCCTCGTGCAGCGAGCTCTGAAGGGCTACCAGGGCAACGGCGTCCCGTCGTAATTGAGGAATTTTCCCGACTGCTCCGGCGTCAATCTCTCGATCAGGTCGCGCATCGCGGTCACCGATTCCGCCGGTGTGATGAGCTTGAACACGCCTTTCCGGATCAGCGGCATGAGCGGCGCGAATTCGTCGGGCACCGGCTCGCCAGGCTTCAGCTTCAGTATGCCGCGGGTATCGACCAGCCCGGGATTGAACAGACCGACGACGATTCCGCGCGGCGCAAGCTCGATCGCCAGATTGCGCATCAGCAGGTTCAAAGCCGCCTTGCTGGCCCGATACGGGTAAAGATTGGCCGGCGGACTGAGCTGGGCAATAGACGCCGCGGCGCTGCCGAGAGTGAGGATCCGCTTCTGGCGACTTGCCGCCACGTTTTCGATGAAAGCCTCGGTGACACGCATCGGCCCGATGGCATTCACCGCGAACGACTCCTCGAACAGCCCATAGTCGAGGCGGCCAAACTGCTGCTGTTCACGAGGCCCGAGATGAGCGGCGTTGTTGATGAGAATGTCAATCGGCTGACCGCGGTACCGCGCCGCCAGCGCGGTGACGCTGGCGGCGTCGGTGATATCCATGCGCTCCACCGCCACCGCGGGATGGTGCCGGGCGATCCCCTGCAAGGCGCCAGCGCCCGCCGGGTCGCGGCACGTGGCGATGACGCGCCAGCCCAGCCCGGCGTACTGGCGCGCGAACTCCAGGCCGATGCCGCGACTGGCGCCGGTGATCAGGACGGTGGGTGTCGGGGCCGCCGCCAACGCGTTCAGGCACGATAACGCCAGCACGACGCCGATGACGGTTAGCCAGCGCACCAGCAATCCAACGGAAAACTCTGCATGTAACATGCCAATCTCCGGCCAGGCCTCCGGTTGCCGGTAAGTGCGTATTGTCGGGCCCGACGACCGCCACGATTCTGTGCCAATGAGCACGGACTGCAAAGCCCTCTCGCGCCGCTCAGTGGAACAGCTCACCGCCCTGGTCGGCCTTTCGCCGCTGATCGAGATCAGCTACCGGTACATCGGCCAGCCGCGGCGCATCTACGCAAAGTACGAGCCGATGAACCTGACCGGCAGCGTCAAGGACCGCATGGCGCTGCACATCCTGCGACGGGCTTACGAGCGCGGGGAGCTGAAGCCCGGCGACACTATCGTCGAGGCTTCCAGCGGCAACACGGGCATTTCCTTCGCCGCGATCGGCCGCGCGCTCGGCCATCGGGTCCGGATCTACATGCCGGACTGGATGAGCATCGAGCGCGTGCAGCTCATGCATGGCCTGGGCGCCGAAGTCGTGCCGGTATCGAAGGCCCAGGGTGGATTCATCGGCTCGATCAACCTGACGCGTGAATTCGCCGCCGAAACGCCGACAGCATACCTGCCGCGCCAGTTCGACAATCCGGACAATATCGAGGCGCATGAGATCACGACCGGCCCGGAGATCGAGCGCCAGTTGCAGCAGTTCGGCCGCCAGGCCGATGCGTTCGTCGCCGGTGTGGGCACCGGCGGCACGGTGATGGGTGTCGGGCGCTACCTGCGCCGCGGTGCGCGGCCGGTGCGCGTGCACCCGCTGGAGCCGGCCAATTCGCCCACTCTGCGCACCGGCAAGAAAGTCGGCCAGCACCGCATCCAGGGCATCAGCGACGAATTCATCCCCTCGATCGTCAAGCTCGACGAGCTCGATGCCGTGGTGGATGTCTGGGACGGCGATGCCATCCTGATGTCGCAGGCGCTTTGCCATCGGCTGGGGCTTGCGGTCGGGATTTCGTCCGGCGCCAACGTCATCGGCGCCATCAAGATAGCCGAGGAGACGGGGGGCGATGCCACGGTGGTTACCGTGCTGGCGGACTCCAACAAGAAGTATCTTTCCACCGCGCTGGCGCAGGCCGAGCCGCCGCAGGACGACTACATCACGCCACAGGTGCAGTTGCTGGCGGTGGCCGCAGTGCGCTGAGCGACCGGGCGTACGGCCTCAAAAGACGTAACGCCAACGGGCGAACACTCGCACGTCGTCTTCGCTGTCGTCGGTGATTGTGTCTTCGCGGCTATCGTAGCCGGCGCCGAGGTCGAGCTCGCCGCCGAAAAACACGCGGCGGTGACTGACCTCGATTTCACGGTAGCGGGTCTTCTGGATGGCCACGGAATTGCGCGCATCCGGCGTCCCATGGCGGTTCAGATTGCCGTAGGCGACCGTGGTGAGCCACGATCGGTCCTCGTTATCCATCAGCATGCCACCGAGCGTGAAGACGCTCGCGTCGTTGTCGAAACTGTGCCCGATGCTGAGATCGCGGTAGCGGTAACCGCCCTTGTAGAGCGGGTGGTTATAGGCGCAGTTCGGGTTGTGATCACCCGGCCCATCGTCACCGCGAATACTGCGGTAGAGATGGAAGTCGCATTCCGTGTCGGCCCATTCGAAAAACACGCGCCAGCTGCCGAAACCTTGCACGTAGCCGGTGGTCTCGGCACCGAACTGCCCGAGCCACTGCGTCGGCCAGTAACTGTTTTCGTCCTCGCCGATCAGCTGGCCATACAAGGCCAGCGGCCGGGAGAGCAGCCGCCCCGACCAGCGCAGGTCGAAGCCGCCCAGCTGGTTGCCGGGTTCGTCTTCGGCGGAAACATTTTCGCCTTTGTTGTCTTTGCCGAGCAGTACGTCGACGAAGGTGTCGAAATCGCAGGGCCGGCCGCTACCGCACCACTGGGCCGTGCGGGACAAGCCGATTTCCAGGCTCTGCAGCGGGCGGAATGCAAAGCGCATTGCGAAGAAGCGGCTGTTCGGCGGATCGAGCGCGTCGTCGAGGAACCCCCAGAGCGCCGCGAAGTCCCAGTCGCCGAGCCAGGACAGCCAGGGGGTTTCGAACGCCTCGGTGCCGTTACGTTCGATAGTGAAAGCAGGTATCGGCCGCGCGTTGCTGCCGAGGATCAGGCTGCCGTTCCACCCGGGGCCCCACCAGCGGTCGGTGATGGCGCCGGCGAACATCCAGTTGCCGAGGGCAATGCCGAGATAGCTGCCATCGCCGCGCCAGTTCTTGCCGTCCTGCGGATCGTCCACGTACTGGCCTTCGAGATTCATCGCGAACCAGTTGCCGGTATAGGAGAGGCCCGCACCGACCATCGCGTCCTCGCGCGGGCCGTCCTCGAAGGTGCGAATCGTGCGCGCATTGCCCGCCAGCGACACCTCGCCGGAGAACCGCAGGATGCCGGACTCGCTGGCCTGCTGCAGCCGGCGCTCGACCCGCTCGAGCGCGGCCGCCTCATCGGGACTGAGATCAGCCGTTGCCTGCAGGCTGCCGGCGATGTCGCCCCAGGACAACGGCCAGGTGGTCAACGGCGCGCGGATCACACCGGCATCGCCAAGCAGTTGCAGATCGTGGCGCAGGACGGAGTCGCCCGGCGCGATCCACGGGCCAGCCCAAGCGACTGGCGTGGCCAGGAGTCCGACCAGCACGTACCCCGCCAGGGCTGCTCGGGCGATTTTCATGCGGCGACTTTCATCGGTCGGCATGGTAAAGACCGGACGCACAGCAGGCAACGCGATGGTGGTCGAATGACATGGCGTGCCCGCCCGCGGCCATTCGGCGATGCGCCTCTCCCGAGGCGGCGCTTCGGGTGCGTCCGGCGGTGACTGAAGCATGCAAGCCGTCGCCGGCCCGCCTGCGGGATCCGGCATCCGCGCTTGCCCCGGTCGAATGACCAAGGCCGGCTCGTCCGCGGCATCATCGCCCACGGCCGCTGGCGGTTACGGCCGTTCGGCGCGCTCCTTCTCCGCCTGCCGCGACAACTCACGCAGCACGCGCCAGGGCGTGATCGGCATCTCGTTGATCGGCGCGCCGATCGCGTTGGCCACGGCATTGGCAATGGCCTGCATGGTGCACACGATCGGCCCCTCGCCCACTTCTTTTGCGCCAAATGGGCCGAACGGGTCGTTGGTTTCGACAATGATGTGCTCGACCGGCGGCACTTCGTAGGAGCGCGGCATCTTGTAGTCCAACCGCGATGGATTCAGCGCCTGGCCGTCCTCCATCACCATTTCCTCATAGAGCACCTGCGACATGCCGGAGAACACCTGCCCGTCGATCTGCCCCTCGACGATCTTCGGATTTATCGCGCGACCGACGTCATGCGCTGCAATCACGCGATCCACCGTCACGAAGCCCGTCTCGGGATCCACCGTGACTTCGGCGATCTGCGCGCCGAAAGAGTAGGCCATCGTGCCGTTCGCTCTCGGCGAGTTATAGAAACCGCGCCCCATGACATAGCGCCCTTCCCGGCTGTGAAGCGTGTCGTACGCGAGCTTGCCGAATGGGATCGCCCTGTCGGGCTCGCCCTTCGGATAAACCTGGCGGTCGCGGAAGACGAGCTGCGAGGCCTTCACGCCGAGCGTCTGCGCCGCCACTTTCGCGAGCTGGTTGCGCGCGTCGAGCGCCGCCGCGATAGTGGCGTTGCCGGTGTTGAACGTGCCCCGCTGCGTGAAGGCGCCGACGTCGAGCGGCGTGATATCGCTGTCGCCGGACACCACGGTGATGTCGGCCGGCGCCACGCCGAGCACCTCTGCCGCAATGATCGCCATCGCGGTATGCGAGCTCTGCCCCATGTCCGGCAGACCCGTGAACAGCGACATCGTGCCATCCTCGGTGATCTTGATGAACGCAGCCGAGGTGTCGTGCTTGAAAACCCCCTTCGCGCCGGAGGCCATCGCGCCGATGCCGATGCCGATGCCCTTGTACCTCGGCAGCCGGCCGTACTTGCGCTTCCAGCCGGCTTTTTTCGCCGTCCTCGTGATGCACTCCTTCAGGCCGCAGCTGGCGAAGTGCGCGCCGCTCATGGTCGTGTGGCCCTTGTCCACGGCGTTTCTCAGGTGAAACTCGACCGGGTCCATGCCAATGTCGCGCGCCAGCGCATCGACGTGCTGGCCCCAGGCAAAAGCCATCTGCGCGATACCGCCGCCGTGGTGGAAGTAATACGGCAGATTGTTGGTGTAGATGAGCCGGCCGCGGTAGCGCGTCGCCTCCACCTTGTAGAGCAGGTGCAGATAGGACTTGGTGAGCAGTGTCACGATCATCTGCGACTCGATGTAGGCGCCGGTGTCGAAGACGAAGTCCGCTTCGATGGCCTTGAGCCTGCCGTCCCTCGTGACGCCCGAACGCAGCCGGTACTGCGTGCGCCCACCGGCGCGGCACATGGTGAACTCCTCATCGCCCATGGCCCTGATCTTCACCGGCCGGCGCGCCTTGCGGGAGAGGAGCGGCGCGATGAAATGATGCGGCCGGGCGGCGCTGCGCCCGGTGAAACCGCCGCCAGTATTGAGCGTCATCATCCGCACGTGCCCTTCAGACAAGCCGAAGGCCGCGGCAATGGCTTTCTGGAACAAAAGCGCCGTCTGCGTCGGCGTCCAGACGATCAGGCGGTCGGCGCGGGAGTAGTCGGCGACGACCACGTGAAACTCGGCGAAGCAATTGTGGCTCGGGTTACTGAAATACTCGTCCGCGCGGACATGATGCGACTCGGCGAACGCGCGCTCGGGATCGCCGTATTCCTCCTTCTGCTCCCAGGCCAGATTGCCGGGAGCCTTCGGGTGCAACTGTGGAGCATCGGGCTCCATGACCTTCCTCAACAGCGTGACTTCCGGCAGAGGCTCGTAGTCCACGCGAATCAGCGACACGGCTTCAGCGGCAGTGGCCTCGTCCACGGCCGCTACCGCCGCAACTTCCTGACCGATGTAATTCACCGTCTGCGCGAATACCGGCTGGTACATGCCGATGAACATGTTCGGCGCGTCCTCGCGCGTAACGATCGCCTTCACGCCGGGCAGGCGCAGCGCCGCCGAGGTGTCAATGTTGAGGATCTTTGCGCGCGCCAGCGGGCTGCGCAGGATGCGGCCATGGAGCATGCCCGGCACGCGCACGTCGTCGGCGAACACCGAGCGCCCGGTGAGCTTATAGGGACCGTCGAGACGCGGCTGGCTCTGCCCGACAGCGCCGACTTCAGCCTTGCGTGCCACGCGTCACCTCGCCGGCATCGGACTCGCGTTGCGCGTCAAGCGCCTTCGCCACCGCCTCCTTGACCTTGATATGCCCTGTGCAGCGACAGATCGCGCCAGCGAGCGCTTCGTTGATTGCCTCTGCGTCGGCATCGGTGTGCGCGTCGAGCAGTGGCTTCACGCTCATAATGAGCCCCGGCGTGCAGAAGCCGCACTGCACGGCACCATGCTCCCAGAACACCTGCTGCAGCGGATGCAGACGGCCGTCGCGCTCGACGCCTTCGATGGTGGTGATGGCCCGGCCATCCCACTCGGCGGCGAGCGTCAGGCAGGACAGAATCGCCCTGCCCTCGTCGTCATTGACCGTGCACACGCCGCAGCTGCCGCTGGTGCAGCCGCGCTTGGTGCCGGTCAACCCGATCTGCTCGCGGATCACGTCGACCAGCGCCGCATTCGGCGCCACCGCGAGTTCGTGGCGGTCGCCATTGACCGTCAGCGTGATAAAAATCTTCTTCATGCGGCAACTTCCGTATCGGCGCGCTTCTGCCGGCGGATCTCGCGCAGCGCGCGGCGCACCAGTCCGCGCACCAGGCGGCGCTTGTAGCCCGACGGCGAGAACAGGTTCGTCACCTCGCCGAGGTCCTGCCGCGCGGCTTCGGCCGCCGCCTCGATGGCCTCGTCGCCGAGTCCCCGCTCCACCACGATCTGCTCGGCATAGCGCAACCGGATCGGCCCGGCGCCGATGCTGCCCAGCACAAGTCTTGCGGCAACCACGCGCCGATTGCTGCCGGTGACGGCGGCACCGATGCTGCCGAGCCCGTAGTCGAGCCCGGTCCTCTGCGCCACCTTGAGGAAAACCGCGCGGCCCCGCAGCCGCGGCACTGTCACCGCCGTTATGAGGTCGCCCGGCTCGAGCACGGTCGGCTTCAGGCCGTCCTTGCGGAACAAGTCAGCCAGCGCGATCTCGCGCACCCCGGCAAGACGGGCCATGGAAACGCGTGCATCGAGCGCAATCAACGCCGGCACGCTGTCAGCGCTCTGCAGCGCGAAGCACTCGCGGGCACTGCGGATCACGTAGCAGACATCGCCGTTGGTCTTGAAACAGGGAGGCCGCGCGGCCCGCCAGGTCTCGCTCTGATTCGTGTACCAGCAGCGCGTGGGCAACGCCAGGTTGCCGCCCAGGGTGGCCATGTTGCGCACGTGCCGCGAGCCGACCGAGCGCGCCGCGGCCGCCAGCGCCGGCAGGTGGTTCAGGATGATGGGATGCCCGGCGAGCTGCGTCAGCGTCGAAGCGGCGCCGATCCGGATGGCCCCGTCGGGCCGCAGGTCCACCCCCTGCAGACCGGGCACGTCGCGGATGCTGATCAGGATCTGCGGATTGACCAGCCGTTGCCGCAGGCTCGGCATCAGGTCGGTGCCGCCGGCCAGCAGCGCGGCGCGCCCACCTGCCTCGTCGAGCAGTTTCAGGCAGTCGGCCAGGCTCTGCGGCCGAACATAGTCGAATGGGCGCAAATGCACGCGCGGATACTCCCGAATCCTCGTCGCCGCCAGGCCTGCCGGAGCCGCTACGGCTCCCCCGTTCAAACTTAACACCCCGGATCGGTATCCAGCTGACTCAGATCAGGTTTCCCGGGCGGGTGGCCGACCTGCGGTATCTGCCGGTTTTCTGGCTACCTATCGATGGTCCCTAACCCGAGTTGAAAACACTCTTACATAACGACATGATTTGTTGTACATTACGGCCTGCCGAAAATTTGCTCGCGAAGGTCTCGTCAAGAAAGGCCGCGGGCCAGCCAACTGGAGGGACGGACATGACGAGACTGACGACTGTAATCGCCGCCACACTGCTGGCAGGCCTGGGCAGCGGGGCGCAGGCCGCCACCGAGCTCGATTTCCGGGTTGATACCGCGACCGAGATCCTGCAGGATCTGCGCGCCATTCCCGAGAGCGCAATCCCGCCGCAGCTGCTGCGCAACGCCTACGCCGTTGCCGTGATTCCGAGCGTGATCAAGGGCGGATTCATTGTCGGCGGCACCTACGGCAAAGGCATCGTCGTAGCGCGCCGCGCCGACGGGCAGTGGAGCAATCCGGCGTTCGTGCGCATTACCGGCGGCAGCGTCGGCTTCCAGGCGGGGGCGCAGTCCACCGACCTGATCCTGGTGGTGAAAACCCAGCGCGGCCTGGAGGGCCTGACGCGGGGCAAGATCACCCTGGGCGGCGATGCCTCGATTGCAGCCGGGCCGGTCGGCCGGCAGGCCTCGGCCTCGACCGATATCAAGCTGCAGACGGAGATCTATTCGTACTCGCGCAACCGCGGCTTTTTCGCCGGCGTGTCGCTCGAAGGCGCGGTCCTCAGCATGGACCACAAGGCCAATCAGGCCTACTACGAGAACACGACCGCCACCTCGGCCAAGGTACTGACTGACCCGACCATTCCGGCCCCGGCCTCGGCGCGGCGGTTCATCGATACGCTGGCCGCCACCGCCCCGGCGTGGGCCACGCCGAACGCGAGCCGCGCCGCCGCCCGCGACCCGGAAATGGACGCTGCTCCACCCGCGGGCGTGAAGATTTTCGGCGTGGACGAAGGCCCGGTCCCGGCCACTGAGGGCAGCTTCTAGCGCCCGGCAAATCAATTTCCTCCGCATTGCGGCCCGCAAGCTCTTAGCCCGGGCCGCTTTTTTTTGTACCTGCGGTAACATACGCAACCGCCCCAGCGGCGGGCCGGTTGCCGAGAGCCAATGAACACGACTACGACTGCGGGTTTTCAGGACCGGCGTTCCGCGATCATGGGATGGGTGCTGGCGCTCGCTTTCACGGCGCTGCTCATCAATATCGTGATGCTGCCGCGCACGCCACTCGACCAGCGCGACACCTTCCGGCTCGTACACGACAGCCTCGGGCTGATCGTCTCGGTGCTGGCCGCGGTGCGACTGTGGTGGTTTGCGCACGACCCGGCCCCTCGCCCGCCGGACGGATTGCCCGAGAGTTCCTTCGCGTTCAACCGCGCCATCCTGGTGGCGCTGTGCCTGGTGTTCGCAGTGACCGGCGTAATTGGCTTTTTCTACGCCTGGGGCGAAGGCCGGGAAGTCGTGCTGTTCGGCGTTACGCTGCCGCACCTGGTAGCGAAGAGCGAAGCGGTGCGCATTCCAATGGGCTATCTGCACAGCACGCTCGGCTTCTACTACCTCATGCTGTTCTGCATCTGGCTCGCCTACGGTCTGTATCAGCACCTGCGTTACCGCGTGGGCCTGGCGCGGCTGATGCCCGGCAGCCGCGTATAGCCGGAGGCAGCGATCACCGTGAGCGTCTCGACCGCAACCCGCAGCCTTCAGGCA
>CAYOFE010000040.1:0-21073 GCA_964403135.1 uncultured Chromatiaceae bacterium | reverse complement strand
CCGATCCTCGGGCCGAAGGGCGAACGCTGGGTGCCGATGCACGGCATCATGCCGTTCTCGCGGGTGCGCGGCTTTCACCAGCAGATCACCAGGCTGTACGCCGATTACGCCGAACGCATGAAAAAGCACAAGGTGGAGAAGGGCGGGATGTTCACCGCCATCAACACGCACGGCTTTCTCTACGAGCCGGTTTTCTACTGGGAGGACGACCGCACCGTCTTCCACAAGCGCTACCTGCCGCAGGATTACCTGAAGATCATGCCTGAGTACCCGCCAAACCCCGAGGGGCGGGCGCTGGTACGCGAGATGCGTGGCGAGATCCAGAAGCTGTTCGCCGCCGCGGGCGCCATTCACATGCAGGTGGGTAAGGCCTATACCTACATGGAGGGCCGCCAGCCGGAGGCCGCGCGCGCCATACGCGAGCTGAAAAAACTGCTCGACCCGCAGAACCTGATGAACCCCGGCGCGCTGCAGTTGTAGGAGCGGCGCAAGCCGCGACGTTGGCGCGAGGGCCCGGGAGCCCTCCCGCAGCCAGCGGATCAGCCGTTCACGAGACGCCGAAATTGATGCCCTGCGCCAGCGGCAGGTCCGAGCCCCAGTTTATGGTGACCGTCTGCCGGCGCATGTAGGCCTTCCAGGAATCCGAGCCCGCTTCGCGCCCGCCGCCCGTTTCTTTCTCGCCGCCAAAGGCCCCGCCGATTTCGGCGCCCGAGGTGCCGATATTGACGTTGGCGATGCCACAGTCGCTGCCGGCGGCGGAGAGGAATCGCTCCGCGCTCTGCAAGCGGTCGGTGAAGATTGCCGACGACAGTCCCTGCGGCACGGCATTCTGCCGCTTGATGGCCTCGTCGAGATTGCGGCAGGGAATGACGTAAAGAATCGGCGCGAAGGTCTCGCGCTCGACCGGCGCCCAGTTGTGCCTCGCCATCACCAGCGTCGGCGCGACGAAATGCCCCGGCCCGTCGATGCGCCGGCCGCCATGCAGGATCCTCGCGCCGAGCTTCTTCAGCTCCTTGATCGTGTCGAGATAGCGTCCCACCGCAGCCTCGTCGATCAGCGGGCCCATCAGCGTGCCGGCTTCCAGAGGATCGCCGACGCGGATCTGCCGGTACGCGTTTACCAGCCGCGCGGTGAGGTCCTTGACGCGCGACTCGTGCACCAGCAGGCGTCGCGTGCTCGTGCAGCGCTGGCCCGCGGTGCCGGCCGCGCCAAACACGATGGCGGGCACTGCCAGGTCGAGATTGGCGTGCTCGTCGATGATGATGGCGTTGTTGCCGCCGAGCTCGAGGAGGCACTTGCCGAAACGCGCGGCGACGCGTGTGGCGACCATCTTGCCCGCCGCGCATGAGCCGGTAAAAGAAAGCAGGTCCACTCGCGGGTCGTCGGCGAGCCGGCTGGCGATCGCCAGATCGTCGGTGTTCAGCAGCGAGAAAATCGGCGGGAAGCCGCTCTCGGCCAGTACCTTCCCGCAGATTTTCTGCACCGCGATGCTGCACAGCGGTGTTTTCGGCGACGGCTTCCAGATGCAGGCGTTGCCGCAGACCGCGGCGATGAATGCGTTCCATGACCAGACCGCCATCGGAAAATTGAACGCCGTGATGATGCCGACCACGCCGAGCGGGTGCCATTGCTCGTAGAGCCGGTGATGCGGCCGCTCCGAGTGCATGGTCAGACCGTAGAGCTGGCGCGACAGCCCGACGGCGAAATCGGCGATGTCAATCATCTCCTGCACTTCGCCGTCGCCCTCGGCTTTGATCTTGCCGGCTTCCAGGCTCACCAGGCTGCCCAGCGCATCCTTGTGTTTGCGCAGCGCTTCGCCGATCCGGCGGATCGCCTCGCCGCGCTTCGGCGCCGGGATCTCGCGCCAGGCGAGGGAGGCTTTGTGCGTGGCGCGCACCAGCCTGTCGTAATCGGCGGCGGTAGCGCCCTGGATCGTCGCCAGCGTCTTGCCGCTGGAGGGATTCTCCGTCGTGAAGCACGGCGCGCGCCGTGCGCGATGCCAGTCACCGCCCGAGGCGACGCCCGGGTTGTCCGTCGTGAGCCCGAGCCGCTTGAAAATGCGTTGCATGAATCAGCCTCCGTTTCGCGAGCGCTGTTGCCCGGCCTGGCCGGCGGCGACGAGCCGCTGCGAGACGTCCTTGCTCGAATGCTCCTGGTAATAGCGGCCGAATCGATTGGCGAGCACCTGCGTCAACCTGAACTGCTCCTGGCGGACGAAGCCGTGGTATTGCTCGGGGCTGCGCATCACCATGTCGAGCACCGCGCACAATCCGGCGGCGGTGGTCACCTGGATCGCCGACCACAGCCGCCCGGCGATTACCTGCGGGTACACCTTGTTGACGTAGTTTTCCTCGCGCAGGTCCTCGCCCTGCGTGCCGGTGACCGCCACGTACACGATCACCACGTCCTGCAGCGTCTGCGGCACGGCATTCTCGAGAATGCGCTTCAGAGTCGCCCGGTCGCTGTTGAGCTTGAGCCCGTTCATCAGCAGCCGCATCTGCTCGCAATGCCCCGGGTAGCGTATGGTCTTGTAGTCCATGCTTTCGACACCGCTGCCCCAGGTGTCGCCGAGCGAGCCGAGCCCGCCGGAGGTGTTGAATGCCTCGTAGAGTTGCCCGTCGATCTGGATCTCCTCGAGGCCCTCGAGCGGCAGCACCTCGCGGCGCTCGCCGTTGACAATCGCGAGGCAGGGATTGCCGTACTCGTTGATGAGCCCGTCGGTGGACCAGGTCAGGGAGTACTTCAGCACGTTGTTCGGGTGCTGGGGCAGGGCGCCCACGCGCAGCTTCACGGTGCGCAGCGTGTCGAAATGCCGGATCAGCTCGGCCGCAGCGATGCTGATGAACCCCGGCGCGAGCCCGCACTGCGGCGCGAACGCCGTGGTGGCGCCGGCCGAGACCTTCTGCACGGCGCTCGCTACGCTGACGTCTTCGGTGAGATCGAAATAATGGCAACCCGTGGCGCGCGCTGTCTCCGCCACTGCGGGATTGAGGTAATAGGGCAGGCTCGATACCAGCGCCTGCACGCCATGGCTCTCGGTGTAGCGGAGCAGATCGTCGCCGTGTGTGACGTCGAGGTCGAGGGCCTGGACATTCGCCAGCCCGTGCGCCGCGGCCACGTCCTGCGCTGCGCCCGGCCGGCTGTCGGCGAGGTGTACCTCGTAGTCGCCGGACTCGCCAAGCAGCCCGGCAATCAGTGAGCCGATTTTTCCCGCACCCAGTATCAGCACACGATGCATCGGTTCGACCTCCCCCGATGGCGCGCGATGCGGTCCATTCTGCCAGCCGGCTTGCCATCCTGCGAGCGCGGCGCGCTGCCTAGGCGCGGCCCGGCCGATATGGCAGAGTGCGCAGCGCCGGGCTGCCCGGCGCCATGTACAGGAGCGCAGATGCCGGACCTCACTCGCAGGGGTTTTATGATCGGCACGGGGCTCGTTGCCCTGGGCATGACTACCGATGCGCTGCCACGCGTAGCCGGCGCGCCGGCCCACCGCGTACCGGACCTGTCGGTGCCGGCAAACAACCTGCGCGAACTGGTGCGCATGGCAGCCAGCCTGAACGAACGCGACGTGCCCTGGTGGTACGACGGGACGATCTACGGGATCGTGCAGGGTGAGAACCCGCGTCCGCTGGTGAAGTTCGAGGGCATGGAAATCTACTGGATGCGGCATCTGCCGGCCGGCGATTATGAGCTGATCGGCAACACGGTGACGTTCTACCGCGACGTTGCCACCGGCCAGATGCTCGACAAGTTCCCCAACCCCTACACCGGCGCGCAGAACACGGTGACGCCGGCCGTGCAGGGCGGCGGCCCTGGCCGCGGCTTCAACTATTCGGTGAAGGGTATCCGCGCCACGAAATTCATCGAGCAACTGCCCGAGAAGCCGCTGCTGCTCGACTGGTCATTCGTGCGCGACATGGTCTGGCTGCACAACGAGACCGCGTATCCACCGGGGATGGCGCCGCCGCGGGCGCAGCGCCAGACCATGTTCGCGCCGCTGAAGAGCATGCTCGACCGGCGGCTCGACAGCCTGCCGGCGGTGTTCAGTTCTACCGTGTTCCAGCCGTGGCCGAAGTGGATGGAAATGGGCGAGCGCCCGGGCCATGTCGTATGGCATGCCTCTGGCGCGAAACTGAAGGACATCGACCAGCTGCCGGAGGAATACCGGCGCCGCGCCGAGCAGGAATTTCCGAAACTGATGAGCGCCAACCCGGGTCGCGGCGCAGCGCCGCCATCCGAGTTCTAGGCGCAGCGACAGCGGCTTTGCTCGCGCCGCGCCGGTGGGACATTTATCGGTGGCCGAAGTCTACGGGTATGTCCGTGACCTTGCCGGCTTGCGCCGCCCGGCGTATTCATGGTGTGGGAGCGATGCGAGTCGCGAATGCGCAGTGGCGGCTTGCGCCGCTTCCACCGGGGAGGCGCCGTCCTGCAGCCGGCCGGCTTCGCCCGCCAGGCAAGCCGGCTTTACGGGCTGCATGGCCACACCAGTCATCTGCCGTAGCCGGGTCAAGATCAGGATTTGCTCTGACACGAGGTGAAACCATGCTTCATACCAGTCTTCTGAATACCCTCAGTGACCGCCGCCAGGCGCTGCAGACGTTTTTCTCTTTCGGTGCGGTTGCCACCGGGCTGGCGCTCTCCGGTTGTGCGCCGCCGGGGCCGAAGCAACCCGAAGTGGCCGCGCCACCGCAGCCGAAACGCACGCCGGTGGACTTCGGCGACCCGGCCCAGAACCTGAAGGCCTTCATCAAGCTCACCGGCGATCTCGATCCGAAGGCCGAGACCGTCGGCTGGTTCGGCGGCACGGTGTTTGCGGTGACAGCGCAGGACAAGCCGCTGATACCGCTGGTCGGCGTGGAAGGTTTCGGCGTGCTGCGCATTGCGCCGCAGCCGGACGGCAAGTACCGGCTGTTTAACCGCGAGATCGCGTTTTACAAAGACCCCAAGACCAACGAATTCATCGACCAGTGGACCAATCCCTTTACCAATGAAGTGGTCGAGGTCAGCCCGATTCACAACAAGACCGTGAACGCCGAGATCGCGCCGATCATGAAAATGGACTTCGACGGTACCCTGGTCGAGGTGCCGTTCAGCCCGCCGTGGCAGATCCTCGGCGAGAAAGCCTTCTCACTGTTCGAAGTGCACACGGCCTATCCGAGCCCGATGCAGCCGGACCAGTGGCCGCGCGAGTCGGCCGGGCCGATCCTGCGGATCAGCGAGATCTTCCACCGCATGACCACCCTCGATCAGGTCGAGGACCCGGACCGCACGTACTGCGACTATGTCGGCACCTGGACCCGCATCGGGCCCTGGCTGCCGTGGATGCTGCAGGGCCAGGCGCCGGGGCACCTGCTGTACCGCTGCTTCATGGACCGCACCGGCACGGCCGACAAGCTGCCGGCGGCGCTGCTTGCCCGCACCGAGCAGCGTTACCCGGAGTTCTTCAAAGCGCCCGGCGACGAGACCTGGGGCGGGCAGAACGATTCGAGCTTCAGCGTCTACATGGCGGAGCGCACCCCGAAACCGGCGAAGTAGCCGTTGCATGCGGGGCGATCGCGCCACCAGAGGGTTGCCGGGCACATGAACCTGACCCCCGTGGGAGCGACGCCAGTCGCGATCAAGCCATCGCGGCTTGCGCCGCTCCCACAAAGGCCGGCGACGCCAGCGCCGCAACGCTGCGGGAACTACGTACCCGATGCGGTTGCGGCGTCTGCCGGATCGCGCCGGTGTGCTAGACTTCCCGCCCGTTTTCGTCGGCTCGCGGGTTGATGATCAAGTTCCGTCTCAACGGCTCCGAAGTCAGCGTCGACGTGCCCGGGGAGATGCCGCTCCTCTGGGTGCTGCGCGACACCCTCGGCTTCACCGGCACCAAGTACGGCTGCGGCATGGCGCTGTGCGGCGCCTGCACCGTGCATATCGAAGGCAAAGCCGTGCGCTCCTGCGTCGTGCCGGTGTCCGCTGTCGAGGGGCAGCAGATCACCACGATCGAAGGGCTTGCCGTCAACGACGTGCTGCATCCCGTGCAGCAGGCATGGGTGGACGAGCAGGTGCCCCAGTGCGGCTACTGCCAGCCGGGCATGATCATGGCGGTGGCGGCGTTTCTGGAAGAAAATCCCCAACCGAACGACGAGACCATCAACCAGTCGATCACCAACATCTGCCGGTGCGGCACTTATCCGCGCATCCGGCGCGCCATTTACCGTGCCGCGGAACTGCGGCGGGGATCTGCCTGAAGGACTATTCGAGGGGAAGTCGAGATGAGCATGCGTAATTCCGGGCCCTGGATTTCGTTCGCGTCGGTTGCCGCTGTTGCGCTGGCCGGCTGTGGTGGCAGCAACAAGCCGGCACCGTTGCCGCCTGAGGCCGGCACATCGACGGCCCCCGCTGCCGCCCCTGCAACGGATGCCACGCCGGCCGATGCCACGGCTCCTGCCGCCGCCGGCGATCTCGCCGCGATGATCGCCAGCGCCGATCTGAACAAGGGCAAGACCCTGTTTCTGCAGTGCCGCGCCTGTCACAGCCTGAGCGCCGCCAACGAGCCGGGCAAAATTGGCCCGACGCTCTACGGCGTGGTTGGCCGGCCGGCCGGCGCCGTCGCGGACTTCCAGTACTCAGATGCGGTGAAAAACTCCGGGCTGACCTGGACAGCCGAGAACATCAGCGCATGGCTGGAGCGCCCGAGCGAATTCCTGCCCGGCAACAAGATGGTGTTCATCGGCGTCAAGGAAGCGCAGGACCGCGCCAACGTGATCGCCTATATCCAGGCCGAGTCCGCCAAGCCGCAGTAACGATTCTCGGCCACCGCGTGAGACCGGCATCGCGCTGGCCTCATGCACCGGTCCGAAAGCTGGCGCGGAAGCCCGTCGCCCGCCATGCCCGCCAGGTGAGCAGGTAGTAGCTCACCATCAGCAGCGCGAAAATCCATTCGATCGCGTTTTCGAGCCGGCCCGGGTCGGCCATGAAGTTCTTCACCGGGATGCTGGCGAGGCCGATCACCAGGAGTGCCACGGCGATGCCGAGCTTGGCCTGCAGAATCCAGGCGGGGATGGTGAGTACCGCAAATCGGGTCAGCCGGTTCAGGCGTGCGAGCAGCAGCAACTGCGCCAGGTAACTGAACGAGAAGTACACCGTGACCCCGAAACGGCGCATCAGATTGTAGAAGTCGCCCTTGGAGCCGAGGAATACCGTATAGAGCGTGAGGAATACCGCTGCCGTCACACCGATCCACACCATGGCGCGCAGTTCCGCGCCGGGGCGATCGCCAAGCCCGAGCAGCCATTCCCGGCAAAGCGGCCAGAACAGCGCCAGCAGGACGGCGGCGGGCAGCATGCCCGCCTTGAAAAGGTAATAGCCCGCACCGTGCCGTCCGGCCGAACTGATGGAGGTGCAACCCTCCAGGTACGGGAAGCAGGCCGGGATGTAGCCTTGCCAGACCGATACCGCGTAGCAGACGTGCACGACGGCGAATGGCAACACGCCCGAGAGCAGCGCCACCCAGCTCATTGTCACGACTGGTTCCAGGCGAGGCGTATTCATCGCAGGGCGACCGCAGCGACGATCCCCGCTATCCTGAAACATGATTGAAACATGACCGGCTTATTGTCGCCGTTCCCCGGCGCGTCGCAAACCGGAGCCTATGGCCCAGCGTACTTATAACGTGCTCTTCCTCTGCACCGGAAACTCGGCACGCAGCATTCTCGCCGAGTCACTCATTAATCATTGGGGCAAGGGCCGGTTCCGCGGGTTCAGCGCCGGCAGCCAGCCAAAGGGTGCGGTGCATCCCGTCGCCCTGCAGTTGCTGGAGCACGTGAACCTGCCGACTGCGGGGCTGCGCAGCAAGAGCTGGGAGGAGTTTGCCGCACCGGGTGCGCCCGCGCTCGATTTTGTCTTCACCGTCTGCGACAACGCAGCCGGGGAGATTTGTCCGGTGTGGCCCGGCCAGCCGATGACCGCGCACTGGGGCATCGCCGACCCAGCGGCTGTCGAGGGCGACGGTACCGCGATCTGGCTCGCCTTCCGGCGTGCTTTTCGTGAACTGGAAAACCGGATCAAGATATTCGTCAGCCTGCCGATCGACTCGCTCGACCGGATGTCGCTGCAGCAGCATCTCGATGCCATAGGCAAAACCGGATAGGCGTCGATGTCCGGATTTGAGCGCTACCTGACGGTCTGGGTTGCGGCCTGTATCGTCGTGGGCATCAGCCTCGGGCACTTGCTCCCGGATGTATTCCAGATAATCGGCCGCGCCGAGATGGCCAGGGTCAACCTGCCCGTGGCGGGGCTGATCTGGCTGATGATCATCCCGATGCTGATGAAGATCGATTTCGGCGCGCTGGCCGGGGTTCGTCGTCACTGGCGCGGCATCGGCGTGACGTTGTTCGTGAACTGGGCCATCAAGCCGTTCTCGATGGCGTTGCTCGGCTGGCTTTTTATCGGCGGGTTGTTCCGCCCGTACCTGCCTGCCGAGCAGATCGACTCCTATATTGCCGGTCTTATCCTGCTCGCTGCCGCGCCCTGTACGGCCATGGTTTTCGTCTGGAGCAATCTCTCGGACGGCGAACCCCACTTCACGCTGTCGCAGGTCGCCCTCAACGACCTCATCATGGTGTTCACCTTCGCGCCGCTCGTGGGGCTGCTGCTGGGGCTGTCGGCAATCACAGTGCCCTGGGACACGCTGCTGCTGTCGGTGGGGCTCTATATCGTGGTGCCGGTGCTCATCGCTCAAGCGGTCCGGCGCATGCTCCTGCGGAGCGGGGGCGCCCCGCGCCTTGCCGCGACGCTTGCCCGACTCGCCCCGTTGAGTCTTGTGGCACTGCTCGCGACGCTGGTTCTGCTGTTCGGGTTTCAAGGCGAACAGATCCTGCGGCAGCCGCTGGTGATTGCGCTGCTTGCGGTACCGATCCTGATCCAGGTCTATTTCAACTCGGGTCTTGCCTACCTGTTGAACCGCGCGAGCGGCGAGGCCCACTGCGTGGCCGGGCCGTCGGCGCTGATCGGCGCCAGCAATTTCTTTGAACTTGCGGTGGCCGCGGCGATCAGCCTGTTCGGCTTCGAATCCGGTGCGGCTTTGGCCACGGTCGTGGGCGTCCTGATCGAGGTGCCCGTGATGCTCTCGGTCGTCAGGGTCGTGAACGGCACGCGTGGCTGGTACGACCGTGGTTTACGCGTGGCACGGCGACAGGCATCCTGATTTCGCCCCGCTGTCAGGCCCACGTTATCAGGTAACACCAAGGCGTCCGCTCGAATCGGGCATCCCCGCGCACAGGACGCGCCCCGGATGGTAGCGGCCTGGTGCGGCGCGGCCTTATTGGGCTACCGCATGGTCAGGCAGCAGGCGCGCCTGCTCAGTCTCCGGCATGCAGGGCTGATGTCGGGTGCGCCGACGGTGATGTGCAGGAGGCGCTCTCCGCGGCGGGCCGGGCCGCCGTGGCGGGAGGTTCGCCGAACCGGTAGCCCACTCCGCGCACGGTCTGGACCAGGCGGTCGTGGCCCGAGGCCTGCAGCGCCTGGCGTAACCGGCGCACGTGCACGTCCACGGTGCGCTCGTCCACATAGACGTTTGAGCGCCAGACCCGGTCGACGATTTGGGCGCGGCTCAGAGCCCGTTCCGGCTGCGTCAGGAACAGGTTGAGCAGCCGGAATTCGATGGGTCCGAGCGACAGCGGCTTACCGTGCGCGGTGACGCGCAGGCTGCGTGCGTCGAGCGCCAGCCCGCCGAACTGTCGCGTCTCGACCGGGGTGGGTCGCGTCACGTTGGCCCGCCGCAGCACGGCCTGGATGCGCGCCAGCAGTTCATCGCGGCCAAATGGCTTGCTGATGTAATCGTCTGCGCCGGCGCGCAGCGCCGTGACGCGGTCAGGCTCGGCGGCACGCGCACTGACCATGATCACCGGCAGCGTGGCGGTCGACTCATCCGAACGCCAGAACCGCAGCAGCCGCAGGCCTTCCATGTCGGGCAATGCCCAGTCGAGCAACGCGAGATCGGGCAGGGCGCGATTCGCCTCGTCCATCGCCGACATCGCATCGCCGGCTTCGACGGTGTCGTGACCGGCTGTATTCAGCGTGAACGCCAGCAACTGGCGGATCGCGCGTTCATCCTCGACGATCAGAATCCTGCTCATATCGTGGCTGGCCTCCGGGCCGCTCTCAGCTGTTGCGATTTGCAGACTTCGCATCACAGCACGGCCAGATGACATTTTTATGGCGCGAATGTAACGAACTGTCGCACCACTTTTATTAAGAAGTGCGGGTTCTCGGGCTGCTGCACCCGGCGGCCGGTCGGCGGCGATGCGTTTGGCCGTTTCGGGATTGCGCCGCTCGAGCGTGACCCATGATGAATTATTCACTCAGGCTTCATCGCCGGGTCACGGGCAGTCTCTAGATTGTGCGATGCCCGGCCGCCGTTACTCGCGGGCACGGGCGACAGGGGATTCGAAAAGTCACACTTGGAGGAGAGCTTTGCATGTATTTGTCCATTAAGAACCTTGCCGCGACATCCGCGGCGCTGATGATCGTAGCCGGGGGGGCTGAAGCCTCGATCGTCGCCACCAGCACCGGCGGCGGGTCCGAGGTGCTGCTTAACCTCGTCAATCTCACCAACAACTCGTCCTATACGCTGGACCTGGGCCTGCAGTTCGGCGATCTCGGGGTCGGCGACACTTTCGCGCTCGATGCGAACGCGCAGGCGTTCATCGCCGGCGCCGGTGGCCTCGCCAACGTCGATTTTGCGCTGATTGCAGCCGCCACTGGCACCCGGCAGTACCTGACGACCTCGGCCAGTCCGAGTTTTCTCACCACCAATATCGGTAACGCGGTACGCGGCACCTGGACGAACTCCATCAACGAGCTGATCGCCAACCTCAATGCCGGTGACGCCACGGCGACGACCGTCAACAACGGTTACGGTCCGTTTGCCACGGGTCCGTCGCCGAACTATGTCGGTGGCGGTCACGACCTCTGGCAGGGCTCGGTGAACAACCGGGGCTCCGCGCTGAACCCGCTGAATATCTATCTGGTGACTTTCGGAACCAGCACGCTCGGCAATGCGGCCAAGGCGCTGTTCACGGCTGAGCCGGCGTATCTGAGCGGCACGATGCTCACCATCGGCCAGGCGGTGGTGCCAGTGCCGGCGGCCGTGTGGCTGTTCGGCAGCGCGATCGGCCTGCTAGGCGCGGCGCGGCGCTACCAGCAGTCCAGCGGTTTCTGAGGCGGGAAATGTGACGGAAGTTTCATGATCGTGTCACGACGCTGTCACGCCTGCCTGTGAAACATGACGAAGAAATGCTGCCGCCGCCGTCAGCCATGGTCGGCGACAACTTAAATCAACTACGGAGAGAAACGATGAAATCCACTTTGCGAATGACCGGCCTCGCCCTCGGCGCGGCCCTGGCCGCGGGTTTCGCGGCAAGCGCCAATGCAGCCATACCGACGGTTGCGGCGAAGTTCTACGTGTCGGGCGCCTCGGCCGCCAAGCAGATTCCGCCGGCGCTCGCCGCAGTGTATTGCGACACGGCGGTCAACGACCTGGCTTTGTATCAATACACCACGGTGCCGGGCGACTACAAGATCGTGATCTGCACCTATAAGAACGCGGCGCCAGTGCCCACTGCGCTGCGCGCTAAGAAGATCGCGGTGTTCACCCGCTCGGCTGGTGGCACGCTCTTCGGCGTGAAGCCGATTGCCGTGCGGCAGCGCATCCGCTTCCTCGACGGCGCAAGCTGCCCCACCGATGACGGCATTCCGAGCACCACGCAGAACTGCCCGAACCTGAGCGCCGCCAGCGATTTCACCAGCAGCGGCGACTTCCCGGATGTCGGTATCTCCGACGAAGATGGCGCTTTCGGTTGCGCGGCTTCGCTCGGCCAGTGCACGGCCGCCGAGCAGGCGGGCCTGACGCAGGCGACCTACCGCGAATTTCCGAGCTATCAGACGATCTGGACACTGCAGGCCAACATCAACTTCCCGCTGAACAACGTATCGGCGGAGGTCGCGAGCGCGATTTTCGCGGGTACGTACAAGACGATCGACCAGCTCCAGTCAGCGATGGGTTTACCTGTGACCTCCACGGCCGGCCTCAAGGTCTGCCGCCGGACCAACACCTCCGGAACGCAAGCGGGGCACCGGCATATCTGGACCGGAATCTCCTACTGCGGCAGTAACACCCCGCTGGGCTTCGTGACGGCGGCGGACAGCGATGCCAGCATCGGTTACACCGTGGTGGAGAACAGCTCGGCAAGCACACTGGAGACCTGCCTGACCACGGGTGCCGACGCGAACCGGGCAATCGGCATCAACTCGCTCGAGAACGCCGGCATCAACGCCAACATCAAAGAACTGCAGGTGGACGGCATCGCGCCGACGTTGGAGAACGCCGCTCGTGGTATCTGGAAGTACTACCACGAGGCGACGGTGCAGTACAACACCGTGCAGATGGAGAACACGACGACCCGTAATACCGAACTCGGCAACCGGTCCACGGGCACCGAGCGCCAGGCCTTTGCGGATGCCTTCATCGCCGCCGCGCAGGACCCTGCTCTCCAGGTGGCCTCGGGCCTGAACGGCATCCTCGCGCTGCCGACGCTCGCCGCGCCCAGCAATCCCTGGGTCGCCAGCAACCCGGTCGCCTGGACCACCAAGCTGGTGGGCGTGGGCGGCAGCAACTGCCGTGCCCCGCTGCTTGCGTTTCCGTAACCCGACAGGGAAGTGACCGTGACCCGGAGTGGGTCAGATCGCAGCACCGGCGCCCGCAAGGGCGCCGGTTTTTTCTTGCCGGTACCGGGCGGGGGCACTGGCTTCGTGACAAATCCTTAACAGATTTGTCACGGGAACATCATTGCGGCTGTCCGACAATGCCCGAGGCGAATTCTCCGCAACGGCGCCGCCGCAGAGAAAAACGCATTACAGGAGGAATTTCGATATGCGCGCTCAGAGAACCCTTGCGGTACTGACGGCCGTCGTGGCCTTCGGTGTCGGCCCCGCCCAGGCGTCGATCCTGACCACGGACCAGCTGGGCGGTTCGGAGGTGCTCCTCAACCTGGTGAATACCACCAACAGTGCCTCGTACACGCTGGATCTCGGTATTCAGTTCACTGAACTTGGTGTCGGCGACGTCTTCAACCTGGACGCTGGCGCGGTGGCTTTCATCAGCGGCGCTGGCGGGCTGGCCAATATCGACTTCGGCATTATCGCCGCGGAAACCGGCACGCGAAAGTATCTCACCACTTCGCCCGACCCGAATTTCCTGTCGTCGTCTATCGGTAACGCGGTACGCGGCACCTGGACGAACTCCATCAACGAGCTGATCGCCAACCTCAATGCCGGTGACGCCACTGCGACCACCGTCAACAACGGTTACGGCCCGTTTGCCACGGGTCCCTCGCCGAACTATGTCGGTGGCGGTCACGACCTGTGGCAGGGCTCGGTGGACAACACCGGCTCGGCATCCAATCCGCTGAACATTTATCTCGTGACTTTTGGTACCAGCACGCTGGGCAGCGCAGCCAAGACGCTGTTTGCCGCCGAGCCCGCGTATCTGAGCGCGACACAGCTCAGCGTGGGCGTCGTTCCGGCGCCGCCGGCGGTTTGGCTGCTCGGCACGGCGCTGATCGGCGCCACTCGCTACGCGCGCCGTCGCAACCGCGCCTGAGTCGCGACAACCTCTGACAGCAAATCCGGCGCCTCGGGGCGCCGGATTTTTTTAAACGTATTCGGCGCTGCCACGAAAGTGCAACGAATCGTGCCGATCATTGCCCGCATGCTCCATCAGTGGCGCAAAATCGTGGCCTGCTCGGCGGCCGGTTCGTGTTGTGCGATGCTCGCCAGCCAGCCCGCATGCGCTGAGGACCCGGTATTCGACGTGTGGGAATACCGCGTGCGCGGCAACACGGTGCTCGAGGCCCGGCGCATCGAGCAGCTTATGTACCCGCTGCTCGGGCCGGGCAAGACCATCGCTGACGTTCAGCAGGCCCGCGAGACCTTGGAAAAGGCTTATCGCGAGGCCGGCTACCCCACGGTGCTGGTGAACGTGCCGGAACAGGACACCGCCGGCGGTGTGGTGCGGCTCGACGTAACCGAGGGCCGCGTCGGGCGGGTGCTGGTCAGCGGCGCGCGTTATTTCGACAACGGCTGGATCCGCGCGCAGCTGCCCGAACTTGGCCGCGGCATTCCGCGGCTTGACCGGCTGCAGGACGAACTCGTGCTGCTTCGTGCTCGATCCGCGGACCGCGAGGTCACGCCGGTGCTGCGGCCCGGCCGCGAGCGGGGCACCGTGGACTTCGAGCTGAAGGTCGCCGACCAGCTGCCCCTGCACGCGAGCGCCGAGATCAACAACCGCAGCGCCGTACTTACCGAGACCGACAGCCGGGCGCGCTTCGGCGTGGGTTACGGCAATCTCTGGCAGCGCGAGCACGCGTTGAACCTGAGCTTCGAAGTCGCGCCGGAGCAGGACGACGACTCCAAGGTCTGGATCGGCTCCTACGAGTGGAAGCCGGGGCTTTCCGACCGCACCATGCGCCTGTACCTGGTGGACAGCCAGGGCACCAATAACTTCGCACCTTCCGCCGGCGGCATCGGCCGCGGCAATGCGCAGATTCTCGGCGCCGATTTCATCCGCCCGCTGCCGGGAAGCGCCACGCTGCTGCACAACGCGACTTTTGGCGCGGCATTCAAGGACCTGAACGACATTTCCATCCTGCAGGGGGTGGTCACTCCCTCGTCCATCGATTACCTGAACTGGTCGATCGGCTATGACGCGACGATGCTGGCGGACGGACGTGCGCAGACGGCCGGTGTGGTGATCAATTTCGGTCTGCGCGACATCGTCAACAGTACCGAGGAGTTCGAGGATAAGCGCTTCAAAGGCAGCCCGAACTACCTGTACCTGACCGGGCGCTACGAACTGAGCCAGCGGATGCCGTTCGACAGCGCGCTCAACCTGGGGGTGAGCGGCCAACTGAGCGGCATCCCGCTCATCGGCAACGAGCAGTTTTCGGCCGGCGGCGCCAGCACTGTGCGCGGCTACTACGAGGGCGAGTTACGCGGCGACTATGGGCTGCAGGCCTCGCTCGAGTACCGCAGCCCTAATCTCGGTCCGAAGCTGCGCGACGGACTCAGCGCGCTGGAGGCATTCACATTCGTCGATTGGGCGAGCCTGCGCAGCCATGATCCGCTGCCCGACGAAGACACGCGCTTTACGCTGTGGAGTGCCGGGCTCGGGCTGCGCGCGAGCGGCTACGGCCTGGTGGCGAGCCTGGAGTGGGCGTTGCCCTTCAAGGACGGGTTCAGCTCCGAGACCAGTATCCCACCAGCGAGCGGCAGCACCGCAGCGCCGACGCTCATTGTCGTGAACGGCACCGAGTCGGGTGACGATCGCGTGCTGTTCCGCCTGCAGTACGGGTTTTGAGGAAGATGCCCATCATGATGGTTACAGATGCAGTGCTGGAGGCGATCGGCGCCGCCACCACGAGGTGTGCGCGTGGGCCTGGTCTGTCGCCCGCCGTGGCGGCGTACGTGCTGCTCGCCGCCAGCAGTGCGGGGGCGGCGCCGTTGCCCGTGCCCTGTGGCGGCGGCAATTGCGGCGCCAGCGGCCCGATGGTCTGGGTGACGAGCGGGCAGGCGACATCCCGTGTGACGGGCACGCGGCTCGATGTGCGCCAGGCCAGCGACAAGGCCACGCTGAACTGGTCAGAGTTCAATATCGCCGACGGCCACACGGTCAACTTCCAGCAGCCGGGCCGCAATTCAGTGGCCGTCAACCGCATCTTCCAGAACTCGCCGAGCCGGATCTTCGGCGCGCTCACCGCTAACGGCCAGGTCTACCTTATCAACCAGAACGGCGTGGTGTTCGGCCCCGGTGCCCGCGTCAACGTGAGCTCACTCATTGCCTCGAGCCTCAAGATCGATGAGCAGGCACTCGAGAACGGCATTCTGGATCCACAGCTGCTGATCCAGAACAAGGCCGCTTTCGCCAGCGATGGCCGCATTTTCGTGCTGGATGAGGATGGGCAGGTCGTCACCGACGACGCCGGCGATCCGGTCCCGGTGCGGATCGAAGTCATGAAGGGCGCGCAACTGAAGGCCGACCCGGACGGCAGCGGCCGCATCATGCTGCTGGGCCAGCAGGTGCGTAATGCCGGCCGCATCGAGGCCCCGGATGGACAGGTGGTGCTGGCCGCCGGCGAGAAGGTGTACCTGCAGGCCAGCACTGACCCGGATCTGCGCGGCCTGCTCGTCGAAGTGGACGCCGGTGGTGAGGCCTGGAATCGGGTCACGGGCCAGATCTCGACTCCCCGGGGCAACACCACCCTGGTCGGCCTCGCGGTGAACCAGGAAGGAACCATCGCGGCGACCACCTCGGTGCGCTCCAACGGCTCCGTGCGGCTGCTGGCGCGCGACACCGTGCAGATCACGGTGGGAACAGGTGGCCAGTCGGTCGCCGTCGATACGACACGGGCCGGGAGCGTGCGACTCGCCGGGAGCAGCCGTACTGAGGTGCTGCCCGACGCCGGTGATGACGAGAAAGCGATCGACGACCAGCGCCAGCCGTTGTCGAGCGTCGAGATCATGGGCCGGCAGATCGACCTCGAGTCGGGCAGCGTGATCCGCGCCACCGGCGGTGACGTCAGCCTGACCGCGCTGCCGAACCCAAGCCTGGCGCGCCCGGCGGGCGGTAGCGAGCCGCTGCCCCTCGACCCGGAGTCGCGCATCCGTATCGCACCGGGCAGCCTGATCGACGTCTCCGGCGCCACGGCAACGACTTCCGTTACCCGTAATGCCATTACCGTGGAACTGCGCGCCAACGAGTTTCGCGACGCGCCAGTGCAGCGAGCCGGCGAGCTGCGCGGTGAATCGGTCACCGTGGATGCCCGTGTTGGCACACCGCTCGCCGACGTTTCCGGTGCGATCAGCGGCATCCAGCGCGACATCAACGAGCGGCTGGCCGCCGGCGGCACCGTGCGCATCGAATCCCAGGGCGACATTGTCGCCGCGGAAGGCTCGCGGATCGACGTGTCCGGCGGCCAAGTCCACTACGCTGGCGGGGTGGTGCAAACCAGCCAGCTGGTGACCGCCGACGGGCGGGTCGTGGATATCGGCGCGGCCGACCCCAACCGCATTTACCAGGGGGTCTCGGCATCGCAGTACCAGAAGGTGCATTCGCGCTGGGGCGTGGTCGAGACGTTCGCGCGGCCCGGCATCGGCCTTTACGAGGCCGGCTACGTGGAAGGCCGCGACGCCGGCACGGTGCAGTTTGCCGCGCCCCGCCTGGTGCTCAACGGCACGCTGCGCGGTGAGGCCGTTGCGGGTGAGTTGCAGCGCGCAGCCACCGACCTGCCGCTCGGCGGACGGCTGGTGGTCGGCCTGGCCGATGGGCAGGGGCTGGACCTCGGGGATTTTCGCGCGCCCGCGGTGGAGTTCCGCAACGGCATCCTGCCGTTCGATTTCGCCGCCGGCGCGCCGTTCCCCGACAGTCGCGATCGGCTCTATCTCGCCACGGACTATCTCACGGATGGCGGATTCACCCGCACCGATATCTACAGCAACCAAACCGTCGCGTTGGGCGCCGACGTGGACATGAAGCTCGCCCCCGGCTCGCAGCTGCTGTTGCAGGGGTCGCGGGTGGAGATCGGCACCGATATCGAGGCTCCCGCCTCCACCGTCACACTGCGCTCCACCGACGTCAATCCCGCGCTGCGCCTGCCCGATGCACCACGGCCCGGCGTGCGGCTTGCCGATGGGGTGTCAATCGCCACGCCAGGTTTGTGGGTGAATGACACCCCGGCGCTGAGCGGCCTGACGCCGACCGGGCCGGTATTGACGGCCGGCGGCCGGGTGGACCTCGTTGTCGTCGCGCAGGGCGGCGAACTTGTGCTGGGTGAGGATGTGACTCTCGTGGCAGACGCCGGGGCGCAGCTGCGCGCCGATGGCAAGTTGCGCGCCGGCGCACCGGGGCAGGTCAACTTGCTGGCGAGCGGTCCCGGGGTGGCGCTGGAAACCGGTACGCGCCTGCGGCTCGAAGCCTACGGGCTGGAGCGGGGCGGCGAGCTGACAATCGCGGCCAATCAGCTGCGCGTGGTGGGCGGCGATCAGCCGTTCGCGGCCCTCCAACGCGCTGACCCCACGTCCGAGCTGCCGCAACCCTACGAACTGGCAGCAGGTATTTTCCGCAGCGGCGGCTTCCAGGACTTTAAGCTGCTCGGCACCGGTGGCCGACTCGCCGGGGCCGATGCCGTGACGGCCGAACCGCTGAGCGTAGCCGCGGGTGCGGAACTCGCACCGCGCGTTGCCCTGCGCCTGCTCGATCCCGGTTTCGATCGGGTTGCCAGTGGCGCGGCGCTCACGGATTTCAGCGAAGTTACCTTCTTACCCGATAGCGAACGCCCCGCCGCGAACTTGTCGCTGGCCCTGCAGCCGCATGCGCTGGTGAGCGCTGTCGACAGCGGCGCCTTGCGCCTGGAGGCGGGCTCGCAGATCGACCTCGACGCCGGCGGCCACCTTGATCTGGCGGCGCCAACGCGACTGTTCCTCGACGGCACGGTGCGTGCGCCGGCGGGCCGGATCAGCGCCCGACTGGCTACCCCGTCGGTCCGCCTCGACCAGGGTTTCGATGCCGAGGCGGGCATTTTCGTCGGCGCCACGGCCAGGCTCGATGCCAGCGGCGCGGTGCTGCTGCAGCCCAATGAGCTCGGGCTGCGCGTCGGCGAAGTGCGCGACGGTGGGCGTATCGAACTCATCGCCGAGCGCGGCCAGGTCGAACTGGCGACCGGTTCGCTGCTCGATGTGTCCGGCGCAAGCACGACGCTAGATCTCCGCGCCAATGCGGGGGTCTCGGTGGGACAGGCCACGGTGCCGCGTACGGTCGCGAGCCGCGGTGGCACCATTGCGCTGATCGCGCCGGAGTCGATCACGCTGTCGGGCACCTTGCGTGGTGGCGCCGGCGATGGTGACGGCCAGGCCCAGCCGCAGGGCGGTACGCTCGAAATTGGCATCAGCCGCCTGCGCGGCTTCAGTGTCGGTTCTGATCTCGCCGGCACCTTCCCGGTCGCACCGCGACAATTGCTGCTGGGAAGCGAGGGAGCAGTGCCGGATGCCGATACCAACGGTAGCGTACGCTTCGATCCGGCGCGCGCCGTGGCAGGCGGCTTTGCAAACCTGTCGTTGCAGGCCGACGACCAGGTCGTCTTCGCACAGGGCCAGGCGCTGAGCGTGCCGGGTGCGCTGTCAATCGAGACGCCCAACCTGGTCGTGGCCGATGTAGCCACAGAGGTGCAGGTCAGCGCCAATTACCTGGCCATCGGCCCGCGACTTCGCCTCGGTCCGGCACCTCAGCTGGCTACTGGCGGCACGGCACAGCTCAGCCTGCGCGCCAATCTCGTCGATTTCTTTGGTCACTCCGCGGCGCAGGGCTTTGATAATGTCGCCGTCGAATCGCAGACTGATATCCGTGCCACCGGGCTGCCACTGGCGAACGCGGGGCGGCTCGAGGGCTCTTTTTCAGCAGGTGGCGAGCTGTCGCTGCGCGCCGCCCAGGTGTATCCGACCACGTTCAGCGATTTCAGCTTTGTGGCAGGGGCCGATCGCCCGGCCACGCTTGCCATTCTCGGCAACGGTAAGCCGGGTGTGGCGCCGTTGTCCGCCGGTGGCCGCCTGACCCTGCGTGCCGATGTGATCCGGCATGAGGGTGTGGTGCGCGCGCCGCTGGGGCAGATCGAGTTCGCCGCCGCCGACGCGATCACGCTGGCCGCCGGAAGCCTGACGTCCACCGCGGCCGATAACCGCACGATCCTGTTTGGTCGAGTGCTGAGCGGCAGCGATTGGGTCTACGAGGCGCTGCCCGGCGTGCTGTCGCCGGTTACGGTGCCCACCGAGAAGCGCGTCGACCTCGATGCGGATCGCATCGAAATCGCGCCCGGCGCGGTGGTCGATGTCTCCGGTGGCGGTGATCTGTACGGCTATGAGTTCGTGCCGGGGCCGGGCGGATCGGTGGACGCGCTGTCGCCACTCGAGAATCCAGCTCTCTTCGCTGTCATCCCGGATATCGGCGCCGCTTTTGCTCCGTTTGACACGCAGGAGTCGCTGGCCTCGGCGCTGCGCCCGGGCGACAGCGTGTATCTGGATGCCGTCCCCGGACTTCTCGATGCCGGCCGCTATGCGCTGCTGCCAGCGCGCTACGCGCTGCTGCCTGGCGCCGTGCTGGTCGAGGCCGTGGATGGCGTGCAGGACATCGTGGCCGGCCAGAGCGTCGGCTTGCCCGATGGCACTCCGGTCACCAGCGGCTACCGGCTGGTCGCCGGCACGGAGTTTCGCGACAGCCGCACGAGTGGTTTTGCGATACGGCCGGGCAGCTGGGCACGGCAATTGGCCGAGTACCAGGACAGCTTCGGCAACACGTTCTTCCGCGACCGCGCGCTGGCCCGCGATCTCGCGCCGCCGCCCTTGTCGCGGGACGCCGGCGCGCTCGGCCTCAGTGTCGGCAGCGCGTTGCAGCTCGACGGTGCGCTGCGGGCGAACGCCGCGGCAGGCGGCCGCGGCGCGCAACTCGACCTGAGCGCCACGCGGCTGCTGGTCACTGCCGGTAATGAGCCGGTGACGAGTGATGCGGTCACGGTGTCGGCCTTGGCCCTGAACGAACTCGGTGCGCAGAGCATCCTGCTCGGCGGCACCCGCGCGCACAGCGACGGCGCCACACAGTTACTGCTGAGCGCCGAGCGCGTGGAAGTGGCCGACGGGGCATCGCTGATCGGGCCGGAACTATTGATCGGCGCCACCGACGAGGTGCGCGTCGGTGCACTCGCGCGCATCGAGGCGCGTGGCGATGCACCCGCCAGCAACCCCAACGTTGCCATCGCCGGTGGCGTCGGCGGCGCACTGCTGCGGGTGTCGAGTGGCGATCAGGTCGAGGTGGCGCGCGACGCCGTAGCGCCGGCAAGCGGCGACATATCGCTCGAAGGGGCCACGCTCACTGCCACGGGCTCGATCCTGCTCGACGCGGCCGGTGTCGCCCGGGCCCTCGACACCACACTGTCGAGCGAGGACGTCAGCCTGGCCTCGCGCCAGATCGTGCTCGGCGCTGCGCAGG
>CAYOFE010000039.1:0-21080 GCA_964403135.1 uncultured Chromatiaceae bacterium | reverse complement strand
CGTTCCTGAAGCTTGATAGCGGTGAAACGAACCTGCTCCAGTACTTTTCCGCCATCATCCCGCAGTTCGGTCTTCAACGGCATCGCCGAGTCCCGGTCGAGCCAGATTCGGTAACCGTAGCGCCAGTTGTCCTTGGGCCTGATTTCGACGACGCGGCTCTCGCGGCCGATCAGCCGCTCGACGTAGCGAAAGGCCACGTGATAGTGCGCTTCGTTGATATCGCCGGCCTGGGGCAGATGATCGCGCAGCGGTCCCTGTCCACTCGTGATCTCCTCACGCTGCTCGACCACGACCTCGCGACGGTCCGGAAAAATGCAGGTGATTTCATTGCCATCGCGGATGACCTCGCGCCCGGCATCGTCGCGCGAGGTCAGCCGCTCAGTCACATGGCCGTTTTCCGCGCGATGCACCAGCTCGAACACTTCGGAATGGCCGTCATGAACGTGAACCAGCGTGCCTTCGTAATTGAGCCGCTCCATGGCCTCGCCCATGCGCGCCAGCCACACCCGCGGGTCTTCCGACGCGCGCGCCGGCAAGGCCAGCACGGCCAGCAAGGCCAGGCCGACGCGGAAAATCAGCCTGCCGGGGCCGCCCTGCCCCGGCCTACCGGCCATTCCCACCGTCCTCGGCCGACTGTTGCCATCCGGCTCCGGGCGCGACCGCGCTGACGAGATGTGCGTTCAATGTGCCGCGAAACGGCGCAGTCGTATAGTTGCTGTGATAGACCAAATAGTTGGTCATGCGTGATGCGCCGAGCGGACGAGCACGGACTGGAGCGTCCCGCCGAAACACCGCAACCGGTGCCGTTGCGGCAACGACTTCGGATCGAGTGGCATCGGGTGTGATCCGCACGACGCCCGCCACGACCGCCGTCGCAGCGACACCGGCGGCAGTCCAGCCCAGCCAGACCCGTCGCCTGCGGTCGCCCGACACTGGCACCGCCTCGACATCGACAAGGTTCTGTCGCACCTTTTCGGCGATATTCAGGCTGCCCGGATAAACCGGTCCACGCAGCGCTTCGCCAATCAGCCCGAAACGCGCCAGCTTGCGCCGGCAGGCAGCATCCCGCTCCAATCGGGCCAGCAAAAGATCCACCTCCGCGGCCGGCAGTTCGCCATCGAGATAAGCCGACAGCTGCTCTTCCAGCACCGGCGTCATTGCAGGTTCCCCATGATTACATCCCCGTACTGTCACTCAACAAAGGCGCGATGCGATTGTCGATGGCCTCGCGCGCCCGGAAAATTCGCGACCGCACCGTGCCTACCGGGCACTGCATGGCTGCGGCGATTTCCTCGTAGCTCAGGCCGTCGATCTCGCGCAGCAGGATCGCGGTGCGCAGCTCCTCCGGCAACTCGCCGATGGCCTGCTCGACCGTCACCCGGAGTTCTTCCTGCAGGGCCATGCGCTCCGGAGTGGCCTCGTCGCGGAGGCGTGGGTGGATCTCGTATTGATCCGGATCCTGCATGTCGATCTGGTAATCCACCGGGCGACGCTGCTGGGCAACGAGGTGGTTCTTGGCGGTATTGATCGCGATGCGATAGAGCCAGGTGTAAAATGCGCTTTCGCCACGGAAGCCCGGCAGAGCCCGATAGGCCTTCAGGAACGCTTCCTGCGCGACGTCCTGCGCCTCCACCGGATCGTAAACGTACCGCATGATCAGCTTGACGATCCTCTGCTGGTAGAGCAGGACGAGGTCATTGAATGCCCCCTTGTCGCCTCGCTGCACCCGCTCGACGAGCTGCTGGTCCCTACTCGTATCAGCCATGATGCCCCGTCGGGGTGGCGCCGCTACGGGACCTGGCAACACATGCATAGACTGGCCCGGCCTGGAAAAGTTCGCGACCGGCGTCACAGACCCGGCAGTTCTCGCATGGCTCACGCGTGGTCATTGGGGGTCAGTGTTCCTGGCAAAAATAAGCGCGCACGCCCGTCGCGCCGCGGCGATTCTACGGCATTCGCAGCCGGACCCGCAGCCGGCGCCATGTCGGCTGCGGCAAATCCCGGCGCAGCAACCAGGCGCTGGCGCAGCGTCCAGACTCGTTGCGCCACTGCAATCCGATCACCGCGCCCCCGGATCGACCCCACGCTCGCAGCAGCCGGGCTTTCTGCGGTCTACCCGACTTGCCGAACAGGTGCCAGCTACCGTCGGGTCGCAATACCGCCCGCAGCACGCACGCGGGCCCGCAAGTGCGATACCAGCAGCACCCGGCAACGCCTGCACCGACCAGCTGCACCAGCAGCGATGCGCCGGGCTCAGCTACATCGGCCACGCGTACTGCCGCGGCCGCGAACAACGCCGTGCCGAGCCCATATGCCACCCAGACCCGGGCGGCGACGGGTCGCACCTCAATCAGCTCGGAGAATCCGCTGGATGACATGGTCGAGGGCTGCATCCTGGGCGCGCAACCGTCCGGCAAGCAAGTCGAGAATCTCGGGGTCTGGCATAGCAAGAAGCGCCTGGAAGGCCGCGCGCTCGGCGCTCGGTGCCTGCGCGTAATCCTGCTCCAGGTAACCCATCAGCAGAATATCGAGCTCGCGCATACCACGCCGGCACCGCCACCGCAGGCGGTTGATCTCAGCGGTGCCGGGTCGCAGATTCGCAGTTTGCGTCGTCACGATGGCACGGCACTGAGCTTGGCCGAAGCGGAAACTGCGAATCTGCGACCCGGCACCGTCAGAGGTGTCGCTCGGCGATCATCCGCTTGATCTCGGCGATGGCGCGGGCCGGGTTCAGGTTCTTCGGGCACGCGTTGGTGCAGTTCATGATTGTGTGGCAGCGGTAGAGTCGGAACGGATCCTCCAGCTCGTCGAGACGCTCGCCAGTTGCCTCGTCACGGCTGTCCACCAGCCAGCGATAGGCGGCCAGCAACGTGGCCGGTCCCAGGTAACGGTCGCTGTTCCACCAGTAGCTCGGACAGCTGGTCGAGCAGCAGGCGCAGAGAATACATGCCGAGGGAATGTTGATCCGCTCCTGCTCTTGCTTCGACTGCAGCCGCTCGCTGTCCGGCGGAGCCGGCGTGCGCGCCTGCAGCCACGGCTTGATCGAGGCGTACTGCGCGTAGAAATTGGTGAGGTCGGGCACCAGGTCCTTGATGACCGGCATGTGGGGCAGCGGGTAGATCTTTACGTCGCCTTTGATGTCACCGATGGCCTCGATGCAGGCGAGCGTGTTCTCGCCGTCGATGTTCATCGCGCAGGAACCGCAGATGCCCTCGCGGCAGGAGCGGCGGAAGGTGAGCGTAGCGTCGATTTCGTTCTTGATCTTGATGAGCGCATCGAGAACCATCGGGCCGCACTTGCCGATGTCCACGTCGTAGGTGTCGACCCGCGGGTTCTCGCCGCTGTCGGGGTCGTAGCGGTAGATCTGGAAGCGGCGCACCGCGGTTGCGCCGGCCGGGGCCTGGTGAACCTTGCCGGGTTTGACCCGGGAATTGGCTGGAAGCCTGAACTCGGCCATCGTCGGTCCTCAAATACGAAACTCAGTAAACACGCGCCTTCGGCGGAATCGGCGCGACATCATCAGTCAATGTCTGCATACGCACCGGGCGGTAATCGATGCGGGCGCGCGCCCCCTGGTCTACCCAGATGAGGCTGTGCTTCATCCAGTTGTGGTCATCGCGCCCGGGGAAGTCCTCGCGGGCGTGCGCGCCGCGGCTCTCCTGGCGATTGGCGGCAGCCGTGATTGTCGCCAGCGCCTGGCACAGCAGGTTGTCGAGTTCGAGTGTCTCCACCAGATCGGTGTTCCAGATCAGGCCGCGATCGCTGACTCGCACATCCTCGAAGGTCCCGGTGCAACGCACCAGCTTGTCGATGCCTTCGCGGAGCGATTCTCCGGTGCGGAAAACAGCCGCATGGTTCTGCATGATCTTCTGCATTTCCAGGCGGATCTCGGCGGTTGGCCGGCTGCCGTTGGCGTGGCGCAGGCGGTCGAGCCGTGCCACGGCCTCGTCACCCGCGCCCCCGGCCAGCGCGCGCGGCCGCCCGGCGCCGCGCAGCGCTTCGGCGCAACGGCGCGCCGCCGCGCGGCCGAACACCACAAGATCGAGCAGGGAGTTCGAGCCGAGCCGATTGGCACCGTGCACCGATACGCAGGCCGCCTCACCCACCGCCAGCAGCCCGGGCACGACGGTGTCGGGATTGCCGTCCGTCAGCGTCAGCACCTCGCCGTGGTAATTGGTGGGGATACCGCCCATGTTGTAGTGGACAGTCGGCAGCACCGGAATCGGTTCCTTGGTGACGTCCACGCCGGCGAAAATCCGCGCGGTTTCGGCGATTCCCGGCAGGCGCTCGTGAATGACATCCGGGCCGAGGTGCTCCAGATGCAGGTGGATGTGGTCCTTTTCGGCGCCCACGCCCCGGCCTTCGCGTATCTCGATGGTCATCGAGCGGCTCACGACATCGCGCGACGCGAGATCCTTGGCGTTTGGCGCATAACGTTCCATGAACCGCTCGCCACGCGAGTTCGTGAGGTAACCGCCTTCGCCGCGCGAGCCCTCGGTGATGAGGCATCCCGAGCCGTAGATCCCGGTCGGATGGAACTGCACGAACTCCATGTCCTGCAGTGGCAGCCCGGCGCGCAACACCATCGCATTGCCATCGCCCGTGCAGGTATGCGCCGAGGTGCAGGAAAAATAGGCGCGGCCGTAGCCACCGGTGGCGAGAATCACGCGGTGAGATCGAAAACGGTGCAGCGTTCCGCTTGCCATGTCGAGGGCCACCACGCCGCGGCACTCGCCGTTTTCCATGATCAGGTCGAGCGCGAAGTACTCGATGTAGAAAGTGGCGTTGTGCTTCAGCGACTGCTGATACAGGGCATGCAACATAGCGTGCCCGGTGCGATCGGCCGCGGCACAGGTGCGCTGAGCGGTGCCTTTGCCGAAGTGCGTGGTCATGCCGCCAAACGGGCGCTGATAAATCCGGCCCTGCTCGGTGCGCGAGAATGGCACGCCATAGTGCTCGAGCTCGATGACGGCCTGTGGTGCTTCCTTGCACATGTACTCGATCGCGTCCTGGTCACCGAGCCAGTCGGAACCCTTCACGGTGTCGTACATGTGCCAGCGCCAGTCGTCCTCGCCCATGTTGCCGAGCGCCGCGCTGATGCCGCCCTGCGCCGCCACCGTGTGACTGCGGGTGGGGAACACTTTGGTGATACATGCGGTGCTGAGACCGGCTTCCACCAGGCCCAACGTGGCGCGCAAGCCAGCCCCGCCGGCGCCGACCACCACCACATCGTAAGCGTGATCAATGAACGAATACGCTCCGCTCATGCCTGACCTCCGACCGACATCGTCACCACCGAATACAGCCCGGCGGCGGCTATGGCAACGTGGGCGAATCGGACGAGAACCAACGCGACGAGCTTCGCCCCTGGCTGATGTACGTAGTCCTCTATGACCACCTGTACGCCCAGACTCGAGTGGTATAGCAGCGTGACCAGGAACAGCATCAGCAGGATGGCGTTCAGCGGTTCAGCAACCCATGCGGAAACTGCCCAGTAGTCGAGGCTGGCCATGCCGAGCAGGCTCACCGCGAACCACAGCCCAAGCGGCACGAGCGCGGCGGCCGTCAGGCGCTGGGCCCACCAGTGCTGAAAGCCGGATTTCGCCGATCCGTGACCAAGCGCCTTCCCAAGCGGCGATCGCAGGTTCATGTCAGCCTCCAAGCCCTGCCAGCGCGGCAATCCAGGTCACTGCCGTCAGCAGTACGGCGGCTACCACAACCGCGCGTCCGGTCGCGCGCGCGCGCGGAATTTCCAAACCATATCCGGCATCCCAGGCGAGATGGCGAATGCCGTTACAGAGGTGATAGAAAAAGCAGAACGTCCAGCCCACCAGTGCCAGCAATCCGAGCGGCGAGCGCAATACACCACTGACGGCATCGTAAGCGCGGGGACCGGCCGCCAGAGAAATCAGCCACAGGGTCAGCGCCAGCGCCCCGGCCGCCATCAATACCCCGGTCAGGCGGTGCAGAATCGACAGGGTATTGCTCCACTGCCACCGGTATACGTCGAGGTGCGGTGAAAGGGGCCGGTTTACATGCGCCATCTCGCGGTTCCTCCTTGCACAGACCGATCAGCCGCACCGCTTCCCCGCCCTCGGGAATTGCAAGGACGGCGCATACGGGCGGATACCGTGCTGCTC
Organism: uncultured Chromatiaceae bacterium; assembly: GCA_964403135.1. Taxonomy (GTDB): domain Bacteria; phylum Pseudomonadota; class Gammaproteobacteria; order Steroidobacterales; genus QUBU01. The sequence continues at coordinate 14,940 of CAYOFE010000039.1, read as the reverse complement.
GCAGTTCAATCAGCGGCTGGCGCCGCGCATCAGAAATCGATGCATCGGCCGCGCCGCTCCCAATCCCCGTAGCGGGTCGGCTCGGGCCCCTGCGGACCACCAATTTCCCGCGGAGCCGCCGGTGGCGACGCCGGGCATTCAGGCGGCCCGACCGAGTCCGTGGCATCCGGCGACGAGCGAGAGGGCGGCGTGTCCGGCCGCGCGGATCGCGTATTTCCGGACTCGGCAACGGGCGCTGACATCGCGCGAAGTGTGCCAGAATGGCTTGGCTTTTTCACCAGGGACGAGCAACCGGAAGTGATGACGGGCAACTCGGATTCGGGACCCGCGGCGATCGTTCTCGCCGAGCATCGGGTTATTCGGATCAACGGCCCGGAACATCAGGCTTTCCTGCAGGGCCAGTTGACGCAGGACGTGAGGCGCGCATCGCCATCAGTCACGCTCATCGCCGGCTGGGCCGACGCAAAAGGCCGGCTCGCGTGGGCTGGTCATCTCTTTGCGCGCGACGACGCCTTGTGCATGCTGGTGCCGGCAGCGCTCGGCGACGCGCTGGTCAGGCGCCTGCGGATGTTCGTCCTGCGGGCGAAGGTCGACATCCAGGCGACGGATCTTGCCATCCTCGGTCTCGACGCCGGCATGACATTGCCTGCCTTACCGCCCGGCTGGCAGCCTCTGAGGCTGGCCGCCGATGCCAGCCGCCGCCTGCTGGTCGGCCCGCAGCCGGAGATGGCCGCCGTACTATCAGCGCTCGGCGCCACCCCCCTGACACCCGGCGAATGGCGGCGCCGCAATATTCGCGCCGGGCTGGCCGAAATCACGCCAGCAACGTCCGGGGCATTCGTGCCACAGATGCTCAATCTCGACCTGGTCGACGGCATCAGTTTCGCCAAGGGTTGTTATACCGGCCAGGAGATCGTGGCGCGCACCAGATATCTCGGCCGCATAAAGCGACGCATGTTGCGATTCGCCGCAAACGGCACCGCTCCCGCCGCGGGGGAACCTGTCCATGCCGAGCGCGGCGTCGTCGGCCAGATCGTGCTCGCGGCAGCCACCGAGACCGGCGCCGAAATTCTCGCGGTGATCTCGCTCGATGACCTGCCCGGGCCGCTGTACCTCGACGAGACCGGAACGCGGCCAGTACAGAAACTGCCGCTGCCGTATCCGATACCCGAACTGGACCGCTGAACGGACGCACCGCTGGTCGCGGTCTGGCCCTGCAGCCGACGCCGGCATCACGCCCCGATGATGCGTCGGGCGGCGGAGAGGTGCTTTTCATAGGCACGCCACTTCTGCACCGACTCGCCATAGATGGGGCGGCGCACCTGCACGACGCTGGCCGTGCGCACGCCACGCCGGGTCTCGTGAAAGCGCAACGCCTGATCCGTCCACGGTACCTGGCAGAACGCGAGCAGCCGGCGAATCTCGGCCTCGGGTTGCGCCACCAGCCGTTCGTATTCCAGCGTGTGAATGCGCTGTGGAAACAACCGCTTCCAGTGAGCCATCACCCGTTCCTGATCGAGGTAAAACTGCGCGAGGTGCTCGAGACTATGGGAATAGCCAAGCACATAAAATGCCTGCTGGTAGGTGCTGAGACAGGTGTCGAGCGGGTCGCGCACCGTGTGTACGAATACCGCCTCGGGCAGGATCTGGCATAGCAGGCCAAGGTATTTCCAGTTGGTGAATTGCTTGTCGACGAACGTTGCCGCGCGGGTGTACACGCGATCGACGAGATCCAGGTAGTCGCGCCGCAGCCCCAGCAGATCTTCGCCCGTCAGCCGCAGCGCGACTTCCGGCCACGGCGCCAGATCGTAGCGACGGGTGGCAAGATCGAGCAACAGCCACGGGAACAAGGCCGACTCCCCCGCCGCCTCGACTCCGGCCACGCTCACCAGAATCTGCTCGGCAAGCGTCGAACCACTGCGCGGCATGCCGACGATGAAGATCGGCCGGCGCTCACCGGTAACGGACACGGCCGGGTGCGATTCGAAATAGCGGCGATCCAGCATGGCAATGACCTGGTCCGCCATCTCGGATTCCTCGGCCGGCACCCACGGATCGGCCCTGGCGAGCAAAGCCTGTGCCTGATCGAGATAGTGAAACTCGCGGTCCGGATCGCCGCGCTTGCGGAACTCGAAGGCGAGCGCCGACCACGCCGCAACCCGGTCGGCCGGCGAGATCGCCGCTGTCTGCAGGAACGCCACCTGCTCATCGCTGAGCCTGTCGAGCAGCGCGAGCGTGCGGTAGGCACGAAAGCAGCGCGGCGCGCGCTTCAGCAGCGCCCGCAGTTCGCTCACTGCACAGGTGTGTTCGCCCATCTCGCCGAGGATCTCGGCACGGACATGCAACAGGCGCGGCTCTCGCGGCCGGCGCCGCAGCGCCTGCGTCAACAGATCGACTGCACGCTGCGGACGATTCGCCAGCTGCAGCCCCTGCACGACCGCCAGCACATCGTCCGGCGCCTCAACGCCAATGTCGAGCAGCCTTTCGGCAAGACCCAGTGCGTCCCCGGGGCGCGCGAGACCGACGGCGTTCTGCAACAGCAGCACCAGCGCCTCGCGCGTCGCACCAGCAACGCGGCGCAGCTGCTCGCCGATATGCCCTGCGGTATCGAAATCGCCCTGCATCAGGGCACGGCGGGCGTGATGCAACGCCTCACTGGCCGGCATTGGCCTCGGCAGCTGACCCGGCGCGAGCGAAATGACGGCCGTCAGCCGGGTAAGTTGCGACGACGTTTTCGGTCCGGTGTGCTTCATGCCCGCAGGCGGCGCCGGCGCTATGCGTCCCGCAGATGCGGAAACAGCAATACGTCGCGAATCGAGGGCGAGTCCGTCATGAGCATCACCAGCCGGTCGATGCCGACGCCGAGGCCCGCAGTCGGCGGCAGCCCGTACTCCAGCGCGGTAACGTAATCATCGTCGTAGAACATCGCCTCGGCGTCTCCCGCGCACTTCTGGCTCGCCTGCGCCTGAAAGCGCTGCGCCTGGTCCTCGGCATCATTCAGTTCCGAGAAGCCATTGGCGATCTCACGCCCGGTGATAAACAGCTCGAATCGGTCCGTCAGCCATGGGTCATCGTCGTTGCGACGGGCGAGCGGCGATACCTCGGCTGGAAAACCGGTCACATAGGTCGGCGCATCGAGCCTGTGCTCAACGGTCTTCTCGAAGATCTCGGTGACCAGCTTCCCCGATCCCCAGCCGGGCTGCAGCGGAATCTGCAGTCGCTGGCACACGCTGCGCAGATATCCTTCGTCGCGGATTCTGGCGCGCTCGACGCCCGGATTGGCCTCGATCACCAGATCCTCGATGCTCGCACGGCGAAATGGCGCCTCGAAATCGTAGTTCCGCCCCTGGTAGCTCACCGCACCCGTGCCGAACAGGAACTCCGCCAGACTGCGCAGCATCTGCTCCAGCAGGTCCATCAGCACGTTGTAATCAGCGTACGCCATGTACAGCTCGAGCATCGTGAACTCGGGGTTGTGCTGGGTCGACACGCCCTCGTTGCGGAAATTGCGATTGAGCTCGTAAACCCGCTCGAAGCCGCCAACGACCAGTCGCTTCAGGTACAACTCCGGCGCGACGCGCAGATAAAGCTCGCGGTCGAGGGCGTTGTGATGCGTGATGAAGGGCCGCGCCATCGCGCCGCCCGGAATCGCCTGCATCATCGGCGTCTCGACCTCCATAAACTCCATCGCATCCAGATAGCTGCGCAGGAACTGCACGATTCGCGCGCGGCGCACGAATACCTCACGCGATGCCTCGTTGACGATCAGATCGAGATAGCGCTGCCGGTATCGGGTCTCGGTATCGGTGAGGCCGTGAAATTTCTCCGGCAGGGGACGCAGCGACTTGGTCAGCAACTCGATTTCGCGCGCCCGTACCGTCAGCTCGCCGGTCCTGGTGCGGAACAGACTCCCGCGCGCCCAGACGATGTCACCGAGGTCCCAGTGCTTGAAAGCGGCATAATCGGCTTCCGCAACCACACCCTGCTGCAGGAAAACCTGGATCTGCCCGCTGCGGTCCTGCAGCTTCGCGAAGCTGGTCTTGCCCATGACACGCTTGGCCATCATGCGACCGCCGACCGCCACCTCGACGTTTTCCTGTACCAGGGAGGATTCGCTGTGCCCACCATACGTGGCATGCAGCTGACCGGCGAGCGCCGAGCGTCGGCGGGCGTTCGGAAAACGAAAGCCCGCATCGCGCAGCGCCTGCAGCTTGCGGCGCCTCTCGGCGATCAGCCGGTGCTCGGACTCGGGTGAATGATCGTCGCTCATGGATGCTCCAGCGTGTCCGCCTGAATCAAACGCCCTGCTTCAGGCTCGCCTCGATGAACCGGTCGAGATCGCCGTTCAGGACATCGGTCGGGTTTCCCGTCTCCACGCCCGTGCGCAGGTCCTTGATGCGCGACTGGTCGAGCACGTAGGAGCGGATCTGGCTACCCCAGGTGATGTCCGCCTTGCTGTCCTCGAGTGCCTGTGTCGCGGCATTGCGCTTCTGTTCCTCGACCTGGTACAGCCTGGCGCGCAACTGCTTCATCGCCATCGCCTTGTTCTTGTGCTGCGAGCGCTCGTTCTGGCATTGCACGACCAAACCGGTCGGTACATGCGTGATTCTCACCGCCGACTCCGTGCGGTTGACATGCTGGCCGCCGGCGCCGCTCGCCCGATAAACGTCAATGCGCAGATCCGCCGGGTTGATCTCGATTTCGATGTCGTCGTCGATTTCGGGAGAGACGAACACCGCCGCAAACGACGTGTGCCGCCGGTTGCCGGAATCGAATGGCGACTTTCGCACCAGCCGGTGTACGCCGGTCTCGGTGCGCAGCCACCCGTAAGCGTAATCGCCGACGACCCTCACGCTGGCGCTCTTGATGCCGGCGACTTCGCCGGGCGAGACTTCGAGGATCTCCGTGCTGAATCCCTTCGCCTCGCAATACTTGAGGTACATTCGTAGCAGCATCTCGGCCCAGTCCTGGGCCTCCGTGCCGCCGGAGCCGGACTGCACGTCCAGATAGGCGTTGGCCGCATCGTGGCGCCCGCTGAACATGCGGCGGAACTCGAGCCGCTCGACTTCCCTGCGGGCAGCCTCGACGTCGCTGCGCACGCCTTCTACGGCTGCCTCGTCCTGCTCGGCCTCCGCCATTTCCAGCAGGTCGGCCGAATCGCCGAGACCCTTTTCGAGCCGGTCGAACTGGCGGACGATCGACTCGAGCTGCGCACGCTCCTTGCCGAGAATCTCGGCGCGCGATGGATCCTGCCAAACGGCGGGATCTTCCAGCGCCTGCCGAACCTCGCTCAGGCGCGCGCGACGGGCATCGACGTCAAAGATACCCCCGGAGCGCCGCCATGCGGCTGCGCAGATCGGCAATGGCGTTGTGGATCGGGTTGGTTTCCATGGGCGTAGGGTCACGCGACCGGGGCAGCGAAAGCGCGAAATGTTAGTCGCAATAAATGTGCTCCACAACCAATTGCGGGCGGCGCCGGCCGCCGTAGTCATTCACATCAAGGCGGTACACGAGATTGGCCGAGGAGCCGACGTCGTGCAGCTGTCGGAACGCGATCGCCTCGATCGGCTCTCCGCCCTGCGGGTGACGTACCGTCAGGCGAAGATGCGCCCCGCGCAACACCCGGCGCTCCACGACCCGGAAATCGTTATCGAACAGCGGCTCAGGAAACCCCTGCCCCCATGGCGCGGCCTGCTGCAGGGATTCGGCCAGTTCCAGGCCAAACTGCCCGGCTTCGAGCGGTCCGTCGGTCAACAGCACGCGGCCCCGCTCCGAGCCGTCGGCCCGGCGATCGACCTCGGCAATGAGGGCGGCGCGAAAGACATCGAGCATGTCGCGCTGCAAGCGCAGACCCGCTGCCATAGCGTGACCTCCGAAGCTCATGCCCGGCACCTCGCCGCGCACGGCAATGGCGGCCAGCACATCGCGGATGTGCAGACCCTCGACAGAACGCGCCGAACCCTTCAGCAGCCCCTGCTCCTCGCCGGGGGCGAAAGCCACCACCGGGCGGTTGGTGCGGTCTTTGAGTCGCGATGCAACCAGTCCGACGATCCCCTCATGCCAGCTTTCGTCGAAAAAGCACCAGGCGGGCTGATCTGAATGCCTGACCTGCTCCTCGATGTCCTGCATGTGCGCCAGTGCTTCGGCTTCCATGCGCGCCTGGAGCTCGCGCCGCTCGGCGTTCAGCGCATCGAGCTCTGCAGCGAGTTCGCGCGCACGCAGCGGATCCGGCGTCAGCAGGCATTCCACCCCGAGCGACATGTCGGTGAGCCGCCCGGCCGCGTTCAATCGCGGTGCCACGGCAAACCCGAGGTCGGTACTGCGCGCGGCGCGCGGGTCACGCCCGCCGGCCGCGAACAGCGCCGCGATGCCCGGCCGCGAATGACCGGCCCGGATGCGCCGCAAACCCTCGGCGACCAGAATGCGGTTGTTGTGATCAAGCCGCACCAGGTCGGCAACGGTACCAAGCGCCACCAGATCCAGGCACGCAGTGACTGCCCGGCGCGTTTTCTCGTAATGCACGACGCCGAGCCGGTCAAGCTCGCGGGCCAGGGCGGCCATGGTGTAGAACGCTACGCCAACACCGGCCAGATGCTTGCTGGCGAATGCCTCGCCGGGCAGATTCGGATTGACGATCGCCAGCGCCTGCGGCAGCTCCGCGCCAGGGAGGTGGTGATCCGTGACGATCACCGCCATGCCGAGCGCCCGAGCGCGGGCAACTCCCTCGATGCTGCTGATACCGTTGTCGACTGTAATGAGCAGTTCGGGACGCAGCGTCGCGGCAAGCTCCGCCACGGCAGGAGTCAGGCCGTAGCCGAGCCCGAAGCGATTCGGCACCAGGTAGGAGACGCTCGCAAACCCCATCCGCCGCAGGCAGGTGACGACCAGCGCGCTCGCAGTGGCGCCGTCAGCGTCGTAATCGCCGACCACGAGAACGCGGCCCTGGCGGCGCCGCACGGCGGCGAGCACGGCCGCGGCATGGGCGGCGCCGGTGAGCGAGCTGACCGGCAGCAGACCGCCGAGCGAGAGGTTCAGCTCCGCCGCCTGCAGCTTTCGCGCCGCATAGACCCGTCGCAGCACCGGATGCAGATCGGTTGGCAACGCGGCGTAGGTCTCCGCCGGGACCTCGCGGCGCGCCACACGTATGCCTGCGCTGGCAGTCTCCCACCCCACCCCGCTATTCTCCCCGTGGCGCCGCTTGCGCCGTGAGCTGCACATGAAACTTGATCGCGAGCATGGTACAGGCAACCTGATCCGCCAATTCACCGGCAGCGAGATTCACATCGCCGAGCTGGTGATCCGCCAACCGGTGATCGTCATGGCGGATCGACTGGTCCTCGACTGGTCGCCGCCGCCGCCGGCAAAACTCGCGGTAGAACACCTGCAGCCGCTGCTCAACCTGGCTCCGGACGTGATCCTGCTCGGTACCGGCCGGCGGCAGGTGTTTCCACCCGCGACAACGACTGCGGCCATTCTGCGCCAGGGCGTTGGCATCGAGATCATGGACACCGCCGCGGCCTGTCGCACCTTTAACATCCTGGCTGCGGAGCTGCGGCGCGTGGCCGCCGCCCTGTACGTCGAGTAATGCCGGGCGCTTACCGGCGCGCGGGCAGGAATTGCAGCGGATCGACAGGCTCGCCGTTGCGGCGGATTTCGAAGTGCAGCAGCGGGCGCTGGCCCGGGCCGATACCGAGGCTTGCCACGGTCTGCCCGGCTTTCACACGCTCGCCTTCCCGCACCAGCAACCGCTCGTTGTGGCCGTATGCGCTCAGGTAGCTCGAGTTATGGCGCACGATCAGCAGGTTGCCGTAACCGGGCAAGCCGCTTCCGGCGTAGACGACCTCTCCCGCCGCGGCAGCCACGACCGGCTGGCCGAGCCGGCCGCCGATGTGGATGCCCGAGGCGCTCTTGGGCGAGGCGCGGAATCCGGCGAGCAGCGGCCCTTCGGTCGGCCATTGCCAGGCGGCAACCGGTGTGTCGGCCGGCGCGCCGAGCGGCGAAGTCGCCGTGCGATCGCCGCGTCCCGTTGCTTTAAGGCTCAGGCGCTGCCCGGGATAGATCAGCGTGCCGTCGCCAAGACTGTTCCAGCGCGCCAGGTCGCGGTGATCGATGCCAAAACGCCGCGCGATGGAATAAAGCGTGTCGCCGGGCCGGACCGTGTACGTGCCGGAAGCCGGCATGGCCTGCGCCGGGCGTGAGGCCGGCGCCGGGCCGGGGTCACTCGAGGTGGCGCAGCCTGCCAGGGAGATTGCGGCCAGCAGCGCCAGCGCGGCGAGATACCCGGGCGGCTTCAGTCTTTACCCTCCAGCAGCGGTACGAACGCAACCCAGCAAAGGTGCTGACGGGCGAGGCCCGCCTCGGTCCGCTCGATGCGCACCAGTTCCTGCTTGCCAGGCGGCCCGACCGGAATGATCAGGCGCCCGCCGGGAGCCAGCTGGTCGATCAGCGCCTGTGGCACCTCGTCTGGCGCCGCGGTGACGAGAATGCCGTCGAAGGGCGCCTGGCCCGGCCAGCCCTCGAACCCATCCCCATACCGGAAGCGAACGTTGCCGATGCCCATGCGCGTAAGGCGGTGCTTCGCCTGGCGCTGTAGGCTGCCAATACGCTCGATGGAGAAAATCTGCCCGACCAGAGGCGCCAGTACCGCAGTCTGATAGCCGCACCCGGTGCCGACCTCGAGCACTTTATTCAACCGCCGCATCGCGGCGCCGTTCTCGATCAGCGCTTGCGTCATCAGCGCCACGATGTAGGGCTGCGAGATCGTTTGCCCCTGCCCGATGGGCAGCGCGCTATCCTCGTAGGCGCGACTGCCCAGCGCCTCGTCGACGAAGAGGTGCCGCGGAACGTTACGTATCCGCTCGAGCACCGCCTCGCTGTAGATGCCACTGGCGGCAAGCCGCTGAACCAGACGCTCGCGCGTGCGCGCCGAGGTCATGCCGATCCCCTGGTGGTTTTCGGCATCGCCGATCATTTGGGCAGCCAGTCGGCGAGCGAAGGAATCGCGCCATGCCGCGTGAGGTCGAATTGCATGGGCGTGACCGACACGCGGTTGTGCTCGACCGCATGAAAATCAGTTCCCGGGCCGGCATCCTGCCCCGGGCCCGCGGCACCGACCCAGAAAACCGGCCGGCCCTTCGGATCCTGTGCCTGCACAACCGGCTCGGCCCGGTGGCGATAGCCGAGCCGCGTCGCTTCGAAACCCCGCAAGTCTGCAAACGGCACATCCGGCACATTCACGTTGAGGATCGTGTCGGATGGCAGCGGCGTTTCCTGCAGGCGCTGCAACAGCATGCGGATCGACTGACCAGCGCTGTCGAAATGGCGGAGATTATGGCCGGCCAGCGACACCGCGATTGCCGGCAGGCCTAGAAAGCGCCCCTCGACGGCGGCCGCAACCGTGCCGGAATACAGGACATCATCGCCGAGGTTCGCCCCGTGGTTGATGCCAGCAATTACCATATCGGGCTCGTGGTCGAGCAGTCCGGTGATCGCCAGGTGTACGCAGTCGGTCGGGGTACCGTTGACGTAATAGATGCCGTCGCGTGTCTTGCCGACGCGCAATGGGGTTTCCAGCGTCAACGAGTGGCTGGCACCGCTCTGGTTGCGGTCCGGCGCGACGATGGTGATTTCGGCCAGGTCCGACAGCGCGAGCGCCAGGGTCGCGAGCCCCTCGGACTGGTAGCCATCGTCATTGCTAAGCAGTATCTTCACGGGCTCTCCTGGCCTTCGCGCCGGCAGCGTGGATCCGGCGGCGCGTATCCTGCGAACTGACCGTCATGGACCGCAAGGCGCGTAAAAATATCAACTCGGAGGATGCGGCGCTATTCCGGCAGGCCGTGGAAGGGGCACGGCCGGTGACGGCCAGGCGCCTGCACCTGCGCCGCGCCCCCCCGCAAGGCGAAGCGCGCTTCCGCCGCCAGGACGAAGCGGCCGTCATGCGCGAATCGCTGTCAGTCAGCGCCGAAGCGATGGACCTCGAAACGGGCGAGGAAATCATCTACCGCCAGCCGCACGTCAAGGACAGCGTGCTGAAGAGCCTCCGCCGCGGCCGCTTCGCGATCAAGGCCGAGATCGACCTGCACGGCATGACCAGCCATGAGGCCCGCAAGGAACTCGGCGAATTCATCGCGGAATGCCTGGGCCAGGGCATTCAATGTGCGCGCGTAGTGCACGGCAAGGGCCTGCGCTCGGGACACCGTGGACCCGTGCTCAAGGCGAGCGTAAACCGCTGGCTGCGCCAATGGGACGACGTGCTGGCATTCTGCTCGGCTCCGGCGCGGGATGGGGGGACAGGCGCTATCTACGTGCTGCTGCGGCGCTGAGCCCGCCAGCTATTTCTTCGCCAGCCGCGCGACCAGCGCGCGCATGCCCGCCTGGGTCTCGGCGCTGAACCAGTAATCGGTCGCGACACGGGCCTCGGCCGCGCGGTCTATGGCGTCGGCCCAGCCGGCGCGCGCGGTTCATGGCGATGGGTAGCAGCGCCGCAAGGCGCGCTGCGCATTCCTGCGCCTCGTCTGTCACCTGCTCGGGCGGCGCCAGCTCGTCCACCCAACCGACGGCGAATACCTCAAGCATCGGAATCAGCTGGGCCCTCATCGCCAGCCGTTGTGCGTGCCGGGGCCCGACCAGCCCCACGAACGCCGCCATGATCGACGGCGGCACCGGCAACCCGACCGCCACCTCGTTCAGGCCGATCCTGAAGCTCCCCTGCGCGCCGACGCGGTCGTCGCAGTCTATGGCAAGCACCGCCGCGCCGGCCGGGCAAGGGCCGGTGACCGCGGCGATCACCGGCACCGGGCTTATCGCCCGCGCGCCATCCGCACAGGCCTGCTCGTGCGCCTGGCGAATCTGCGTGACCAACGCCAGGTTGAGTGCGTTGGCGGGCGGCCGATCGATGGCAATCGCGCCGATGCCGGCAACGGCGGTCGCCCGCACCAGGGCGGTCATTGATCGTTCGCGCCGGCGCTGGGCGTGGTGACGATGTAGAAACTCTCGTTGGGGCCCACCAGCCCGAGATCCGCCCGTGCCCGTTCTTCGAGAGCCGAAAAACCCTCGCGCAGATCGGTCACTTCAGCCTCCAGGCGGCTGTTACGCTCGGCGAGCCGCGCGTTTTCCGCGCGCTGCGCGGCGACCTGGTGATCCAGGCGGGCAACGCCGCTAAAACCGTCTTCCGACACCCACAGCCGCAGTTGCAGCGCACCCAGCAGCACAATGAGCACTCCGGCGAGCATGCGCAACAACATCAGGACCGGTCCTTCCCCCTAGAGTCCCACCGCAAATGCCTTGCGCCCGGCATAGACTGCGGCGCCACCCAGAATCTCCTCGATGCGCAGGAGCTGATTGTATTTCGACACGCGATCGGAGCGACAGAGAGATCCGGTCTTGATCTGGGTGGCGGCGGTGCCGACGGCAATATCGGCAATCGTGGCATCGCAGGTCTCGCCCGAGCGGTGAGACACAACCGCCGCGTAATTGGCCTGCACGGCCATGCTGATCGCCTCGAGCGTCTCGGTCAGCGTGCCAATCTGGTTGGGCTTGATCAGGATGGCATTGCCGATGCCCTTGCCGATGCCTTCGCGCAGAATGGCCGTGTTGGTCACAAACAGGTCATCGCCGACCAGCTGCACCTTCTTGCCGAGCAGGCCCGTCAGCAGCGCCCAGCCATCCCAGTCATTTTCCGCCATGCCGTCTTCGACGGTGACGATGGGATAGGCCTCGGTAAGGCCCTTCAGGTACTCCGCGAACTCTCCCGGTTGGAAGCTGCGTCCCTCGCCTTCGAGGTGATAAAGGCCGTCCTTGAAAAATTCCGAGCTCGCCACATCGAGCCCGAGGAACACGTCGGAGCCCGGTCGGAGCCCTGCCTTGGCGATCGCGACCATGATGGTATCGAGCGCGGCCGCATTCGATGGCAAGTCAGGCGCAAACCCGCCCTCGTCCCCCACCGCAGTATTGAGCTTTTTCTGCTTCAGCACCGATTTAAGGGCATGAAATATCTCGGCACCGTAGCGCAGCGCCTCGCGAAAACCCGGCGCGCCAACCGGCAGAATCATGAATTCCTGAATGTCGACGTTGTTATCGGCATGCGCTCCGCCATTGATGATGTTCATCATCGGCACCGGCATGGTATAGGGCGCTTGGCCCAGGGCACGGAACAGGGGCTCGCCGCGCTCGCGCGCGGCCGCGTGCGCCACCGCCAGCGACACGGACAGGATCGCATTGGCGCCGAGCCGCGACTTGTTGTCGGTGGCGTCAAGCGCCCGCATGCACGCGTCAATCGCGGCCTGGTCGGTGCCCTCCATGCCCAGCAACGCGGAACGGATCTCGCCATTGACGTTGCCGACCGCGCGCAGCACTCCCTTGCCGAGGTAACGCCTCGCGTCTCCGTCGCGCAGTTCCACCGCCTCGCGCGTCCCGGTGGAGGCCCCGGACGGCACGGCCGCCCGCCCGGTGGCGCCGCTGTCCAGCTCGACGTCCGCCTCGACCGTGGGATTGCCGCGCGAGTCGAGAATCTCGCGGCCGCGAACGCTCTTGATCCTGCTCATCTTCGATCCCGTCCTCTGCTAGGCAAACGCGCGGCTCACGCCTCGCCCGCCATCGATATTTCCTCGAGCGGCCGGCCTTTTACCGCCCGGTCGATCTCGCACAGCCGTGCCAGCAGCGGCTCCATCTGCGGCAGCGGCCAGGCATTCGGCCCGTCGCTGAGCGCTTCGGCAGGCCGCGGGTGGGTCTCCAGGAACAGCCCGGCGATGCCGGTGGCGACGGCGGCACGGGCCAACGGCGCAATAAATTCGCGCTGCCCGCCGGAGCTCGTGCCGCGACCGCCGGGCAACTGCACCGAATGCGTGGCGTCGAACACCACCGGGCAACCGGTCTCGCGCAACACGACCAGCGAGCGCATATCTGCGATCAGGTTATTGTAGCCGAAGCTGAATCCGCGCTCGCAAACCAGCACGTGCCGGTTGCCGGTGCTGCGCGCCTTGTCCACGACGTTGGTCATTTCCCAGGGTGAAAGGAATTGCCCTTTCTTGATATTGATCGGCTTGCCGGTGGCCGCCACCCGGACGATGAAGTTCGTCTGCCGGCACAGGAATGCCGGCGTCTGCAAAACATCGACTACGGCGGCAACTGCATCGAGTGGAGTGTCCTCGTGCACATCGGTAAGCACCGGCACGCCGAGCTGGCGACGCACTTCACCGAGGATCCGCAGGCCCGCATCGATGCCCGGTCCGCGAAAGCTCTCCGCCGAGGAGCGGTTGGCCTTGTCGAACGAGGCCTTGAAAATGAATGGAATACCCAGTTGCCGGGTGATCTCGCGCAGGCGGCCCGCGATTTCCAGAACCAGCGCCTCGCTCTCGATCACGCAGGGCCCGGCAATCAGGAAAAAAGGCCGATCCAGCCCGACTTCGAAAGCGAGCAGCCTCATGCCTGCGCTGCGGCCGGCAATTCCTGGGCGCGCCAGCCCCGCGCCGCGCCGATAAAGCCGAGAAACAACGGATGGCCGTCGCGCGGATTGGACTTGAACTCCGGATGGAACTGGCACGCCACGAACCACGGATGCCCGGGCAACTCGATCAATTCGACCAGCCCGTCCACCGAGAACCCGGAAAATACCAGCCCGGCTGCCCGCAACCGGTCGAGGTAGCGGTTGTTGAACTCATAGCGGTGGCGGTGGCGCTCGGACACGGTGTCGCGCCCGTAAATGCGCCGCGCCATGGTGTTCGCCTGCAGGCGGCATTCCTGGGCACCGAGCCGCATGGAGCCGCCCAACTCAGAGCGCTCTGATCGCGCCTGGATGCTGCCATCGCGTTCCTGCCACTCCGTGATGAGCGCGATAACCGGGTCGGGCGTGCCAGGATCGAACTCGGTGCTATGCGCCTGTGTCAGGCCAACCACGTTACGCGCAAACTCGATAACCGCAACCTGCAGGCCCAGGCAGATGCCAAGATACGGCACGTTGTTCTCACGCGCGTAGCGCACGGCTTCGACTTTGCCCTGGATGCCGCGATCGCCGAAGCCGCCCGGCACCAGAATCGCATCGGCGCGGCGCAGGCAACCGGTGCCGTCTGCCTCGATATCGGCGGCCTCGACATACTGGATTTCGACCCGCGTGCGGGTTTTCAGCCCGGCGTGGCGCAGTGCCTCATTGAGCGAGATGTACGAGTCCTTCAGATCCACGTACTTGCCGACCATCGCAATCGTGACGGTCGCCTCCGGATTACGGCGCGCGGTCACCACTGCTTCCCATTCCGAGAGATCGGCCGGCGGCAAATCAAGGCCGAAGCGCTCGACGATGATCTGGTCGAGACCCTGCTCGCGGAACAACATCGGCAACTGGTAGATGTCGTCGACATCGGGCGCGGAAATCACCGCCCGCTCCTGCACGTTGGTGAACAAAGCGATTTTCCGTCGCTGCTCGCCGGGCAGGACATGGTCCGAGCGGCATACCAGGATGTCGGGCTGGATGCCGATCGAGCGCAGTTCTTTCACAGAGTGCTGCGTCGGCTTGGTCTTGATCTCGGCCGACGTGGCGATGTACGGCACCAGAGTGAGGTGCACATAGACGACGTGGCCCGGACCCATGTCCACACCGGCCTGGCGGATGGCCTCCAGGAACGGCAGCGACTCGATGTCGCCCACCGTGCCGCCGATTTCGACGATACACACATCGGCATCGCCCGCCCCGAGGGCGATGCTGCGCTTGATCTCGTCGGTGACGTGCGGGATCACCTGGACGGTGGCCCCGAGGTAGTCGCCGCGGCGCTCCTTGGCGATGACGCTGCCGTAGATGCGCCCGGTGGTGAAATTGCTGTGCCGCCCGGTGGTGGTGCGGACGAAACGCTCGTAATGGCCGAGATCGAGATCGGTTTCCGTGCCGTCCTCGGTGACGAACACCTCGCCATGCTGGAACGGGCTCATGGTGCCCGGATCGACGTTGAGGTA
>CAYOFE010000038.1:9472-21327 GCA_964403135.1 uncultured Chromatiaceae bacterium | reverse complement strand
CTAAACAGCTCGATCCACAGCGCATCGATCGCCGCCGCGTCGGGGCGGATGCGGTGATACCGATCGCCAGCCTCATTGTAGGGTGTGCAGGTCCAGCCGGTTCAGCGTGCTCCTGCCGGCCAGGGGTGCACACGCCTTGCGCCGCGCGGTGAGCTTGCCGAGGCACCGGGTCGTGGCGCAGGGGCTCCTGATCGTTCAGATCCTCATAGCCGAGCGCCATACCGAACACCCGCTGCCCGATCAGCATGCGCACCGGGTGCTCGATCCGATCCCCCCGGCGATTATCGGCAAAGCAGCCCGCCAGCCGGTCGATCAGCCCGATCGGCCTTGCCGAGCAGCAGCGCCCCGGCATCGGAACTCGCCGTGCCAACGTCAAAAGCGGCCACCACGCGGCGGCGCTCTACACTCGCAAACTCCAGCGGTTCAGGCTTACGCGGTGTGGGCATTGGCCCCTCCGGTGATGCCAGCAATAATGCTTCTCCAAAGCTGGTTTTGCTCAAGTACCGGGCCGATGCGCCCTTTCTCGGTGAGAAATCCGGGTTAGCGGACCAGCCGCTTGAGACGCCAGTCTGCCGCGCGAGGACCGTCCGATAGCCACGCTGGCGAACGCCACCGCCGATCAGTCACCGCGGCCGGCTCCGGCCATTATCGCGACCAAGGCCAGTGGCCCGAGCGCCACGAGCGCCGCGACCCCGGCGCGATCCGGATTGGCGGCCGACCACAGCGCCATCGGCAACAGCCACACCAAGTTAACCGCCGCTACCGCCAGGGTGACTTTCCAGTGCGCGCCCCAGCGGTCGGTGAGCTTCTGGTAGGCGTGGGTGCGATGCGCGTGATACCACGGCTGCCCTGATATCAGCCGCCTGAGCAGCGTCACGGTGGCGTCCACCACGAATACGCCGAGCAAAATCATCCAGATCCAGGCCACGTCACCAGACTTCGCAGCGCCTGACAGCGCGAACACGCCGAACACGAAGCCGACGAATGCCGAGCCCACGTCGCCCATGAAAATACGCGCCGGCGACCAGTTCCAGGCGAGAAACCCGAGTGCGGCGCCGGCTAGGCCGAGCAGCAACTGCGATTCCGGCGCGGCACGGTCCGCCGCCAGCACCAGAGCGGCGGCAATTGCCACGAACGTTGTCTCGCTGCCGGCAAGGCCGTCGATGCCGTCCATGAAGTTGTACAGGTTGGTCAACCATACCAGGCACAGGCATGCGAGCCCCGTCCCGGCTACCGCCGGGAGTGGCTCGACCGGCAGTCCGCCCAACCAGGAAATCGCCCAGCCTGACGCTGCGAGCTGAATAAGCAGTCGGATCCTCGCCGGCACGGAACGCCGGTCATCCAGCAACCCGATGATCGCCAGTGGCAGCCCGCCGAGCAGCGCCGCTGCGAGCGGCGGCGGCAGGCCACGCGCGAAGTACATCGCGCCGAGCGCCGCGTAGAAAGTTACGACGATTGCCAGCCCGCCACCACGTGGAGTCACGCGCCGATGCGAGCTGCGTTCGTTCGGCACGTCCAGTAGCCGCGCATGTTCCGCGTAGCGCAGGATCACCCAGGTCAGGCCAGAGGAGATCACCGCGCACGCGGCAAGTATTGCCACGGCGCTCATGCTTGGCTCTCGCGGTACCAGCGCACCGTTGCGGAGATGCCTTCGGCCAGCGTGTGGGGCGCACGCCAGCCGAGCTCCGCGCGGATGCGGCGGCTGTCCACCAGCAGCCGGTCAGTGAGCTTGCGCAGGCTCGGGCCGAACACGGGCAAGTGCTCACCCAGCCGCAGCATGGCGGCGGGCACCGGCACGAGCCGTGCCGGCAGCCCCATGCGTTCCCGGATCATGCGAATCAGCGCGGGCAGCGTCACATCCTCGCCGTCGCTTACCAGATATGTCCTGCCCGCGGCCTGTGGCGCCAGTACACACCGGACCAGTGCGCTCGCGAGATTATCCACAAAGATGAAGCTGCGTTGGCCATCCACCCCAGCGAACGGCAACGGCAGGCCGCTTGCGCAGAGTCGTAGCAGTCGCAGGAAGTTACCAGGATTACGTGGCCCGTAAACCAGCGGAGGGCGGACGATTACCACCTCGGTCCGCCGACAGGCGTCGCGCAGCAATCGCTCCGCTTCGAGTTTCGATACTGCATAGGGCTCTTCAGGATTTGCCGGAGATTCCTCGGACAATGCGCTGCCGCCGATGCACCGCCCGTGCACGCCGATGGAGCTGACCAGTACGAATCGCTGCACGCCGGCCGCCTCCGCGGCTCGGGCTAGCGCTGCAGTGCCCGCGGTGTTTACACGGCGAAACCCGGCCATAGTCGCCGCTGGGTCGCCAGCAGGCAGGTGTGCGAGGCCCGCCAGGTGCACGATAGCCGCGATGCGCCGCACCCCGACGGTCCAGTCGCAGTCTGCACCGATATCTCCGGTCTCGAGCACTTCGCAGCGGTCCGGCAGCGAGCAGCGGTCCCGGCTGCGCAGGGCGGCGCGCACCTCGATGCCCTGTCGCAGCGCCTCGGCGATCACGCGCTGCCCGATGAAGCCGCTGGCACCGGTGACGAGTACTCGCGTCATGACCGTGCGTTGGCATAGAGCGCCAGCGTTTCGCGCAGCACCACCTCCAGCGAGAAATCGCTGACAACGCGCGCCCGGCCGCGATCGCCCATCTGCCGACGCAGGGCAGGCTGTTCGATCAGCCGCCGCAGCGCCTCGGCCAGTCGCGCGACATTGCCCGGTGGCACCAGCAGGCCGTTTTCGCCGTCGAGCACGATCTCGCGGCACCCGGGCATGTCGGTCGTGACAATGGCTCGTCCGCAACTCGCCGCCTCGATCAGCACTTTTGGCACGCCCTCACGATAACGCGACGGCAAGCAGACGAGATTCGCCAGGCGAAAGACCTCGGGCATGTCGTTGCGCCTGCCCCACCACTCCACGATTCCCTCAGCCTCCCACTGCTTCAACTGCACTTCCGATACGGAGGACGGATTGCTGTCTGTCGCCCCGACAAGGGCGAACCGCGCACTGCATCCCTGGGCTTTCAGGCGGCGGGCGGCATCCACGAATTCGCCGACGCCTTTTTCCCACAACATGCGCGACGGGCAGATCACCACGGGCTGCCCGTCTGGCTCGGCCGCCGGCAGGAACACCGCTGTGTCTACCCCCGACCCGCGGATAACGACGCTGTTCGAGAGGCTGCAGACGCCGGCGGCCACGAACTCCGCCTGGTCGTCGTAGTTCTGGAACACGGTCCTCACCCTGCGGCTGCCGCAAGCGTAGCGCAGCCCGGGCAGCACCAACCGGCGCAGCCGGCGCATCTTCGGCGTTTGCTCGCCAAACAGCGATCCCAGTCCCGTGACAGCGTTGATGACAAGAGGCACCTCGGCGAGGCGTGCTACCGAGCCCCCGTAGAGAACCGGCTTGAGGGTGAAGTTGTGCACGATATCCGGCTGCAGGGCGCGCACCAGCCGGCGCAAGCTGAGCAAGGTGCGCAGGTCCTGCATCAAGCTCAGGGAGTTTCGCTGCAGCTCGATCTGGTGAAAGGCCGCGCCGTCGAGCGGCGGTAATTGGGCGTCGGTGGTGTAGGGTATGGCGACATGAACGTCATATCCCGCTGCGATCGCGCTCCTGGCCAGCGGAAGCCGATGGGAAATGAAGTAGCCGAGGTCATTACCGACTATTAACAGGCGCAGCGCTGGCATAGATTTCTCACCGGCGAATTCTATGCCGCACGGCAACCGAGGCGATAGTTCAATCGGCGGCCAGGCGCAACCCTTCCGGCGAGCGCAGCACCGTGGCATGGCCCTTGCGGCTGACGGCAATACCTCGCGCATCGAGCGCACTCAGCATTGCCTGATCGGGAGGCACCGCGAATCGCAGCGCCAGCGACGCGCTTCGTTCCGACTCGTGCAGGCAGAGCGTGACGCCGGGCGCGACAAGCCTCGGCTGGCCACCATCGCCCGGTTCGGCGATGAACCCCGCCGCTTCCCAGAACGCGCGGCTGGCGTCGGCATCGCGGCAGGCGAGGGAGATCTCGATACAGCGGCCGAGCAGCGGCGCTGGGCTGTCGTCCGCCGCGCCCGGCGAAAACGTGCGTGCTTCCATCATGACGATAAGATGACCGTCGGGGCTGCGCAGCGCTGCTTCGTGGAACTGCTCGGGCCCGAGCTGCGCGAATTCGAATTCGTGACCCGCCGCCTCGAGCGCGCGAACCTGCGTCGCGAGATTCGGGCGCACGAAGCTCAACGCCGGCTCTTCGATATCACCTGCATGCAGGCCTATGGCAATGGCGCCGTCGGTGACCACGGCGTAGTGATGTCGCCGGATGTCGCCGGTGACTAGCTCGGCAAAACCGAGCGCGCGCCAGAACGCCAGCGATTTCAATATGTCGCTGGTTGGAAGGCTGAGTTCCAGAAAGTGGCCGAATGGCCCCATCATCGGCGATGCATGCGGCCGGTTTCGCGTATCAGGCCGCCTGTGGCAGCGCGCTTGCGGCTGCAGGCCGGCGCGCAAAGTGCACGCAGGTCACGATGAAGCCGAGCGTGATGCAGATTTCCCCGAAGTTGGCGATGGGCAGAGCGTACTGCGAGCGCGCGAATGCTCCTGCAGCCACGAACATCGCACCGGAGCCGATCGCGAGCCAGGGCCACTTGCGGTACATCCAGAGCGCAATGCCGACACCGAGCACGATCACGTTGGTGACGATGGCCACCAGTGCCGCGCCGGCGCCCCTGGTGAACGGCTCGTCGCCGGGGCACACCTGCGCGGCGGAGACATTCGTGGTGTAGCGGATCGTGTCATCGAGGCAGGCCACGCGCAGGTCCATGGCGAAAATCTTCGGAATGTCCATGGCACTCAGCGCGACCGCGACCACGCAGAAGGCCCCCATCACGATCCGGTTGCGCGCCCACCCGAGGCCGGCGAGCCGTGCGACCGAGCCGGCGGCAATGACCAGCAGCGGCAGCATCGACCAGTGCCATGCAAAGGCGGGCACGCTCAACGAGTACAGCAGGTCGCCAGGCCCGATGAAGCGGCCGATGCCGATGCGGAAGTTGTCCCAGAACAGCAGCGTTCCGCCGAAAAGCACCAGGAAAAGCGCGACCGGCCGGCCGTTTTGCGCCCACAGCCTCCAGCCCCAGATCCAGATGCTCAGGTGAATGACCGCGAATGTCAGAAAGATCCATGAAAGCATGCTTGCAGCGCTCCCCGTAACCGTCCGCTGCCGACGTTACCAGATCGCCGTGAGGCCGCGGTAGGCCAGGCCCCTGCCGGCGCGGCGCAGCCCAACAGCGCCATGACGCTCGACTTGAAGCGGATCAGGGCGCTACCCGCGGCCAGGGCAACGAGTGCGGCAAATAAATCCGTCGGCTCGCCGGGAGCCAGCCGTAGTGCGCGACGGCCGCATCGTAAACATAGGGCAGCACCTCATTAGCGCCGCCGCACCACCAGCTCCTCGTGCAGGGTGGCGATCTGGCCGGCGGGACCTCCGAAGCTGATGAAGCCGAGATTCAGCCAGAACCGGATGGCTTCGCGCCGCGTCACGCTCATCAGGCCACCCGGTTCCGCTGCCCACCCCTCAGGAAGTCGGCGATGTTTTCGGCCATCTCCGCCAGCGCGCGCTGGCGCGCCTCGCGCGCCGCCCAGGCCATGTGCGGCGTGACGATGAGATTGGGCAGCCTGGCCGACAGCAGCGGGTGATCCGCCGGCGGGGGCTCGCGGTCGAGCACGTCGATGCCGGCGCCTGCAATTCGTCCCTCTCGCAGCGCCGCGACCAGCGCTGCCGCATCGATCAATGCCCCGCGCGCCGTGTTGATCAGGAGTGCGTCGCGGCGCATCTGGGCGAGTGCGGTGGCGTCGATGAGATGACGGGTTTCTTCATTCAGCGGGCAGTGCAGGCTGACGACGTGCGAGCGGGCGAGCAGCTCGGCGAAATCTACCCGCTGTACCCCATTTCCCAGCGGTCGGCCCCGATTGCCGCCGGGGTCGCGATAGGGGCGCTTTGCGGCCAGCACCTCCATGCCAAAGGCCTGCGCCACCCGCGCCACCGCCTGGCCGAGATTGCCGAGCCCGACGATGCCGAGCGTGCGCCCGGCGAGCTCGGCGAATGTGGGCTCGAGCAGGCAGAAACCCTGGCCCTGCGTCCAGGCGCCGGCGCGCACCAGCCGATCGTATTCGCCGAGGTGCTGGTTGAGCGCGAGCATCAGCGCGAACACGTGCTGAGTGACGGACGGTGTACAGTAGTTGCGGATATTGCACACGGCAATGCCGCGGGCGCGGGCTGCGGCCAGATCGACGTTGTCGGTGCCGGTGGCCGCGAGGCAGATCAGTTTCAGTCGCGGCGCATCGCGAAGCGCCGATTCGTCGAGGCAAACCTTGTTGCCGAGAACGACGTCAGCACTGGCAATCCGTGCCGCCACCTCGCCCGGCGCCGTGTCCGCAAACGCCGTCAGGTCCGGCACCACGCGGCGCAGCGGCCCGGCATCGACGTCGCCGGGCCCCAGCGAGCCGAAGTCGAGAAAGACCGCCTTCAACCCGAGTCCTGCAGCCCGCGTGCGATGCCGTGGATGCTCGCCAGCAGCGCATTGTAGAGTTCGTTGTCCTCGCGGTTGCTCGCTCGCCAGCGGCGCAGCAGGTCCACCTGCAGCAGGCTCATCGGGTCCACGTAGGGGTTGCGCAGCCGGATCGATCGGCGCAGCGCGTCGTTGTTTTCGAGCAGCACCTGCTGATTGCGCGAGACGAGGACCTGCTCCACGCACAGGTTGTATTCGTCGCGCAGCCGCGGGAAGAACCGCTCGTGCAGCGGGCCCGCAAGCATCGAGTAGCGGTTGGCGATGGAAAAATCCGCCTTGGCGAGCACCATCTCGACATCGGCCAGCAACGCCCGGAAGAAATACCAGTCGCGGGCCATCTCGCGGAGGGTCTCGAGGCCGTACTTCTCGATGACGGCCTTCAGCCCGGTACCAAGCCCATACCAACCGGGCAGAATGTGCCGGCTCTGCGTCCACGCGAAAGTCCAGGGTACGCCGCGCAGGTTGTCGATGGTGGCCTCGGGCGGCAGTTCGAGCCCCTGGCGCGCCTGCATGCGCTCGATGACATCCACAGGGGTGGCTTCGCGGAAGTACTGATAGAAACCGGCCGAATCGTATACCAGCGCCTTGTAATGTTCACGACTGATGCGCGCCAGTTCATCCATGACGTCGTGCCAGATCGAGCCTTCTTTCGGCGCGGTCTGCTGGGGCAGGGCGCTCACCAGCGCGACTGCGCCGGTCGCCTGTTCCAGGGTCCGCAGCGCGAGGCCACGCACGCCGTATTTCACGCTCACCAGCTCGCCCTGCTCCATGGCCCGCAACCGCCCGCGCACGGCGCCGGGGGGCGAGCCGAGCACTGCGGCATGGGTCTTGCCGCCGCCGCGGCTGATAGTGCCGCCGCGGCCATGGAACAACGTGAACTCGACACCGGCATCGTCGAGCACCTGTACCAGTGCCGACTGCGCCTGTTGCAGCAGCCAGCGTGCGGCGGCGAGCCCGCCATCCTTGTTGCTGTCGGAGTAGCCCAGCATGATGATCTGCCGGCGCTTGCAGCGCCCGATGTGCTCCCAGTAGATCGGATCCTGCAGCAGCTGCCGCATGGTCAAGTGGCAGTCGGTCAGGTCCTCCACTGTCTCGAACAGCGGCACAATGTCGAGTGGCACCGAGCCACCCGATGCGTGCGGGTCGCCCCAGCGGCGCAGCAGGATCACCGACAGCAGGTCGTCGACGCCATGGCTCATGCTGACGATGAACGGCCCGATGGCGCGGCGCCCGTACTTGCGCCGGCTGAACGCCACCGTCTGGAACACCGCCAGCGCGCGCTTCGACTCGTTGTCGAGATCCGCGCGTGGCGACTCGTTGCAGCGGATCGCCTCGCGGATGCGCTCGGCGCGCTGCTCGGGCGTGCGCTGCATCCAGTCGGACTCGTTCAGGCACCGGCCCACCACCCCACGGATCGTGATCGCACTCTGCTTCAGGTCCAGCGTGGCAAAATGAAAGCCGAAGGTCTGCACCCGGCGCATCAGCCGGCGCACCGCGAAGAGCCCCGCATTGGCGCCTTTATGCTCCGCGAGACTGCGCGCGATCAGGCGAATGTCGGCCAGGAACTCTTCGGCGGACTCGTAGGGGTAGGTGCCGTCGTCGTGCGTGGCCTGCAGCCGTGCCGCGATCAGCCGTAACAGCACGCGGTAAGGCATGTCGCGATAGCGTAGCGGCACTTCGCCCATCTCGCGGCCGAAATGGCCGGTGTAGCGGCGAATCAGCTCGGGGATCGCAGGATCTACGCTGACGCGGCTGAGGCTCTGCGAGAGCTTGTTCGCCAGGTCGCGACAGTCGCGGAAGTACAGGTCGAGAATCAGCGACCGCTGGCGGGCCAGCGTCTCGCGAATGGTGCGGGCGGTGATCTCGCGATTGCCTTCCATGTCGCCGCCGATCCACGAGGCGAATCGCACCAGCGTGGGCACGTCGATAGCCGCGGCGGCTTCGCCATAGGCACTGCGCAGCGCCGCTTCCAGTGATTCGTAGAAGCGCGGCATGGCGCGGTAGATCACGTCGGTGAGGAAAAACACCATGTGCTCGAGCTCGTCGAACACGGTGCGCGCCTCGGCCGGGGTTTCCTCCGTCTGCCAGATGGCCGTGACTTCCGTGCGGATCGCGTCCAGGTCAGCGGCGACTTCGCGTGGCGTCAGCGCGGGGTTCTGCATGTCCACGAGCCGGCGCACGATGGCCTGCTGCTTGCGCAGGATGGTGCGCCGGGTCGGCGCGGTGGGGTGCGCCGTGAATACCGGCACCACCCGCAGCCCGGCCAGCAGTTTCTGCATCCCGGCGGCATCGATGCCGGAATCGCGCAGCTTGAAGACGGTGTCCTCGATACCGCCGGGCTGCCGGATCGAGGCGTCCCGAAGGTACTCGCGGCGCCGGCGGATTCGGTGCACCTGCTCGGCGGTGTTCACCACCTGGAAGTAGGTGGAAAAGCCCCGGATGAAATCGCGCGCGGCCGGCACCGACAGCGATTCCACCAGCTCGTCCAGCCGGCGGCTGGCGAGCGGATCGCCCTCGCGCCGCTCGATGGCCGCCTGGCGCGCCGCCTCGACGGCGCCGTACAGCTCGACGCCGCACTGCTCACGCAGCAGTTCGCCGACGACCACGCCCAGTTCGTGCACATCGTGGCGCAGGGCCTCGTCCTTCTCGGCGAAGCGGATGTCCTGCCGCTTCTCGGTGGGTCGCGAGGTCGGGTGCAGGCCGGTCAGTTCTTGGGGATTCCAGGCGGACATGCGGGGCGGGAGCGTTCCAGGCCACCGTATGCGGGGCCTGTGCCGGTCGTTCGGCAGATCTTAGCACCGGCCGCCGCGAATCAGCACGAAGACGGCCTATTTGCCGCGCGACGACCGGCGCCGTGTGCGTGCAGATTGGCACCAGGGCCCGCGCAACGGCGCCCGCCATGGGAGATACACGTGACGTCCACCCTGCGCCGGCAGGCGCGGCCAGTCAACAGCGAGCGGCCGCGGCGCCCGGTCAGCGATGAATTGCTGGAGCTTGCCGCGGCGGAGGAGCCCAATCGGGCGTTCTGGCGTCGCGAGTTCCGTTGGTTCCTGGCGCATCCGGCGATACAGCCGGTTGGCGTGGCTCCGAATCCCGATCGCGCGCTGTCGGTTGGCGACCTGTCGGGCCAGCAGGTGCTGCGTTTTCCAATCGTCTCCGGTGACCCCGAGTGGCTGGCGGAGCGCAGCACGACGGTGCTGGCCCGGCGGCTGGCGTCCCTGCTGCTGGCTGGTCACAGCGTCAGCATGGACCTGACCTGTGTGGCGCGCGACGATGATGCGGGAACGCTGCGCAAGGAGCAGTTGCGACTGGTCAGCTCCGGCCTGGATGCGCGCCTGCCGGGCGCGCTGCGACGACGCGGTGTCGAGCCTCACGGCCTGATGTTTTCGGTGGCCGCCGATCACCCGGGTCTCGCCAGCCTGCTTGGGCTGCGGGAATCCGATTCGCTTGGCCGACCGCAGGTGACGATTCGCGTGCCAGACCGGCTGTTTGCCCTGCTCGGCAAGCCGGCCGATGGATCCGCGGGCGGTTGGCCCGGAGATCCGCAGCGGTCATGGTTGATGCTCACGGAGCTCGCGCACCGTGATCCCGGCACGGCCCTGGTCCTGCAGCACACGACCCGTCCGAGCTGCACGCTCGCCGCCGCTGAACGCGGCGACGCGGTCCTGCCTCGCAGCCGGTTCGAGGCGCGCGCGCTGACGGCATGGCTCGCCTTCGAAGTCGACCTGGCCAGGCTCGACCTGGCGGGGTGGCACGCCGACCTGCAGGCGATGCGCCGCCTGCTGCGCACGGGCCTGCGGCTTGCCGACAACCTCATGGACCAGATCGAGTGGTCGTCTCCGGAGCTCGGCCAGGATGCACTGGTCAATCGCCGGCTGGCCCTCCACGTCACGGGATTCGGCGATGTCGTCGACCGGCTTGGCATCGACCCCGCCGCATTCCCGGCGGTGCGCGAAGCCGCGCGCTGGATGCGCCTGCTGCGCCGATTGATGATCCGCGAATCGAACCTGCTCGCCCGGGCACGCGGCCCCTATCCAGGACTCGAAATGCGTGACGTCGAGTCGACGCTCTCGCGCAGCTACGGCAACGACCATGCGCGGCGCATTCTGCGCCAGGCGGGACTGCGCCATCGCCACCTGCTGGTGCTGTCGCCGTTCGACATCTTTCCGCGGCATGCACCCCGGCATCCGCCGGGTGCCTACCTGCACCTGCTGCCCGTACTCGCCAGCGCTGATACCGTGGCGATGTATGGCGATGGCGCGCGCCATGCGCTGCCACTGGCGGCCTATCGAAGGCTGTTGCAGATGACCTGGGCGATTGCGCGAAACCGGCCGTGAGATAGCGCCGGGTCCGGCGGCTTATTCCCAGGTGTAATGTCGATGTCTCGATGTCAAGATTGTCCCGCGCGGTGGGATCGTGATATACGCTTGGGCCCCGCTGTGGCGCGGCGTCGAACGGCCTGGCGCCAGTCGCCACAATACCAACGAGAAAGGACGTTCATTGCCCAGCCTGCCCAGCTATCACGCGCTCGCCGTCATCGTGATAATCGCGCTGGCGCTGTACCTGTTCGCCAAGGATCGGCTGCCCCTGCAAACCACCGGTTTCGCGATCCTGCTGGTGCTGGCGCTGGGTTTCTACATCTTTCCTTATCCGGGCATCCATCCCTCGGACTTCTTCGCCAATTTCGGCAACGAGGCGCTGGTGACGGTGTGCGCTCTCCTGGTGCTGGTGAAGGGCCTGGAGGTGACCGGCGCGCTGCAGCCTCTCGCCGCGGTGATCGCCCGGCTGTGGGAAAGAGGCGAGCGGCGCGCGCTGCTGGTGACGCTGCTGTTTGCCGCCTTTTTCAGCGGCTTCATCAACGACACGCCACTGATGGCCATCCTGTTCCCGGTACTCCTTGCCTGTGCGATGCGCAGCAAGACTTCCCCGTCACGGGTGTTGCTGCCGCTGAACTATGGGGTGCTCATCGGGGGCATGGCGACCACCATCGGTACATCCACCAACCTGCTTGCGGTGGGTGTGGCCACCAAGCTCGGCGTCGGGCCCTTCGGGCTGTTTGACCTGACGCCGCCAGTGCTCTTTGCCGGCAGCCTCGGGCTGATATTCGTCTGGCTGGCGGCGCCCTACCTGTTGCCCGACCGCAACCCGCCGCTGTCGGATACCTCGCCGCGCGTTTTCAATGCCGCCCTCTACGTCAACGAAGGCAGCTTCGCGCACGGTCGCACGGTGTCGGAGGTGCTGGCGCGCACCCAGAACCGCATGCGCATCGAGCGCATCCAGCGCGGCGACGATCTCACCATCGCC
>CAYOFE010000038.1:0-9462 GCA_964403135.1 uncultured Chromatiaceae bacterium | reverse complement strand
GCTGCAGGCCGGCGATCGGTTGTACGTGAAAGACACGCCGGATCGACTCAAGGAGTTCGAAAAGTTGCTCGGCGCGACGCTTTACAACGCCAGCGATCTGGAACACCCGGTGGGCGAGACCGAGCCGCTCGCCACGGAGGGCCAGCAGCTTGCTGAGGTGGTCATCACCCGCGCCTCGCCGCTTTACCAGCGCGTGCTCGATGCCGCGGAATTCGTGGCGCGTTACCGCCTGTTGCCGCTCGCCGTACATCGCGGCCGCGCGGCCGGCGCGGTCAGTGGCGAGGCGGAGGAGGTGCGGCTGCGTGCCGGTGACGTGATCCTGGTGCAGGGGCCGAGCAGTGCCGTCCGGGAGCTGCGCGCCGGCGGCTCGATGCTGGTGCTCGACGGCACCGTCGACCTGCCGCACACCGACCGGGCGACCCTGGCGCTGCTGATCATGGCGGGCGTGGTGGTATCCAACGCCACCGGCCTGATGCCGATTTCCATTGGCGCGCTGACAGGCATCGCAGCGATGCTCGTGACTCGCTGCCTGCGCTGGCGGCACATCACCGAGGCACTGAACATCAACCTGGTGATGGTGATCGTCTCGAGCCTGTCACTGGGACTAGCCCTCACGGCGACGGGCGCCGCCGAGTTCATCGCGCAACTGTTCGTCTGGGCGACACAGCTGCTACCCGTGCCGATGGTGCTGGCGAGCATGATGTTGGCCATCACGGTACTCACCAATGTTGTGACCAACAACGCGGCGGTGGTCATCGGCGTGCCGATCGCCATCAGCGTGGCGCAGCAGCTCGGCGTTTCCGAGCAGGCCTTCGTGCTGGGGGTGATCTACGGCGCCAACATGCCGTTTTCCACCCCGATCGGCTACCAGACAAATACCATGATCATGAGTGCCGGCGGCTACAAGTTCGTGGACTACCTGCGGATAGGCGTGCCGCTCACCGCGGTCATGCTGCCGGCTTTTACCTTCATCCTGTCGGTGATGTATGACCTCTGAGGGCGCCTTGACGCTGCCGGTCGGGCCACCGATACTCTCCAAAGTATGCACCGCGTTGCCCATACCGCCTGGTGGTGGCCCCTCTCCGCGGAGAGGGTTGCTGGCTAGCGCGCTCAGTTGATAAACGCCAATGACCCATCTCCGCAGCGCGGGGGTGGGTTTTTTTATGCCTGCAGCAATGGCCCGGAAACCGATGCGAAATGCAGCCGCCGTTTGACATCGCCGCCGATCTCGACACGCCGGTGTCCACCTGGCTGAAGCTGGCGCCGTTACAGCCGCGCTTCCTGCTGGAGAGCGTGGAGGGCGGCTTTCAACTGGCCCGCTACTCGTTCCTGGGCTTTGGCCCGGCGCTGGAGCTGCGGCTGGATCAGCAAGGCTTACGGGTCGGGGGTGAGCGCCACACCGTGCCGACTGACAGGAGCGCACTGCTCGCAGCGCTGCGCGAGACGCTGGCGCAGACGCCCCGCCTGCTGCCCGAGGTGCCCGACCTGCCACTGGCCGGAGGGCTGGTCGGCGTGGCCGGCTACGACATGGTGCGCCACTTCGAGCGCCTGCGCCGCCCGCCGGCCGGCCCGGCCGAACCGCTGGTGCCGCAAGCCGCATACGTGGCACCGCAATCGCTCCTCGTGTTCGACCACCTGACGCGGCGCATCGCGCTGTTGCATGCGGGCACCGGCACCGAACGCATTGCGTTGCGCCGGGAGGTTATCCGGCTGTTGCGCGGACCGACGCCGCCGCCGCGCGCCAATGCACGCTACGCCGCGGCCTCGGCGAGCTTGTCGGCCGAGGCGTTTCACGCCGCGGTGGCCCGCGCGAAACACCATATCTCGCTCGGCGACGTGTACCAGCTGGTGCTCTCGGTGCGCTTTCACGGCGAACACTCGCTATCGCCGTTCGAGACCTACCGGGCGCTGCGGCTGCTGAATCCTTCGCCGTACATGTTCTTTCTCGATCTCGGCGACCTGCAGGTGGCGGGCTCCTCGCCCGAGGCGCTGGTGCGGCTGCGCGCGGGCAAGGCATCCCTGCGGCCGATTGCCGGCACCCGGCCGAGGGACGCAGATGCCGAACGGGATCTCGCGCTCGAACGCAGCCTGCGGGCCGATGAAAAGGAAAATGCCGAGCATGTCATGCTGGTGGATCTCGCGCGCAACGATCTCGGCCGCGTGGCCGTGGCCGGCAGCGTGCACGTGAGCCCCTACAAGGCGATCGAGCGCTACAGCCACGTCATGCACATCGTCAGCGGCGTGCAGGGCCAGCTGGCGCCGGGCCACGACGCGTTCGACCTGTTTGCGGCTGCGTTTCCCGCCGGCACGCTGGTCGGCGCGCCGAAAGTCCGGGCGATGGAGCTGATCGACGAGCTGGAGCCGGCGCGCCGCGGGCTCTATGCCGGCACCGTCGGGTACTTCGGCAACAATGGCGACATGGACCAGGCCATCGCCATCCGTACCCTGGTGTTCAGCGAACACACCTATAGCTACCAGGCCGGGGCCGGCATCGTGGCCGACAGCGTCCCCGAGACCGAGTACCAGGAGGTGCTGGCCAAGAGCGCCATCCTGCGCAACGCCCTGGCCATCGCGGAGGAGGGTTTGTGATGAGACCCCGTACCGCCACCACGGCGGCGCGAGCGGAGCACGACCTGTGAGCGCCCGGCTCCTGCTCATCGACAACTACGACTCCTTCACCTACAACCTGGTGCAGGCGTTCCTGGTGCTCGGCGCCGACGTGCGCGTGTACCGCAACGACGAAATCACGGTGGAGCAGGCGTTGTCACTGGAGCCGACGCATCTGTGCATCTCGCCGGGTCCCGGCCGGCCCGAGGATGCCGGGGTGTCGCTGGCGATGATCGGCGCCTTTGCCGGCCGCGTGCCCGTGTTGGGGGTGTGCCTCGGCCACCAGAGCCTGGTGCAACATTTCGGCGGTCGCATCGTGTCCGCGCCCCGCCTGATGCATGGCAAGACCTCGATGATTACCCACGACGGCAGGACCATCTTCCATGGGCTGTCGAACCCCTTCGAGGCGGGCCGCTATCACTCGCTGACCGCCGAGGATGCGAGCCTGCCGGCCTGCCTGGAAGTCACGGCACGCACCGAGCGCGGTGAGATCATGGGGGTGCGCCACCGCACGCTGCCGCTGGAGGGCGTGCAGTTTCACCCGGAGAGCGTGTTGACTCCGGAAGGCGACCGCCTGATGGAGAATTTCCTGCGGGTCGGCGCATGAGCACGCCGTTTCACATCCATCCGCTGCTCGACCGACTGCTCGACCGCCGCAATCTCAGCGTGGCCGAGGCGGAGTCGCTGCTGCGCGCGCTGACCGACGAGTCCCTGCCGCCGGCCATCGGCGGGGCGGTGCTCGCGGCGCTGCGCGCCAAGGGTGAGACGGCCGAGGAGCTGCGCGGCTTCGCGCTCGCCATGCGCGCGCTGGCCCGGCGCGTGCCGGTAGCGGTTCGGCTGGGCGCCGCCGACGTGGTCGGCACCGGTGGGGATGCCTCGGGCAGCCTGAACATCTCCACCGGCGTGGCGTTGCTCGCCGCGGCCTGCGGTGTGCCGATCGTCAAGCACGGCAACCGGTCGATGTCGTCGCAGTCCGGCAGTGCTGATGTACTGGAGGAACTCTGTGTGCCGCTTGCTGCGGATCCCGAGCAGGCGCTGGCCTGTCTCGCCGCCTGCGGCTTCACGTTCCTGTTCGCGCCGAACTTTCACCCGGCGATGCGGGCCATTGGCCCGGTGCGCCGCGCACTGCGGGTGCGCACGGTATTCAACATTCTCGGGCCGCTCACGAACCCGGCTACTCCGCCATTCAGCCTGATCGGCGCGTTTGACCTGGCGACGGCGGAACTCATGGCCGGCGCGTTGTCGGGCATGGACATCAGCCGCGCCTTCGTCGTGCACGGGGAGCCCGGCTGGGACGAGGCCACGCCGGTCGGTCCCTTCACGCTGTTCGACGTGCGTCCCGGCAGCGTGCAACGCGAGGAACGCGACCCGCGCGACTACGGCATTCCACGCTGCTCGCCGGATCAGCTGCGCGGTGCGGAGCCGATCGCCAATGCGCGGGCCCTCGAGGCGGTGCTCGATGGCCGCGATGAGGGTCCGCATCGCGACGCGCTGGTGCTTGGCGGCGGGCTCGCGCTGGAAGTCTCCGGCCGGGTGGGAGACTTGTCTGCAGGCATCGCGCAGGCTCGTGCGGCACTGGAAAGCGGTGCTGCGGCTGCCACGCTGGAGAAGCTGCGCAGTTTCAGGGTCACGCCAGCATGAGCACCAACGACGGCAATTTCCTCGCGCGCATGGCCACCTCCAGCCATCGCCGCCTGAACGCGGCCATGGCGCGGGCCGGCGAGCGCGAGCTGCGCCGGCGGGTGAAGGAACTTCCGCCGCCACCGAAGCTGGAGCTGGCTGCGAACGGCTTCGATCTCATCGCCGAGATCAAGCGCCGCTCACCCTCGGCTGGCGACCTCGCTGCGCAGGACCTGGCCATTGCCGCGCAAGCCAGGGCCTATACCGCGGGCGGGGCCTGCGCGCTGTCAGTTTTGACCGAGCCCGAGGAGTTTTCCGGCGAGTTGTCGCACCTGACGGAGGTCGCCGTGGCGCTGCCGCAGGTGCCGGTGATGCGCAAGGACTTCCTGGTCGGCACCTACCAGGTCCTCGAGGCGCGCGCAGCCGGTGCCTCGGGCGTTTTGCTGATCGCCGCGATCCTCGAACCCGACCTGCTGGAGGCGATGCTGGCCCATGCGCTCGAGCTGGGCTTGTTTGTACTGGTCGAGGTTTTCGACGAAGGCGATATTGCGCGTTGCGCCGGTGCGATGGCGGCGATGAATGCGCCGGGTCGTCTGCTGATCGGCGTCAATTGCCGCGACCTGCGCACGCTCGGTGTGGACCGCGCGCGGTTCGCCGCGCTGGCGCCATATCTGCCAGGGAACCTGCCCTGGGTGGCGGAGAGCGGCATCGAGACTGCAGAGCAGGCCGCGGAGGTGGCGCGGCTCGGTTACCGAGTCGCGCTGGTCGGCACGGCGCTGATGCGCTCCGGCGCGCCCGAGGCAGCCGCACGCGAGCTGATCAAAGCCGGTCGCGGCGCGCGCTCGTGAGGGTGTTCGTGAAAATCTGCGGCATGAACAGCGCCGCGGCGGTTCAGGCGGCCGTTGCCGCGGGCGCCGATGCAGTGGGTTTCGTGTTCGCGCCGTCGCCGCGCCAGGTCAGCCCCGCGCAGGCGGTCGAGCTGGCCGCGCTGGTGCCGCCGGGGCTGCTGCGCGTGGCGGTAATGCGCCATCCGTCTCTGCAACAGTGGCAGGAGGTCGCCGCCGAGTTCCGGCCCGACTGGCTGCAGACCGACGCCGCGGATTTCGAACGGCTGACGCTGCCTGCGAATGTCGAGAGGCTGCCTGTTTACCGCGACATTCCCCAGCTGGATGCAGGGGCCATGGCGCGCGAGGGACGGATCCTGTTCGAGTCCGCCGACAGTGGCGCGGGGTGCGCGCCGGACTGGCACCGGGCGCGCGCCATCGCCCGGCAGGCGCAGGTGCTGCTCGCCGGAGGTCTCGACCCCGGGAATGTCGCGGAGGCGATTCGCCAGGTGCGGCCCTGGGGTGTTGACGTGAGCAGCGGTGTGGAGTCGGTGCGCGGCGTGAAGGATCCGGCGAAAATCGCCGCCTTCGTTGCGGCTGTGCGCCGGGCGGAACGGGAACTGGGCGATGTCGCTCACTGAGACGGAAAAATCGGCGCTGCTGGGGCGCCTGCTGCGCGGCGAGATACCCGACGAGCACGGCCGCTTCGGGCCGTTCGGCGGCCGCTACGCGCCGGAAACGCTGATGCCGGCACTGGAGCGGTTGAATTCGGGCGTGCGCCGCTTCCTGCACGATCAGGATTTTCGCGCCGAGCTGGCGCAGGAACTGCGCACCTGGGTGGGCCGACCCACCGCGCTGACGCCCGCGCGACATCTCAGCCGCCGGTGGGGCGCCGAGGTATACCTGAAGCGCGAGGACCTCGCGCACACCGGCGCGCACAAGATCAACAACGCGCTTGGCCAGGCACTGCTAGCGAAGCGGCTCGGTGCGAAGCGGGTCATCGCCGAGACCGGTGCGGGGCAGCACGGCGTGGCAACGGCGGCGGCCTGCGCGCGGCTCGGCATGCCGTGCGTCGTGTACATGGGCGCCGTGGACGTGCAGCGGCAGGCACCGAACGTGGGCCGCATGCACCAGCTCGGCGCCAAAGTCCTGCCGGTGGAGAGTGGCGACCAGACGCTGCGGGCGGCGATCGATGAAGCGTTCCGCGATTGGGTTTCCGACCCGGAGAATGCCTACTATCTGCTGGGATCGGTGGTCGGCCCGCATCCGTATCCCTACCTGGTGCGCGAGCTGCAATCCGTGATCGGCCGCGAGGCGCGCGCGCAATTCCAGGAGATCACCGGCGCCTTGCCCGATGCCGTATTCGCCTGTGTTGGCGGTGGCTCCAATTCCATCGGCCTGTTTCACGCGTTTATCGGCGATTCGAGCGTCGCGCTCTACGGCGTGGAGGCCGGCGGCCGCGGCGCGGGCCTCGGCGAGCACTCGGCCACGCTCGGCCGCGGTACGCCCGGCGTGCTGCATGGCACGTACTCGCTGTTGCTGCAGGACGCCGACGGGCAGGTGCAGGAGACGCACTCGATCTCCGCAGGGCTCGACTACCCCGGTGTCGGGCCCGAGCACGCATTCCTGCAGGCCATCGGCCGCGTGCGGTACGTCTCCGCCACCGACGACGAAGCGCTCGCCGTGCTGCACGAGTGCTGCGGCGCCGAGGGCATCCTGCCGGCGCTCGAGTCCTCGCACGCGCTCGCCGGGGCGCGGCGCTGGGCGCAGGACAATCCCGGGCGGCGTGTTCTGATCGGGCTTTCGGGTCGCGGCGACAAGGACATGCCGACGCTGAGCCAGGTATTTCCAGCCACTGCCGATGGGCGCCATCACTGAGACCGGCGCTGGTATGAAGATGCTGGCACCGCACGAGAGAATCAGCGCCGCTATCGCGGAGGCCGCGCAGCAGGGTGCCGTGGGGCTGGTGCCCTACATCACCGCCGGCTACCCGCAGAAGAACCGCTTCATCGCCACGCTACGCGCGTTGGCGGGCGTCGCTGAGGTCGTGGAGGTCGGCGTGCCGTTTTCCGATCCGATGGCCGATGGCGTCACTATCCAGCGCGCCAGCCGTGCGGCCATCGCCAGCGGCGTGTCGCTGCGCTGGATCCTGGAGCAGCTGCGGGCGGCGGGTGAAATGCCCGCGCCCATCGTCCTGATGAGCTATCTGAATCCACTGCTCGCGTTCGGTTACGAGAAGCTGGCCGCCACGGCGGCAGCGGCCAACGTGTGTGGCTTCATCGTGCCGGACCTGCCGCTGGAGGAGAGCGCGCCGTTGTGCGAGCCGCTCGACCGCTTTGGCCTCGCGCTCATTCACCTCGTCACGCCCGCGACACCCGAGCCGCGGATGAGCGCGCTCTGTGAAGCGAGCCGTGGGTTCGTATACGCCGTCACCGTGCGGGGCACGACCGGGGGGGCAGGCGGGCAGGCGGCGGACGTGACGGCCTATCTCGATCGCGTGAAGGCGATGGCGAAGATCCCGGTATGCGCCGGGTTCGGCGTTCGCACGCCTGAGCATGTGCGCAATCTCGGCGGGCACGCCGACGGCGTCATCGTCGGCTCCGCGCTGATCGAGCATCTCGAGGCCGGGCAGGACCCGGTGCAGTTCCTGAAGTCGCTGCGGATCCGAAAGCACTAGTGACACTGCGGGAGCGGCGGCTGCGGGAGCGGTTTTTGTGGGAGCGACGCCAGCCGCGATTCCAAAGGAACGACGCCTGTGAGAGTTATGAGGTAGCAGTCATGCCTGTGGGAGCGACGAGGTAGGAGTCATGCCTGTGGGAGCGACGCAAGTCGCGATTCGTCGCGCCACGGCCGCCGACGCCAAGGCGCTCGGCACGCTCGGCGCGGCGACCTTCACCGAGACCTTCGGCCATCTCTACCCGGCCGAAGACCTCGCCGAGTTCCTGCGCACCTCGCACTCGGTAGAGCGTTGGCAGGGGCTGCTTGCCGATGCCGACGTCGCGGTGTGGCTGGCTAACGCCGGAGCGGCGTCGCCGGTCGGCTTCATCGTCGCCGGCAGCTGCAAGTTGCCCGTGGAGAACCTCGAGCCGCGCGCCGGCGAGATCCGCCAGCTGTACGTGCACTCCAGCGCGCAGAACCTGCGCATCGGCAGCACGCTGCTGGCGACCGCGCTCGACTGGCTCGCCGCGGAGAACCGCGCGCCGCTCTACGTCGGCGTCTGGTCGGAGAATTTTGGCGCGCAGCGGCTGTACCAGCGCCACGGTTTCGAGAAAGTCGGCGAGTATTTCTTTCCGGTCGGCCACTCGCGCGATCGCGAGTTCATCTTCAGGCGCGGGTAAATGGGACCGGCTTACGCCTGTTCCCTGATCATTTGACTTGTGGGAGCGACGGCTATGCGAGCGACGCGAGCCGCGATTGCGGACGTTGCCGCGGAAACGCCCGTCAGCGATCCAGTTCCTGTTCGATAGACGTCCGATTCCGATCCGTCACCATCACGAACCGGCAGCGTCCCGCGGACATCTCTTCCCACCGCGCTCCAATGCGTCGATCCTCCTTCAGGTTCCCGCTGTTCGGGTTGCCGCAGGAAAGCTCCGGCACCTCATCCGCGCCGATTTGCGGCTCGCCACCGAGTCGCGTGTGGGCCAGTCCTGGCGCTGTGCCCGACTATCAGTCACCGGGTACTTCGGCCGGAAAGTTCTCCGCGACCGTCCGGCCATTCGCCGTGCCTGGTGCATCCGGACGATTGAAAGCGCGGTTCGCCAACAGTGGCAGGCCCATGACCGGCGATGGCGGTTCTGAGCAGCCGTTCCGGAGCTGAGGGTCGCTAGTCGAGGGTGATCAGCCTGGAGGATAGAGTCACCATCCATAACGCCTTTCTGGACCGGAGGTTCCGGCCGTGAAACTCGATTACTATCCTGACAAAGACACCCTTTAAAACTGGAGGACCGGCCGTGCGCCGGCAGCGACGAGATCGCGGACGGCGCTGTGGTGGATTACGACGCTTCCGGGGCTGTCATTGGCATCGAGATCGATCCAGCCAGCGGGCGAGTGGATCTGCGGACACTGAGGCTCGTCGGGGTGCCGGGCAAAGTTGAAACCGAGGTGGCCTAGCACGGCGTTTCCGCGGCAACTTCTAGAATCGCGGCTTGCGCCGCTCCCACAAATACCGCTCCCACATCGATCCGATGTGGACAGACTCAAGAATGTCCGCCTTGCGTTGTCGTTCAGCCGCGCGGCCGGCCCGCCCAGAGGCTGACGAGCCCGGCGATGCCGGCCAGCCACCCCGCCCAGCGCGGCTCGCCACCGAGACCGAGCAGGATGGCCGAAGCGAGCACCAGCACCGCACCGACGGTGACCGCATAGCCGCGCTCGCGGTCTTCCCGCGGGGCCTGGCGCTCCGGCGGCGGCGTTG
>CAYOFE010000037.1:14679-21680 GCA_964403135.1 uncultured Chromatiaceae bacterium | reverse complement strand
CTGGATCCACACGAACATGTTGCAGCGCGTGTCCTTGTCGAAGGTGTAGTAGCAGAGCATGGTCAGAAGCACGCCAATAGTGGCGGCCATGATCATGTATTCCGGCTCGCCGATCGCATCGCCACGGATCCGCGGCAACATGCCGAAGTTCTTCCGCCCGTAGTACATGTAGAAGAACTCGATCCACGACATCCAGACGATGATCCCGGCGAAGAAGCCGGCCCAGGTGGCGAAGTTCTCGCTCTTCGACCTGACGCCGTACCAGAGCAGCACGATGCCCGCGAAGCCGATGAATATCGAGGCGAGGTATGTCAGGTCATGGCCGAGCGCCTCTTCGATGGCGCGCATCACCGCATGACCGACGCCCACGCCGATGAACATCAGCAGCATGGTGATGATGCCGACGAACGGCGGGCGCCAGAGTTTCGACTGGGCCGGGCCGGCGGTAGCCGGCTTGGTGGTCGTGGCTGCGGTCATTCGAGCTGCTCGGATCCTGTGCCTTCAGGAAACGTATACGATAATGTATACGATGATTCAAGACTCTTCGTCGGGAGCTTCCTCGATGGTTGGCACGAACCGTCCGGTCCGAATCCGCCAGATCTGCACGGCGATCATCGCCACCGAGGCCACGCCGCAGAGCATCAGAACGTAGCGGGTATAAGGGGCGCCGGCCGCGGCGGCGAGCAGGCCGCGCCCCACCCAGGCGAGTCCGAGCCAGGCAAGCGGCGGCGCCAGCGAGCAGAAGCCGGCGGCAATGCCGAGCCCGCAGGATGCCAGTATCCCTGCACCGATCAGCCAGCCGGTCCAGGCTTCTGCGCCAACGGCGGAGCCGGCGCCGACCAGCGTCAACATCATGACGAGAACGGCAGGAATGGCCGGCTGTGGCCGGCAGTTGGCGATGAGCGTTTCGAACGCGGTTTGCGGTGCGCGGCTCATTGGCGTTTCCCATACGTCGATATAACATACATTGCTGTTCAAGAAAGTGGGCAATGACCGATTTAGCATTACTTACCCGGGACACGGTGCGCAAACCCCGCCGGCGCGCGCGCATCAGCCGGCCGAAAGTGCTGGCGCGACGTGGCCTCACCTGGGAAGCGCTCCTCGACACGGCGGGGCGCCTGATGGGCGAGCGGGGGGTGGCCCAGGTCAGCGTCGAGCAGATCCTGATCGCCGCGGGGCTGTCGCGCGGCACCTTCTACGGGTACTGCCGCAACAAGAGCGAGCTGGTCGCCGCCATCATAGAACCCGTGTTCCGTGAGGGCACAATGGCGCTGAACCGCATGAGCACCCTGCCGCCGGCCGAGGTCGTGCCGGCCATCGTCGCGCTGTACCTCGATCTGTGGACCCGCCGTCGCAATGCGCTGCTGATGATTCCCGGGGTGGATGCCGAGTCCTTCGCCCTGTTGCGGGAGGACCATGCCGGATATACCGACGCCATGCAGCGCGCGCTGGAAAGGGCGGCGGCCGCCGGGCAGTTGCGCAACGGCAGCGCCAGCTATTCGTTCCGCGTGCTGACGC
Organism: uncultured Chromatiaceae bacterium; assembly: GCA_964403135.1. Lineage (GTDB taxonomy): Bacteria > Pseudomonadota > Gammaproteobacteria > Steroidobacterales > QUBU01. The sequence continues at coordinate 20,162 of CAYOFE010000037.1, read as the reverse complement.
GCACGGCGGTGCCGTTGCTGCGCGTGTATCAAGATCACCCGGATGGGGCGCGTCTTTACCGGGAGTCGGTGTTGGCCCTCCTGCTGGCCGGCTGATCGGGATCCGGTGTAAGTATTTGCCCTCGCGGGCGACTAATATCCTGGGCATACCCCCTGACCGGGGGTGGCGGACCCCTATCGAACCGATGTCGTCACAAACGGGCTGACGCCCGGCAAATAGTAAGGAGAGTATGGAATGAACCACAATATTGCTCCCGCAGCTCTCGCCCTGGCTCTCGGTGCCGCGCTGACCGCGACGGCGCTGCCTGCAGCGGCGGCCGAAGAAGGCGCCAAGGAGAAGTGCTATGGAATCGCTCTGAAGGGCAAGAACGACTGCGCCGCCGGTCCTGCCACGAGTTGCGCCGGTACGTCGGTGCGCGACTACCAAGGCGATGCCTGGAAGTATGTGCCCGCCGGCACCTGCGAGAAGACCGCCTCGCCGACTTCATCGACCGGCTATGGCCAGTTGCAGGCATTTACCGAAAAGAAAGGCTGAATGAACGCCGCGACGGCAACGCGGAACGTGGCCGGCCCCGGATTGCCCTGGGCAGCCGGTGTCGGCCTCAAGCCGCAGCATTTTGCCGATATCGTTGGCCCCTGGCCCGCGATGGGATTTTTCGAGATCCACGCCGAGAACTATTTCGTCGCTGGCGGGCCCATGCATGAGCGACTCGGTCGCATTCGCGATCGCTATGCGTTGTCGGTGCACGGCGTGGGCCTTTCCATCGGCGGGGAGTGCCCGCTCGATGCCGGGCACCTTGCAGATCTGAAGCGCCTTGTCGAGCGCTACCAGCCCGAACAGGTTTCCGAGCATCTGGCCTGGTCGTCGCACGGCGGGGCATTTTTCAATGACCTGCTGCCGGTGCCCTACGACGATGTGGCGCTCGACCGGATCTGCGCGCACATCGACCAGGCCCAGCACATGCTGGGGCGGCGGATCCTGCTGGAGAATCCCGCCACCTACGTCGAGTTCGCCGCATCAACGTACAGCGAGGCGGAGTTCATCAGTACGATTTTGCGCCGCACTGGTTGCGGCTTGCTGCTCGACGTCAACAACGCTTATGTCGCGTGCAGCAACCACGGGCGTGATCCGCTCGGTTATCTGATGTCGCTACCGCTGGCCGCCGTCGGCGAGATCCACCTCGCCGGTTTCGCGCGTGAGGCGGACTCGCTCGGCGCACCGCTATTGATCGATGATCATGGCCGTGCCGTCGATGCGGCAGTGTGGCGGCTGTATGAGCAGGTGATCGCGGCGGTGGGTCCAGCGCCGACGCTGATCGAGTGGGACAACGACGTGCCGGCGTTCGAGCGCCTGCAGACGGAGGCGAAGCGGGCGCAGGCCATCATGGATCGCGAGGGTCGGCAGGAGGCCGTGGCGTGAGCACCTGCGCTGACTGGTCTGCGGCGCTGCTCGATCCGACGACACCGGTGCCCTCCGGCGTCAGATCGTGGAACGGATCCGACACGCGGCAGCGGTTCAACGTTTATCGCAACAATGTCATCGTTTCGCTGACGAACGCGCTGTGCGACACGTTTCCCGTGGTGATGGCGCTGGTGGGCGAGCCATTCTTCCGCGAGATGGCACGTCAGTTCGTGCGGAGCTGTCCGCCCCACTCTCCGGTCCTCGCCCGTTACGGCGAGGGCTTTGCTGAATTCGTCGCCGCCTTCGAGCCGGCGCGCACGGTGCCATACCTCGTCGATGTCGCGCGACTGGAGATCGCCTGCCTGCGGGCGCTGCATGCCGTAGACACCGCTCCCCTGTCCCGCACCGCCTTGACTGCATTGCTTGATGCGCCGGAAAGCCTGGCCGCCCGGCGCTTCGAGCTGCACCCCTCGCTGCAGCTGCTGGAGTCACGATTCGCCATCGCATCGCTCTGGGCCGCACACCAGGGCGAGCTGGACATCGGCACGGTAGACCCGTACCGGGCGGAGCGTGCATGCGTGCTGCGCCATGACCTGGTTGTGAAGGTGCTGCCGCTCACGGCTGGGGAATTCTGTTTCGTCGGCGCGTTGTGCGGTGGGCAGCGACTTGCCGATGCCGTTGACGCTACGGTCGCGGTGGAATCGGCGTTCTCGGTTGAAGCGGCTCTGGTGAAGCTGCTGGCCAGCGCCGCGATCTGCGGTGCATCGGTTGCATGACATGCGCGAGTTAATAGACAGGTTTTTCAGTTCCATCCCTCTCGACCTGGTGGCACTGCTGGGCCGGTTCTCAGCCGCCGCGGTGTTCTGGAAATCCGGCCAGACCAAGATCGAGGGCCTGAAGATCGACATCGTCGCCGGAGAATTCGCAATCGGCGCGCCGCGGCTCGGCGATTTCACGGTCGACCTGTTCCGGGAAGAGTATGCGTTGCCCGTGGTCTCACCCGAGCTGGCGGCGTACGCCGCGGCGATTGCCGAGCACCTGCTGCCGGTGCTATTGCTGATCGGGCTCGGCACGCGGTTCGCAGCGCTCGGGCTGCTGGCGATGACCGCGGTCATTCAGTTCCTGGTGTATCCGTCCGCCTATCCGACGCACGGGACCTGGGCGGCGGTGCTGCTGTTCCTGATGGCGCACGGTCCGGGGCGCGTCTCGGTGTACCACCTGCTGAAACGCGCCTCAGCCTGACTGGCGCGGCCCGGCCGGGTAGCGGGTCGCTGCCCGGCGGATGAACCGCATCTGGTTCTCGAAGCGCCGACATGCCCCACACATGAGCAAATGCAGCCTGATGGCCACGCGCTGTAGGAGCGGAAGAGCCGCATCCATACCGCGCGACACCAGTTCTGACGTTTCCCTGCAGTTGAGCATGTGCCTTGTCTAGCGGCTGCGCGCAAACCAGCGATTTTCCAGGCACTCGCGCAGGCGCAGTCGCGCCCGATGCATGAGCACCCAGTAGTTGGACGACGTCAGCCCGAGTTCCTTACAAATATCGGCAGGCTCCATGCCGTCGATTTCGCGCAGCACGAATGCCTGGGCACAACGCTGCGGCAGCCCCTGCACGCAGATCTCGAATGCAGCGTAGAACTCGTCCTGCTCCAAAGCAGCGTCCGGGTCGCGCCACGCCGCAGGCTCTGCCGTCCATGACCCGTTCTGCCGGAACAACCGGCTGATCAACCCCGACTCGTCGGCGGCATCAGCGTCGAGCCCTGCATCTGTGTGCGAGATCTCGCGCTGCGCTTTTCGCAGCCGGTCGATCAGCTTGCGGCGCAATATGCCAATCAACCAGGTCCGAACAGAGGAGTCGCCGAGGAACCCGTCGCTCGACTGCAGCGCCGCGAGAAGGGCATCGTGCACGGCATCCTCCGCTGCGCTCTGATCGCGCAGGTGCAGCCGGGCATAGCGTAGCAATGCGTCGCGATGTGCTGCGAAATCCGGATCGACGGCCATCAGAAAAAGAAATGGCCCGCCCACCAGGCCGCGGCCGCCATGATTGCGGAGGCCGGGATGGTCAGGATCCGCGCCGCGACGATGTTACCGGCAATCCCCCAGCGCACGGCCGAGAAGCCACGCTGCGCCGAACCCACACCGATGATCGAGCCGGTGATGGTGTGCATGGTCAAAACCGGGATGCCGAAAGACGAGGCGATGAACAATTCCATACCCAGAACCGGGATGCTTACTTTGTGTAGGCCGCCAGCGCCGACCGCAGGCCGGCATCGTGGGGATGCGCCGACAAGGCTTCGCGCAGCACCGCAATGGCCTGCTCGCGCCGGCCGGCATCGTGCAGGGCGACCGCGTAGACATAGGCGAACCGCGCGTTACCAGGCTCGATCTCGTGCGCAGCGCGCAGCGCGCCGAGTGCTTCGGGCTTGCGCGCCTGGCGCACCAGCGACAGGCCGAGCGCGTGGTGCACGGCTGCTGCACCGGGGTCGCGCCCGAGCGCGGCGCGCAACGCCTGCTCGGCCTGGTCCTCCCTGCCTTGTGCGCGATAGGTCTCCGCCAGGTTGACAGCCGCCTGCACGAAGCTCGGGTCGAGCGCGATGGCTTTCCGGAATGCCGAGATCGCCTCGTCGAGCGCGCCGCGCTCGAGTTGCAGCATGCCGAGGTTGGTCAGCGCCTCGGGGCGATCGGCATTGAAGCGTTGCGCGGCAAGCCACTCCTCGATCGCTGCGTTGAACAGCGGCCGCTCGTCGGCGAGCAGGCGCTGTTCGGGTTCCCCGGCGAGTGCGCGCGCCGCCGCCATGCGCACCGATCGCACCGGATCGGCCAGCAGCGGCGCAAGCTGCTCGGCGCGCGTGGCCGGATCGGCCTGCGCCACGGCCTCCGCCGCTGCACCCCGTAGCAGCGGATCGGGGTCGGCCAGCGAGCGAACGATGGTTGCGAGCAGCGCCGGCGTGAGCACCGTCGCAGAACGGGCGATGGCGCTGGCACGCACCAGGGCCGGCTTCGCGGGGTCCTCGATCAGGCTGCGCAGCGCATCGCCTGCGGCGGGATCGCCGCGCTCGGCGTTGGCAAACCCCTCGGCGAAATCCTGAAATCCCGGTTTGCGCTGTGGATACCATGCGGCGACGGCCGCCGCAGCCCACGCGGCGTCGCGGTCGGCATGACAGTTCGTGCAGGCGTCGGGCGTGCCGAGCGCGGCGCTGCGGTCGGGCCGCGGGATGCGCAGCGAATGATCGTGGCGAGGATCCACCACCATGTAGGTCGTCGTCGGCATGTGGCATGCGACGCACGCGGCCCCGCTCGAACCCGCAGCATGGCGATGGTGCGCGGTCGTGTCGAACGCCGCCGGTTCGTGACACTGCGCGCAGACGGCGTTGCCGGCGGCGCGCAGCTTCTGCGTGTGCGGCTCATGGCAATCGGCGCAGGTCACTCCCGCCGCATGCATGCGGCTCTGCAGGAACGATCCCCAGGTGTAGACCTCGTCGCGCTGCTGCCCGTCGGGATGATAAAGCCCGGGTTCAATCAGCGCCGGGCGGAAGGCATCGAGCCAGTTGTTGCCGGCGTGAATCGCGTCGGTGAACTGCCCGCGCCGGGCGTGGCAGCGCGCACAGGTCTCGATCTCGCGCGAGCTGGTGCGTGGCGCCGAGCGCACCGCCGTGCCTGCGGGGCCAGCGACCCAGCGCACGTCGCGGCGCTCGTCGAGTGAGAGGGTCAGCCCGCGGGTCGGCTCGAGCGCGCGCCAGCCGGCCTCACGATTCGCCCAGGCGATGTGGTTCGATGCCGGTCCATGACAGGCCTCGCATCCGACGCTGATCTCCGACCACGAGGTTGCGAACGTATCCGAGTCCGCATCGAAGTTCTTGCGCACGTTCGTTGAGTGGCAGTCGGCGCACTGGTAGTTCCAGTTCTGATCGATGCCAGTCCAGTGCAGCGGGTTGCCCGCCCTGATGTCGCGATCCGGATAAAGGTGAAACCAGCGCTGGCCGCCTTCGACGGACGGGCGCGCGTCCCAGGCGATGCCGAGAGCCTGAAGCCGCCCGCCCGGCATCGGCACGAGGTACTGCTGCAGCGGGGCGACGCCGAAG
>CAYOFE010000037.1:0-14669 GCA_964403135.1 uncultured Chromatiaceae bacterium | reverse complement strand
CCGCGCAAACCGCCGGCCAGCCGCAAACGCTAAAAGTAGCGCCCGTCGCGGCGGGTAAATCGCGACGTCACACCGCCCGAGGTGAACTGCGCATCGTCGAACCGGCCGAGCACGGCCGCCTCGTTCGCCTCCTGCATCGCGACCGCGTGCTGCGACGCCTGCCAGGCGTTGTGCTCGGCGCGATGACACTGCGCGCAGGCCGTCGATCCGGCGAATGCCGGGGGTGGAGGGGGTGCAGGCGGTGGACCGGGGTGGCAACCGCTGAGCCAACATGCCGCGGCGATAATAAGGACGACCGACCCATTTTTTCCCGGAAAAATAAGTCCCTCCGTGCGCGGGGCCGTGGTCTTTTACGGCTTTGGCACGGGCGTCGCTGCGGAGCCCTGTCGCAGCAACGGGATCTGGGGCGCCAGCGCGAAGTTGCTGATGGCGTCGAGCTTGTTCTCGATCTGGTAAAGGCGCGCGGTTTTCGTCGCGCCGATCACCTTGCGGAATTTCCTGTAGTAGGACTTGCGCAGGTCAAGCATGTCCGACTGGAACTTGAGGTAGTCCATCGTCAGCGATTCCGCCGTTTGATCTGACATGGTGTCGTAGCTGGCGGCGAAGTCGGTGATCACCTTCACGCGGCGGTCGCCGGCTTTCTTCATATCGGCCGCGTACTCGTCATAGACTTTCCAGAACGCATCGTTCTGTGCCGGCATCAGCGCCAGGTTCTGCATGACCAGCATCTTGCGCTCGGTCTGCACGATGGTGCGGGCCTGCTCGACGGCCTCAGAGATCTCGGCAAAGGCGGGGTTTACCTGGGCCTGGCTCGCCGGAGCGAGCACCGTCGCCGCCACGGCTGTCATGGAAATCAGCAGCGTCTTTAGCATTGTCGTTCCTCGGGTCGTCGTTGATGCGGGCGTGCAGTGTATCGCCGGCGTGGGCCGCCAACCAGTAGCCCGCTGGCGCATAATACGCGACGCCGCGTCTGTGCCCGCGGTTTTTCAGGAGATCGCCGATGTCTCGTTGCGCCGACCCCGGCATCAGGAAGGCCGTCACAATCGCACTGGCAACGGGCTTGGCCGTCCTGGCCGCTGCCCCCGGTGCCGTGGCCGAAACCCCGACCGCATCGCGCCCCCGCATCGGCCTGGTGCTCGGCGGCGGCGGCGCCAAGGGCGCGGCGCATATTGGCGTGCTGCGGGTGCTGGAGGATCTCCGCGTGCCCGTGGACTGCGTCACCGGCACGAGCATGGGCGCGCTGGTCGGCGCGACCTTCGCTTCCGGGGTGCCGCCTGCGGAAATCGAGCGCAAGGTGCGGGCGATCAACTGGGCTGTGACAGTGGGCTCGGAAGGACTGCGGGATCGCACACCCATCCACCGCAAGCTCGCCGGCATCACCTACACCAATAGCCTCGAACTCGGCCTGAAGGACGGCAAGGTCACGGCGCCCGGCGGTTTCCTGAAGACGCAGGATATCGAAGACGTTCTGCGTGACCTGGTGGCCGATGCCCGGTTCATCGACGATTTTGATGAGCTGCCGCTGCCGTTTCGCGCGGTCGCCACCGACATGGTGGCGGGCGAAGGCGTGATCCTCGAAAGCGGCGATCTGTCGGTGGCGATGCGCGCCAGTATGGCGGTGCCGGGCGCCTTTGCGCCGATCGTGGTCGAGGACCGGGTGCTCTCGGATGGCGGCATGATGCGTAACCTGCCGGTCGACATTGCGCGGGAACTCTGCGCTGACGTGGTCATCGCGGTGTCACTGGCCTCGCCACCGCCGACGAAGGAGGACCTGCTGTCCGGCCTGGCGCTGGCGGGCCGATCGCTCGACGTGATGATCGACGCTAACCAGAAGGCGCAGCTCGCCACGCTCACGGAGCGGGACGTGAGCATTGTTGTGCCGATGGGCGACATCGGATCGGCCAGCTTCGACCGCGTTCCCGAGGCGATTCCGCTCGGCGCCGAGGCGGCGCGGGCGCAGACGGATGCGTTGTCGCGCTATGCCGTGCCGGAATCCCAGTACCTCGCCTGGCGAGCGATGATCGACCGGGTTCACGGGCAACCGGTGCGCCTGGCGGATGTCCGCATCACAGGGACACAGCGCGTCAATCCGGAGTATGTGCAGGCGCAACTGCAGGTCGTCCGGCCGGACGCCGAGGTCACGCCGGCGAGCATCGTCGAGGATACGCGACGGCTCTATGCGCTGGGCGACTTCGAAAAGGTGGAATACAAGCTGGCTGACGATCCGGCCGCGCCGGCTCTCGAGATCAACGCGGTGGAGAAGTCCTGGGGACCGCACTTCGTGCGCTTCGACCTCGGGCTCGCGGCCTCACTTGGCGATGACGTGCTGTTCGCCTTGCGGGGCGAGCACAACCGAACCTGGCTCAATTCACTCGGGGGCGAATGGCAGAACACGGTGCAGATCGGGCAGGAAGCATCGCTGGAAACCGCTCTCTATCAGCCGATGGATGTGCGGCAGCGGTTCTTCGTCGAGCCCTCGGCGAAGCTCGGCCGGCGCCTGGAGGACGTTTTCATCGACGGCGATCGGGTGGCGACGTATTCGCTGAGCGGATATTACGGACAGGTTGATCTCGGCATGAACCTCGGCACCCGCGCGCAGGTGCGGGCCGGCTTGCGCCGCGGGATCGCGGAGGCCGACGTGGAGACAGGCGGCGTTGATCTGCCGGAACTCGACAGCACCAATGTCACCGAGTTCGTGGCGAGTATTGCCTACGATACGCGCGATACCGTGGCGCTGCCGACACGCGGCAGCCGCATCCAGCTTCACTACATCAACGCGGGTACGTTGATGGACGGCGATCAGTCGTACGAACTGGTGGAAGGCTTGTGGGTGAAGGCATTCCCCTGGCGGGGTGATGCACTGCAGCTGTTCGTATCGGGTGGCAGCGACCTCGGTTCCGAGTTGCCGCCTTACCGCGACTTCCTGCTCGGCGGCATTCGCAGCTTTCCGGGACTGGAGACCTTCCAGCTTCGAGGCGAGGCCTACTGGGAAGCCGGCGCGAATTACAACTGGAAGTTGGCCGATATCCAGTCGCTCTTCGGCCAGGCAATCTATGCGGGTCTGCGTTTCACCGCCGGCGAGATGCGCGAGCGCGTGGACGAAATCGATGACGGCACGATTTACGGCGGCGCGCTCTCGTTCAGCGGTCGCACGCCGCTCGGACCTTTCCTGATCTCGGTCGGTGGCGCGAGCAACCACTTCTGGGAGCTGCAGTTCGCGCTGGGCCGGCCGATTGCCGAAGGGTCCATCCTGGACGACATCAGGTAGCCGCCCGGGGCGGGGCGTGGCAAACTGATTGGCGTTGCGCTCAGGGCTCAGTCAAAAAGGAGTTCAATCATGAACACGATCCGGCGCGCTTTTCTCGTCGGTTGTAGCCTGACTGTCGCGGTCGTGGCTGCGGGTTTTGGCACGGCGGCCATCGCGGCCAGTACGGCCAAGGAAATCGACGCCAAGGTGGATGCCGCGCTGGACCGCCTGCGCGCAGAGGTCCCCGCTGCCAAGTCGGTCCTGGAGCAGGCAAAGGGCGTGCTGGTCTTTGCCGGCGTGATCAAGGCGGGCTTCGTCGTCGCCGGCGAGGGCGGCGAAGGCGCGCTGCGCATCGGTGGCAAGACGGCTGGCTACTACAGCATCTTTTCGGGCTCCGTCGGTCTGCAGGCCGGAGGCCAGAAGCGCGATATCATCATGGTGTTCCTGGATACGAACGAGCTGAAAAAATTCCAGGACAGCTCAGGCTGGAAAGTCGGTGCCGATGGCACGGTCACGCTGATCGACGTCGGCGCGAGCGGCAGCATCGACTCGGCTATGCTCAAGAAGCCGATCGTCGGTTTCATCACGGGCCAGAAGGGACTCATGGCCGGTATCTCGCTGGACGGCTCGAAGATCTCGAAACTCGAGCTGTGATCAGGAGCCGATTCGGCGCGCCGGCATCCCCTCCCTTGGAGTCGTCGTGACGTGAAACCGTGAAACCGATCCTCGGCAGCACCCTTTTGGCGATCTCCCTGGGCGCGGGAGCACAGACCGCGCCCGTGGCGCCGCCCACGATGGGAGACCTGCCGGTGACCGAGTTGACCTACCCGCGACACACCACGACCGCCGCCGGCCTGCTGGTGATTCATGCGCCGCAGATCGAGGCCTGGCCGGACTACCAGCGTGTCGTCGGGCGGTCGGCCATCGAGGTGACTCTTGCCGGACAGGAGAAGCCGATACCGGGCAGCCTGGTGTTCGAGGGCGATACCAAGACCGACCTCGCTGAGCGCGTGGTGGGACTGTTCAACCTGCAGGTGAGCGGCGTGAGCTTTCCAGGCACGGACGAGGCCACCGCCGCGAAACTCGCAGAATTCGTGCGCTCGACGGTGAACCGCAGTCCGAAAAAAGTGCCGCTCGACCTGGTGATGTCCTACGTGGCCGATGGGCTGGTGCCGAAAGGCGACCCGCGCCTCGCTTTCACGCCTCCGAAGATTTTCTACTCGGCAAAGCCCGCCGTGCTGGTGATGCTCGACGGCCCGCCCGTCAAGGTGCCCATCAAGGACATCGGGCTGAGCTATGCCGCGAACACGAACTGGGATCTGTTCTGGCTCGGCGCGCAGAGCCGGTGGTTCCTGTTGAACCGCGATCAATGGCTGGTCAGCAAGGACCAGAACCTGGACAGCAAGTGGAAAGCGACCGAAGAGCTGCCGTCGAATTTTCGATCGCTGCCAATGGAGGACAACTGGAAGGACGTATTGTCGAAGATCCCGCCGCCGAAAACGAAGCAGAAGACGCCCGTGGTGTTCACCAGCGAGAAGCCGGCGGAGTTGATCGTCACCGATGGCAGGCCCGACTTCGAGAAGATCGAGGGGCTGGAGCTGCGCTACGCGACTGACACCACCAGCGACCTGTTCCTGTTCGACAGGACCTATTACTACCTCGTGTCGGGCCGCTGGTTCAGCACGGCGGACCTCGAGGCGGGGCCGTGGTCGCAGGTCACGACGCTCCCGACGGTATTCGCCGGCATTCCGAAAGATCATCCGAAGGCGCGGGTGCGGGTCGCGGTGCCCGGCACGGACGAGGCGAAACTTGCGGCGCTTGAGGCCGGAATTCCGCGCACCGCCACGATCAGGGCCGGCGCGGCGCCGCAGATCAAGGTGACGTACAACGGTGCGCCGCAGCTCGAGCCGATACCCGGCACGACGCTGACCCGGGCGGTCAATACGCCCTACGACGTGATCCGCTACGGCGAGGCCTGGTACCTCTGCTACAACGCCACCTGGTATGTCGCCGCCTCGCCTGATGGCCCGTGGCGCGTCGCGCCCAAGGTGCCGGACGAGATCTACAAGATCCCGCCAAGCTCGCCCGCCTACCACGTGACTCACGTGAAGGTGTACGCGAGCGATGACGAGACCGTCACGACCGGCTACACGGGCGGTTACACCGGCGTGTATTCGACGGGTACCACAATCGTGTACGGCACGGGCTGGTATTACCCGCCGTATGTCTATTACGGGGCGTACTACCCCTATTACTACTACTACCCGGTGAGCTATGGCCGCGGCACCTGGTACAACTCGCAGACCGGCACGTACGGCGGCGCCGAAGCGGTCTATGGTCCTTATGGCGGAGCGGGCCGCGCAGCGATGTACAACCCCGATACCGGCACCTACGCCCGGGGCCGCGCCGTCTGGGACAGTGACGAAATGGCCGGCCAGGCCATCGGCTACAACCCGCGTACCGGCACTGGTGTCGCCACCAACCGGTATCGCAGCGAGGACTCTTACTGGGGCGAAACGCTGGTCAAGCGCGACGACGACTGGGTGTACACCCAGTCCGACTGGCAGAACGGTTCGGGCACAACGGATTTCGCCACTTCGCGCGGCACCACCGGCACGATCAATCGCGAGGTCAGCGACAGCAAGGTGACCGGCAGCGGCGAGATCAGTCGTGGCGACCGGTCAGCGACCACCGAGATGGTGCGAACCGATCAGGGCGTGGCGCGGCAGGTGACCACCGAAAGCGGCGAAACGTTGACAACGGCGAGGAAAGCCGGCTCGGATGATCTGTATGCCGCAAAGGATGGCGAGGTTTACAAGCGCACCGACGAGGGCTGGCAGAAGTACGGCGAGGGCGGCTGGGAAGACGTCAAGTCATCCGGCGAGCAGGCCAGCGCCCGCGAGGGCCAGTCGGGTTCGGCCGGTAACGCCGATCGCTCGCGCCTGCCGAGCCTCGACGAGGCGTCCCGTCAGGCCGCGGGCGAAGCGGGGCAAGCGACCACGCGGGATGGCTCCGGCGCCCGCGATCTGGGTGTGGGTGGAACTTCATCGCTGTCCTCGCGCGACATGTCCGGCGCCCGCAGCACCGAGCGGACAGATAAACGGATAAACGGTGCCGGTGTACAGTTTCTTTAGTTATTGGCCGCGACTTTTCTTTCGCGCCGTGACGGCCTGACAAAGAGCCGATTCGGAGCGATTCAGGCGGCGTGCCAGGCCGGCAAGGCTCGCGCTACCTTCCCGTAAGGCAGCCACTGCAATATCCGTTCTGACTCGAGTAATGGCACGACATCGGCTGGGGCCGGTGAGTTGCGCCTCGGTCAATCCGGCCTGCTGCAAGTGGCGACGAACGATTTCTTCCAGCGCCGGCGACTGCCTATGACGATCATGACGGCTGTTCGTCTTGTCGGCACCCCGCGCGTCCGTGCCTCTGGCTGGGGGCTCGTCTGCACTTTGGCGGTACCGTGACAGATCGTCCTCTACATGGGCCCCCATGAATGCCAGATAGTTGCGGCGAGCGATTGTCTGTGTCTTACCGAACGCTTGCAGTACGGTGTCCGTCGCGAGCCAACCGCACCGGCGGAAGCCCGCATACACCTGATGACTGCTCCAGCGATACTCGTCGACATCGGTGACCAATCCGGCACGGACCGGATTGGCGTGAATGTATCGCACGAGGCCCATCAGGTAGCGATCCTCCGTGACGACAATCGCCCGATGCCGGCGCTCAAACAGGTGGCCGGTGCGTCCCTGCATCAGGTTGATGTTCCGTGAGTATCGCGTCGCTGCATGGCGAACCACGGCGCCAAGCGGGGTCTCACCGACCTGCGCGACGAAGTGCACGTGGTTTGTCATCCAGCAATAGCAGTGCAGGCGAGCGCTGTAGCGGTCGAGGGCTTCTACCAGCAACGACTCCCACGCCACGTAGTCGGCGTCGCGAAAGAAGACGTTCTGGCGGTTATTGCCGCGCAGAATCACATGATAGAGCAGGCCCGGGGCATGAATTCGCGGCTTGCGCGGCATGCGCCCAGAATAGCGGCCGCAGGCGCGTTAGCCAGGCCGGAAAACGGCCCGAAAACTAAAGAAACTGTACACCGGCACCTTCAAAACGTATAGCCGAGGCTGGTGACGATGCCGTAGTCGTTCTTCTCGCCTTCGATCGGCGGCTCGCTGTCGTAGGAGTCGTACAGGCTCAACTCGACGAACAGGTCCTCGATCAGCTCGCGCTTCACGTACAGATCGAGATTGCCGCGCCAGCGCCCGGATTCCGTGAAGCTCGGGAAGACCGTCAGGTCGGTGCCGATCGTCGTCTTCGGCGTGTCGTAGGTGAAGAACTCAAAGTCCGTGGTGAGAAGGCCCTCTACGTTCGTCTCGGCGTCCTCGCCGCCGGCGCGCTCCTCGCGGTTGACGACCGCCCCCGCCGTTGCGGACCAGAAGCTGCGCCCGGTCTGGAACAGGAAGCGCCCATAGCCAGCGCCGGCGAGCGTGCGCAGGTCGATACCAAGCTCATCGTTGCGCTCGAGTCCACCGAGCAGCGCCCAGTACCACCGTTCCTCGAGAAATCGCCGGTAAGTCGTGGTGAACGTCGCGCGCGTGGTGTCCTCGGCTTCGTCCTGGGAACGCGAGTACCACGAGCCATCGAACATCAGCAGGAATTTCTCGGCGCGCCGCCGCGCATCGAAATTGGCGGTCAGCGAGGTGATGTTGCTCGCCTTGGTGGTGTCGAAGCCCGCGCTGACCGAACCGTCCCAGCGCTTCATGATGTTGTCATCGAGCTTCAGAGGGTCGATCCAGACGATATTCGCCATCTCGATCCGCCGCGATTCGCTCTCGCCGGTCACCAGCAGCGTGCCGTCGTCGAACGGCATCGCCAGTGCCCTGCACTCGTTTGCCGTCCTGGAGCTCCACGATATACAACTCCTTGCTGACGAGCTGTGCGATGTCCTCCCACTCGATGTATACCGTGCCCATGCCGTCGGTGGACACCTTCAGCTGGCCGCGCTCCAGCCGCTTGATCTCGCAGGTGACGCGGTCGCCATTGCGCATGTAGATGACGTCGGTCTTGTCGGCGAGCGCGGCTGCGGGCAGGCACGCAAGAAGCGGCAACAGCCAGCGGCCGGTGTGCCGGCCCTTCGGTGGTCTGGGGAGCATGAGCGCGTATTCCTCGCGGTTGGTGTTATGGCGTCAGCGGGCCAGGAGGCTTGGCCGGCGGCGATAGCTTAGCGGATTCCGGCCGCGCTTCGGCTTGCGGGGCGCTGGCGCGCGCCGCCCGGCCGTCAATCGAGCGTCGGATGGCTGTGATATCGTACCGGGAACGTCCCACGAAGAGGATCCGTGATGACCGAGACCAAGCACCCCGCCTGGGCATGTCATCTCGATTCGATTGCCGACGAGCTGCTGCGCCTCTCGGTGACCTGCGACGTGCGGCTGCGCGATACAGGCGTCATCGATCGAATTCTGAAGAACGACGACACGGTTTGCGGCACCAGGAACCCGATCGGCTTCCGCAAGCTGCGCAGCCTGGTGATGGCGACGTTCAGCTCGCTCAACAAGGCCATCGACCGGATCGGACCGAAGGAGACGGAGCTCATCACCGACGCCATCGCCGAGCGCGTGGACAGGGCCCGCGCGGGCGGCAGGGCCGCGCCGCCGGCGCCAGGCCGCGGCACCAGCAAGAAAAGCGGAGGAGACGCGTGATGAAGAAATCACAACTGAAGCGCGTCGAAGAATTCATCGAACCGTATCGCATCATCCGCGGCAAGGGGTTCCGGCTGAAGGATGTCGACCCCGGCGATACGGGGGACCTGAAGTCTGCGGACAAGCCGGAAGCGACGGAGATGCTGGCGCGCGGGGTAGAGTGGCTCGCCGAGCAGCAGGATATGCTCTACGCGCAGGACCACTGGGCGCTGCTGCTGGTCTTCCAGGCGATGGACGCCGCCGGCAAGGACGGCACCATCAAGCATGTCACCTCGGGGATCAACCCGCAGGGCTGCACCGTCACCTCGTTCAAGCAGCCTTCGAGCGAGGAGCTTGACCACGACTACCTCTGGCGCTACGTGCGCAACGTCCCGGCACGCGGCCAGATCGGCATTTTCAATCGCTCGTACTACGAGGAAGTGCTTGTCGTGAAGGTGCACCCGGAGCTGCTGGCGCGCCAGAAGCTGCATCCGTCTTTGATAACAAAGAAAATCTGGGACCAGCGCTACGAGGACATCCGCGGCTTCGAGACTTACCTCGACAACAACGGCATCAAGGTCCTGAAGTTCTTCCTGCACGTCTCGAAAGCCGAGCAGAGGCGCCGCTTTATGGAGCGGCTCGATAACCCCGAAAAGAACTGGAAGTTCTCTGCCTCGGATGTCGCCGAGCGCGGGCACTGGACGGAATACCAGGACGCCTATGAGCAGGCTATCCGTAACACGGCCTCGGAGCACGCGCCCTGGTACGTGGTGCCCGCCGACAACAAGTGGTTCACGCGCCTGGTGGTCGCCGCGGCCGTGGTGGACGCGATGGCGAACCTCAAGCTCCACTATCCGGTGGTCAGCAAAGCCAAGCGTCAGGAGCTGGCGCTGGCGCGCAAGACGCTGGAAACCGAATAACGGCGCTGGTGTTACGGTTTCGGTATCTCGCCGCTGTTATGCGTTTTACCGTTGACGGCCAACACCAGTAACCGAAACCGTAACACCGGCACCTTCAGATACGAAGTCTCACCCCGATTTCGGTGGCTACTTGGGCGGCCGTGCGGGCGCCGACACCGGCATCACGCCGGAATCGCTCGGCCAGCCGCCGCCGAGCGCCTCAGCCTCCGCCAGCCTGCCCTTCGCCTGGGCGAGCGCGGCTTCGAAAGGGCTGGGGTCGATCGTGTAAAGCAGCTGGCCCTTGCGAACCGGATTGCCTTCCTGGAAATTCACCGTCTGGATGAAGCCCTCGACCCGGGCCCGCACCTCGATCTCGGTGGACCCCCGGGTCTGGCCGATCGCCTCGACGTAGACAGGCACATCCTTCTGCAGCACGGTCGCCGCCTTGACGGCCGCGGGAGCTGGCGGCGGCGCCTCTTTCGTGCAGCCGGCCACGGTGGCCAGCAAGCCGCTCAGGGCCACGATCAGGGCGCAATGCAAGGGGTCAGCTCCTCGTTAAACGGGCAGCTTGGATCTTGATGGCGTGGCTCGTTATCTTGCCAGAGCCATGGCATTGGCAGCCAGCATGGCCTCACTCATGCTGCTCAGAGTGGCAGCGCCTGACGCGTCATGGCAAAGATCGGACACACGATCAGAACCAATGCCCCGACGGATCCGGCCGTCCGCGTCGAGGCTCGCGCGGGCTGCAGGCGCCGCGGCGCGAACTTGCCGGACTGCGCGGGCGAGGCGCACACTTTCGCTTATCCGGCAGTTCGGGAGATCACTCATGCGGAATGCGGAGTTTCAATCGCTTGTCATCGCTTTTTGCACGGTGCTGGCTGGTTGTGCCGGCGGTCCGGACGTCCGGGTGGACGCCGATCCGGCAGTCAACGTCGCTTCGTACCGGACCTTCGGATTCTTCGAGCCACTCGCTACGGACAAGTCCGGCTACTCGACGCTCGTCACCGCGCGCATCAAGGACACGGCGCGCCGCGAGATGGAGGCGCGCGGCTATGCCTACGACGCAGCGGCGCCCGAACTGCTGCTGAATTTCCAGCTCAACATTCAGGAACGGGTGAATATCAGCGGTTCGCCGTCGCCCGGCGTCGGTTACCGCGGCTACTACGGTTACCGCTCCTACGGTGCGTGGGCCGGCTACCCGGCGGACATCCAGACCACCTATTACAAGTCAGGGACGCTGATCATCGACGTGGTCGATGCACGACGCAGGGCGCTGATCTGGCAGGCCGTCGGCGAGGGGCGGATCAAGAAGGAGTCCATGAAGAACCCGGGGCCAGCCATCGACGCCGCCGTCGCGCTGCTGATGACCGACCTGCCGAGCCGGCTGCCGCCTCCGCCGCCCCAGCCGAAGTGATCGCTGGCTGCTACTTGCGCTACAGCAGGGTCAGTATCGCAGCTGGAGAGATGAAGGTGCCGGTGTACAGTTTCTTTAGTTATTGGATTGGTGGTAATAACTAAAGAAACTGTACACCGGCACTATACCCCCCGGCACTATACCCATGCGTTGCGACCGAGGACGGGCGATCGTTGGAACTGGTGTGGCGCGCGCAGGGCGAGGGGGGTCAACCGGTGGTGCGCGACACCGATCCGGACGTTTCAAGCTGGCGGCGCTTCACCGCCTGGGTCATCGCCTTGCTCCCGATTGAGAAAGAACTGTAGGGGGACAGTTACCTTTCGTGTAATTTGGCAAAAACTGACTATCCCGTTTGGAAATCGCGACGAACGAGGCATACCGCTGGCCGTTCTGCGCCCGCTGCCCGTGTAAAGCCACGTTGCCTCGCCAGACCCGGTATACGCGCGTTGGAGGCGAGGACATAGCCTTTACCGTCCTGGAAGGCGCGACTTTACCGGCATCGGGCGGCAGAGTAACGTGTGACATCCGAAGAAGATAACAATACAATGCAGGCCCATTCGAATCTTCGGGTCAATGCGACAGCGGTGGCCACCGTGATGCTGGCCATGCAGGCAGCTGCCCATGGCAGCGAACCGGTACTCGACCGCATCACGCTCGCGACTGCCGAGCCACCGCGGCCGACCTATAGCGAACTCGACGCGCGCAACGTCAAGGCACCGCCGCACTTCGACGTCAAGGCGCCCGCCGGCGCGCCAACCGCCGATTTTTCGACGTATGAAGCACCTGCCGAACTGGCCACCGGAGCGATTGAACGTATCGCGGGAGCGCGACATGACTGACAGGCGGCTCGCTGCGCTCACGACCTGGTATCAGCCGATCGTGGACCTCGATTCGGGCCAGGTGACTGGCTTCGAGGCTTTGAGCCGGCAGGTGGCCACCGACGGCTCGGTCCGATCGGCTGGTGCGCTGATGGACGAGCTCGAGCGCGAACCTGAGGTCCAGTATGCGCTGATTCGCCGCCTGCTCGAGTCGATCCGCGGCGACATTGTCCCCTTGTTCGAGCGGCATCCCACCGTCTACGTGAGCGTTAATATTCCGCCGGCGGTCCTCGGTACAGGCCGTATTGGTCCGATCATCGCTGAGCTGAAGTTCGGACCCTGGCTGCCGCGCCTGGTGGTGGAGCTGACCGAGCGGCAGGCGCTCACCGAAGTCGGGCGGGCAGCGACGGCTACGGCGCGCGCCCTCGGCATTGCCGTGGCGGTTGACGACTTTGGCACCGGCCACAGCGGGCTCTCGCAGTTCGTCGGGCTGGATCTCGACATTCTCAAGATCGATCGGGCCTTGCTGCTGCCCGTGCTGGAGAACCGCACTGCGGCGCGCATGCTGCGCGGGATCGTCGGCCTGGCGGCAGCCCTGCACATGCGCACCGTGGCCGAGGGCGTGGAGACCTGGGAGGAGGCCTTTTTTCTTCGCGCTGCTGGCGTCGATTACGGACAGGGGTTCCTGTTCAGCCCGGCAGTGCCCGCCAGCGAGATCGAAGGTATCCTGCAACGCGGATTCGCCGCCGCGCTGAAGCGCCCGAAATAAAAGCTCGCTAAGGTGCCGGTGTACAGTTTCTTTAGTTTCGCGGCTTAGCCGCGAAACTAAAGAAACTGTACACCGGCACCGAGGTCAGCTCGTTTCGTCGCTGCTGGTTTTCCGGGAGGCGAAGTCCACCACGTTCGCCGGTAGCCTGGCGATTTCGGCCGGGGGTGCTTCGACGGGGGCAGCATTGCCGGCGGCTGGTGATGGCGTGTCCACCGCAACGCCAGGTTCCGGCTCGGCCGGCGCACGCGGTTCCCTGACCGGTTGCAGGAAGATCTGCGCCCCCAGCTGCCGCGCCTGCTCCTGCAAGGTGCGCTGGCAATTGCGGATGACCTCACGCAGATGCTGCATGCGACGATCCAGCCCGAGCTCATCCGGCTGTTCCCGTAGTAACGCGTCCAGCACGGTCAGGTCCTGGCTGTGACCGAGGAGTTCTCCGAGCCGCGCGAGCAGGGGCCCATGAGATGCAGCCCACTCGGGCATCAACTCCTGCATGAGCCGTGTCTGATGATAGGCGTACTTCACGTCCCGCCGCCAGGCGTGAAAATCCGCCGCCGCGCCGGTGATGAGCACCTGCCCGAAGCCCGCCTCGCAGCGCCGCAGCGTCTTGCGCACCGCTGATCGCAGAACCTTCCGGTTCACGTCGGGCAGCGGCGTACGGCGCAGGCGCCCGGCGGCATCCCGCAGCGCATCGCAGGCTGTCTGCACGCGCCGCGGCACATCGAGCACGGGATCGGCCAGTTCCCGCGCCGCGCGCTGCTGGAGGCCGGTGCGCAGTAACTGCAACGATTCGCGCGACTCCGGGTCCGTGACATTCGTCTCCAGCACGGCCAGCGCTTCGATGACGGCTTCGGTGTCACGCACATAGGCGAGGCTGTGCGCCAGGTCACGGTAGAAACGATTCTCCACCTCGTAGACGTAGCGCGCGCCCGGACGGATGAGGCGCAGCAGCGCGCGCAGGCGCTTGAACGCCTGCCGGGCGGAATGCACGCGTTCCCGCGGGTTCTGCTGCCAGTGCTCGAGCAGCACCCGGGCCCGGCGGTTCTGCTCGGTGAGAATCCGGCGGACTTCGCCGGTGAGCAGTTCCTTGCGGCGGATCAGGTACGTCATCACTGGCTCTCCAGCGGCCATTCTACCCGTCGGCCCACGTAGAGGTTCACCAGCGGCGCGCCTTTCCGCTGTATCCTTAAAATAATGTTGGGTGATTTGCGATGCTCCGCACTGCCCCGTCTGCTCGTGGTGCTGCCGCTTGCGGCTGCCGGGCCGCTGCTGGCCGGGCCGCCCGTCACTACACCCCTGAATAACCCGCCGACTGCCGAAGATGTTCGGCTGGTCGTTTCGCACGCTGGATAGCGACGGGCGTCCCTATGCGCTCGCCTACGTCCATGGCCGGCCGCTCGCCGGACGGCAACTTCCCGGTGTCGCATTTCCTGTTGCTGGCGCGGGGCTATGCGCGGACCAGGTGGACCGGGCGGGGACACTCGGCGGGTAGACCCTCGTCGCGCCGCGCAGCGACCTGGCGCAGGGCCGACTGGCCGTGATCGCCGCTCCCGGCGGCGCCCCGGGCGGACTGCTGGAACGGGCCGCGACCGCAGGGGAGGACGCCGAATGAGCCACGGCTGGCGGATCGCATTCACCGCTGCAGTCGCATTGTGGCTGTCAGTTGTGCATCGGACGATTACTACGGCTCGCCCGGTAACGTGAGTACTTACACGTAGACGATGCGTGCACGGCCGTCTATCCCCAGCCGGCCACGCGGTGGCGGCATGCGCCGGGCTGAGCGGGACAGGTTACTTTTCCGCGACTGCAAAAAAGCAACCTGTCCCCTTTTTCCCGCGGGTGCGGTAGGCTAG
>CAYOFE010000036.1:0-22440 GCA_964403135.1 uncultured Chromatiaceae bacterium | reverse complement strand
ACATTTGCGCCCCTTGGTGACAGCGGTTGCCGGGTGGAACTCGACCTGTCGTTCGAGTTCGACAGTCGCACGAAAGACATGCTGCTCGGCCCCGTGTTCGAGGTGCTCTGCAATCAGCTGGTAGACGCTTTTGTGAAACGCGCGAAGCTGGTGCACGGCTGAGCAGTCCGGCGACGCCGGCTCACTGGCCGGCGAAGGGCACATCGCGCTGCATTTCCTTTACTTTGTCGCCGTCGAACCAGACGATGAGCCAGCGTTTCTCCTCGCGGTTACTGCTGCCGCGCCGGAAGTAGTAGACATAGTCCCAGCGGTCGTGCTGGAACGAATCCTCGATCACCGGTGTGCCGAGCAGGAATCTGACCTGGCTGCGGGTCATGCCGACCTGCACGCTGTCGATGTCTTCCTCGTCGAGCAGATTGCCCTGCTGAACGTCGACCCGGTAGACGCAGCCGGTAAGCGTCAGTGCGGCGAGCGCGGCGAGCAGGCGACGGCGGGTGTGATGCGAGGCGTCGGTCATCTCAGTCAACTCATCGCACAGTGGCAAGGCGCGGCGATCGATGATAAAGCATCGGCGATTCCGGTTCACGGCGCGCGGAGATCAGCCGGCCCGCCGCCGCCGCGCCGTCGCCAGCATTTCGCTGGCGTGCGCGCGGGTCCGCTCGGTGATTCGCACGCCACCCAGCATGCGGGCAATTTCCTCGACCCGAGCCTCGGTGTCGAGCACCTTGATGGCCGTTCGGGTCTGGCCGCCAGTGCTGAATTTGCTCACTGCCAGGTGTCCGTCGGCCTGGCTGGCAACCTGCGGCAGGTGGGTCACGCAGAGTACCTGCGTGCCGCGGCTCAGGCGTTTCAGGGACTGACCGACGATCTCGGCGACGCCACCGCCGATGCCGGCGTCCACCTCGTCGAACACCAGCGTTCGTGTGCCGAGCGCTGTCATGGCCGTGAGCTGGATCGCCAGGCTGAGCCGCGAGAGCTCGCCGCCCGATGCAATGCGCGAGATCGGGCCGGGTGGATGGCCGGAATTTGTGCTTACCAGGAACTCGACCTGTTCAGCCCCGCCGGGGCCGGGCCGCTCGGCGGGGAGATCCTCCAGCCTGACGGCAAATTCGCTGGACGGCATGCCCAGTCTGGCGAGGTTCTCATTCACCGCCTTGGCGAGCGAGCGAACTGCCTGGCGCCGGGCATCCGTCAGGCGGGCTGCCGCGGCCAGCATCGCGTGCCGCCGCTCAGCCACCTGGTCGCGAAGTTCTGCAGTATGCGATTCGCTTCCGATAAGCGCCGCCAGTTCGTTGGCCATGGCCTCAGCCCGGGCTGGCAGTTCCTCGGGGCGCACGCGATGCTTGCGCGCAAGATCCTGGACAGCGGCAAGCCGCGCCTCTATTTCTTCCTGTCGCGAGGGATCGTGCTCCAATGCGGCTAAACGCTTGCGAATCAGTTCAACCGCCTCGGCAACCTGGATTTCGGTTTGTTCGAGCAGCGCGGCGGCTGGGGCAAGCAGCGGGTCGAGTTCGCTCAATGCCCCGAGCTCACGGCGGCTCGCGCCGATGTCGTCGTGTGCGGCGGAATGTTCAGCGTCGTACAGGCGCGTAAGGCAAACGTCCAGCCCGCTGGCGATCCGCTCCCGGTTGGCCAGCAGCCGATGCTCCTGCTCAAGGGCCTCGGGCTCGCCGGGCTGGAGATTCAGCGCCTGTAACTCCCGCACCTGGTGGCGCAGCAGTTCGCAGCGCGCCTCGCGCTCCCTGCGGCTGCCGTCGAGCGCGCGGAGCCGGGTATCGGCGGTTCGCCACGCGCCGTGTGCAGCCGCCATCGCTGCCACAAGTGCATCGTGACCGCCGTGCGCATCGAGTAGCGCACGCTGTGCTGCGCGATGGCGCAGCGATTGATGCGCGTGCTGCCCGCAGATTTCCACCAGCTGTTCGCCGAGATCGCGCAACATCTCAATTGGCACGGTCTGGCCGTTCAGATAGCCACGCGAGCGGCCCTCGCTGGTGACAACGCGGCGAAGTTGACATTCCGCGGCGCGGTCGATGTCGAGGTCCCGTTCGCGCAGCCAGGCGGCGATGTCGCGGCGGTTTGTAATATCGAAAGTGGCAAGGATTTCGGCGCGCTGGGCCCCGGGGCGGACGCTGCTGCTGTCGGCGCGCTCCCCGAGTGCCAGCGCCAGGGCGTCGACCAGCATCGACTTGCCCGCGCCAGTCTCGCCGGTGAGAACGGTAAAGCCCGGCTCGAGATCCAGATCGACTTCGTCGATGACGGCCAGGTTGCGGATCTGCAGGTGAGTCAGCACCGCCCGATCACGCCTCCTGGAGGTCACCTGAGCGTCGGTGACTGTCGCGGCCCCAGCGCAACTTGCTGCGCAGAATGTGAAAGTGATCGTAGCCGCGCGGATGAATGAGCTCGATGCGTTCCCGGGCAGTCCGGACCATCACCGCGCGCCCTGCGGTCAGTTGCCCGACGACCTCGCCGTCGCAGCTCACCTCGGCCAGTCCCGGGTGCGCCTCGCGCAGCCGGATTTCGATCACGGCCGTCGCCGGCACAATGATCGGCCGCTCGCTCAATGTGTGCGGGCAGATGGGTACGAGCAGGATGGCATCGAGCGAAGGGTCGACGATAGGACCACCGCAGCTGAGCGCATAGGCAGTGGAGCCGGTAGCCGTCGCGACGATGAAGCCATCGCCGCTGTGTGTGTTCAGGTAGCGGCCGTTGACGAACGTCTGCACCTCGAGCATCCGCCCGGGGTCGTGGCGAATGACGACCACGTCGTTCAGAGCGAGGCCGGTAGCGACCGTCCCGTCCTGGGCGATCATCTCGCTACTCAGCAGGAGGCGCGAGTCGCTCTCATACTCGCCACGCAGTATTTCGTCGAGACGCGCAAACATCTCGGCAGGACCAAGATCGGCAAGAAAGCCGAGTCGCCCGCGGTTGATGCCGAGCAGCGGAACCTTGCGCCCGGCGATGCGCCGGGCCGCGTAGAGCATGGTGCCATCGCCGCCGACGGCGATCATGAGGCGGGCGCGGGTCGCCAGTTCGCTCTCCGGAATGCGCACCGCAGCCGGAACGGCGCGGGCGGGAATGGTGTCAGCGATGAACACCTTGACCGCCTGGGCGGCAAGGTGTTGCGCCAGCAGGCCGAGCGAATCCACCAGGCGAGGGTCAGCGGGGTTGCCCACGAGAACGACGGTCGGAAACCTGAGATCTTTCAACAACCGCCTCCCGGCCCGCCGAGCTTCGGGCCATCGGGTTATGAGAATTCCAGGGGCTCGGCAGCAGCAACATTACAGGTCGTGCATTCGCGCCGGCAAGCCTTGCGGCGGCTCCCGGAATTCCTGCTGCGGACCGTGCGGCTTGACACCTCGCAAAAGCGGTTGTTAGCTTCTGAAAGCCGCGATTCCGGATGTCTGTCGCGGATTTACCGCGACGCACCGCCATGGGTACCGACCGCTCAATTCAGATCCCGTCCGACCGCGCGGGTTACATCCTGCGCGCGCTGGTCGAGCAGTACATCCGTGAGGGGCAGCCGGTCGGTTCGCGCACGCTGTCGCGCTCCTCGGGGCTGAACCTGAGCCCGGCGACGATTCGCAACGTGATGGCGGATCTCGAAGAGCTGGGATTCGTCTCGGCCCCGCATACCTCCGCCGGACGCGTGCCGACGGCACGGGGCTACCGCTTTTTCGTGGACACGCTGCTGCAGCTGCAACCCCTGGCCATTGCCGAGATCACTCGCCTGCAGAACCAGCTGGTGGAAGAGGCCAGCGGGGATGCCAAGGCAGTGGCGGCCGCGGCATCGAGCGCATTGTCGGCGCTGACCCGCATGGCGGGCGTGGTGACGCTGCCCCGGCAGAAGCAGCTGACGTTGCGGCAAATCGAATTTCTGCCGCTGTCCAATCATCGCGTCCTGGCCATCCTGGTCGTCAATGACAGCGAGGTGCAGAACCGCATCCTGCACATGGATCGCGACTACAGCGAGAGCGAGCTGCGCCGGGCAGCGAATTATCTCAGCGAACGATTCGTCGGTCAGGACCTGCGCAGTATTCGCGCCCGCATGGTCGAGGAACTCCAGTCGACGCGGGAGACCATGAATCAGCTCATGATCGACGCGGTCAACATCGCGCAGCGGGCCATCGAGATCGAGCCGGAAGCCTCCGAACTGGTGCTCGCGGGTGAGACCCGTTTGATGGAATTTGAGCAGCTGTCGGACGTGGAGAAACTGAGGCAGCTCTTTGAGCTTTTCTCACAGCAGCGCGAAATCCTGAATCTGCTCGACCGCAGTATTGCAGCGCAGGGTGTGCAGATCTTCATCGGCGAGGAGTCCGGTTACCGGATCCTCGATGAGTGCAGCATCGTTACGGCGCCCTATCGGGTAAACGACGAGATCGTCGGCGTGCTCGGCGTGATCGGGCCAACCCGTATGGCCTACGAGCGGGTCATCCCGATCGTGGACATTACCGCGCGGTTGATGGGCAGCGCCTTGAATTCCGGCCAGCAGCCCTGACAATGCACAACAGCGAACGCCAGCGGGGCCGTTGATCGCCCTGCCGGCATCCTGTCGCACGGAGGATTCCATGACAGAAATCGAGCAGTCGCCGGCCGAACCGGCTGCCGAGCCGGCCGAGCCGGCTGCCCAGGCTTCAGAGCTCGCCAGCCTGCAGGAGTCCGTGAGTCAGGCGGAGGCCATGGCACGCGAGAACTGGAATAAGTACCTGCGGGCCGTCGCGGAGCTGGAAAACGTCCGCAAGCGTGCTTCGCGCGACATCGAACAGGCACGCAGGTTCGGTGTGGAGCGCCTGGCGGGCGAGCTGCTGCCCGTCCTGGACAGCCTGGAAATGGGGCTGGAGGCGGGGACGAATGCGTCTGCCGAGAGCCTGCTGGAAGGCAAGAGGGCAACGTTGCGATTGCTGCGCAGCGCGCTGGAGCGGTTCGGAGTCGAGGAGGTGGCCCCGGTCGGACAGCCGTTCGATCCGCAATTGCACGAGGCGATCAGCATTCAGCCGGTGGCGGGGCAGGCGCCCGGCGCCGTGGTCGCGGTGGTACAGAAGGGCTATCAGCTGAACGGGCGGCTGCTGCGGCCCGCCCGGGTGGTCGTGTCTGGCAGCAGCCCGGAACCTGACGCCGAGGGCGCTCCCGGGGCGGATGGCGGGGCGGCTTGAAATTCGCGGAATTTTCCCCATTAACAGGTTTCTCTCAATAGTTTTTCGGAGCACAGCATGGCCAGAGTCATTGGCATCGATCTCGGGACCACCAACTCCTGCGTGGCGATCATGGAGGGCAAGCAGCCCAAGGTGATCGAGAACAGCGAGGGTGATCGCACCACGCCCTCGATCGTCGCATTCACGAAGGACAGCGAGGTCCTCGTAGGGCAGGCGGCCAAGCGCCAGGCCGTAACCAACCCGGCCAATACGGTGTTTGCGGCCAAGCGCCTGATTGGACGCCGATTCGAGGACGAGGTCGTGCGCCGCGACATGTCCATGGTGCCCTACAAGATCGTCCGCGCGGACAACGGCGACGCATGGGTCGAGGTGGCCGGCAAGAAAATGGCCCCGCCGGAGATTTCCGCCCGCGTGCTGATGAAGATGAAGAAAACGGCGGAGGACTATCTCGGCGAACCGGTAACGGAGGCGGTGATCACGGTACCGGCCTATTTCAACGATTCGCAGCGCCAGGCCACCAAGGATGCCGGGCGCATCGCGGGCCTCGACGTCAAGCGCATCATCAATGAGCCTACCGCCGCGGCACTCGCTTATGGCCTCGACAAGCAGCGCGGCGATCGCAAGATCGCCGTGTACGATCTTGGTGGCGGCACTTTCGATATCTCGGTCATCGAGATCGCCGAGATCGACGGCGAGCACCAGTTCGAAGTTCTGGCGACCAATGGCGATACCTTCCTGGGCGGCGAGGATTTCGATGCGCGGATCATCCAGTACCTGGCCGGGGAGTTCCAGAAGGAAAGTGGCATCGACATCCGCAAGGATCCGCTCGCCATGCAGCGCCTGAAGGAGGCGGCGGAGAAGGCCAAGATCGAGCTTTCTTCGCAGCAGCAGACGGAGGTCAATCTGCCGTACGTAACCGCCGATGCCAGCGGTCCGAAGCATCTCAATATCAAGCTGACGCGTGCCAAGCTGGAATCGCTGGTCGATGACCTCATTGCCAAGACGATCGAGCCGTGCCGCATCGCCGTGTCCGACGCCGGACTGAAGGTTGGCGACATCCAGGACGTCATTCTGGTCGGCGGCCAGACCCGTATGCCAAAGGTGCAGGAGGCGGTGAAAAACTTCTTCGGTCGCGAACCGCGCAAGGACGTCAATCCGGACGAGGCGGTGGCGATCGGCGCGGCGATTCAGGCCGGCGTGCTTTCCGGCGAAGTGAAAGATGTCCTGCTGCTCGACGTGACACCGCTGTCGCTCGGCATCGAAACGCTCGGCGGCGTTATGACCAAGCTGATCGAAAAGAACACCACCATCCCGACCAAGGCCACCCAGGTGTTCTCGACGGCGGACGACAATCAGACGGCGGTAACCATTCACGTGCTGCAGGGTGAGCGCCAGCGTGCCAGCGACAACAAGTCCCTGGGCCGTTTCGACCTGAGCGATATCCCGCCCGCGCCGCGCGGTATGCCGCAGATTGAGGTGACTTTCGACATCGATGCGAACGGCATCCTGCACGTCTCGGCGAAGGACAAGGCGACGGGCCGTGAGCAGAAGATCGTCATCAAGGCATCGAGCGGTCTGTCCGAGGACGAGATCAAGCGCATGGTGAGCGACGCCGAGGCGCACGCCGAGGAGGACCGCAAGTTTCGCGAACTGGTCGAGGCGCGCAACAAGGGCGACGCGCTGCTGCACGCAACGCAGAAATCGCTTGATGACCTGGGCCAGAAGGTGTCCGGCGATGAACGGGCGCGTATCGAGTCAGCGCTTGCCGATCTGCGCAGCGCGCTGAAGGGCGACAACCAGGGTGTGATCGAAACGAAAACCCGGCAACTCGCCGAGGCGGCTGCCGGCCTGGCGCAAAAAGCCTATGAACAGGCCCAGCAGGCTTCCGGGCAGGGGCCGGCCGGCGGCGGCCCCGCGGGCGGCGATTCGAGCGTGGTGGATGCCGAGTTCGAGGAAGTCAGGGACGAAAAAAAGGGCAAGTCCGGCGCTGGCTGACTGCGCACCGGGCCGGGTGAGTCCAGGCTTTAATGAGCAAGCGCGATTACTACGAGGTACTCGGCGTCGCCCGGGACGCATCGGCTGCGGACATCAAGAAGGCGTATCGGCGCCTGGCGATGAAATATCACCCGGACCGCAACCCGGGTGATGCGGCGGCTGAGGCACGTTTCAAGGAGGCCAAGGAAGCCTATGAGGTGCTGTCCGACGAGCAGAAGCGTGCCGCCTTCAACCAATTCGGTCATGCCGGCGTGGATGGCCCCGCGGCTGGCGCCGGACGGCGCGGCGGGTTCGGCTCCGGCGAGCCGTTCGGCGACATCTTCGGCGAAGTGTTCGGCGACATTTTCGGCGGCGGTGGCCGGCGCGGCCGCAGCGGCATGTTTCGCGGCGCCGACCTGCGCTACGAACTGACGCTCGATCTCGAGCAGGCGGTCTTCGGCACCACGGCCAGTATCACCATCCCGTCACAGGTCACCTGTGAATCCTGTGGCGGTACCGGCGCCCGTCCCGGCACGACACCGGTCAGCTGCCGGCGTTGCGACGGTTCGGGCAGCCTGCGCGTCAGCCAGGGATTTTTCTCCATTCAGCAGACCTGCCCCAGTTGCCACGGCGCCGGGCGCGTGATTGAGCAGCCGTGTCCTTCGTGCCAGGGACGCGGGCGGGTGGCGCGAAACAAGACCCTGGCGGTGAAGGTGCCCGCCGGCGTGGATGACGGCGACCGGATTCGCCTGTCGGGCGAGGGCGAGATCGGGCAGAATGGCGGCCCGCCCGGGGACCTGTACGTCGAGATGCGGGTGCGCCCGCACGCGATTTTCGAACGCCATGGGGCCGACCTGACCTGCGTTGTGCCGGTAAGCTATGCGACGGCGGCGCTCGGCGGATCGCTCGAGGTGCCTACCCTCGAAGGCGAGGTCACCCTGAAGATTCCGCCGGAAACCCAGTCCGGCAAGGTGTTTCGCCTGCGCGGCAAGGGTATCCGGCCGGTGCGCGGCGATGCCGTCGGTGATTTGTACTGCCGGGTCGATGTCGAGGTCCCGGTGAACCTGACGCCCGAGCAGAAGAAGCTGCTGACCGCGTTCAACGATTCTCTGCTTGCCGCCGGGGACCGGAATCGCCCGCGCAGCAAGTCATGGCTCGACGGCGTGCGACGGTTTTTTGAGAACATAGGCTCCTGAGCCGGCCAGAAGCGGGGGGACGTGTTGTGCGAATCGCAGTACTCGGCGCCACGGGGCGCATGGGCACGGCCGTCACGCGGCTGGTGGCGGCCAGTTCCGATTGCACCGTAACCGGTGCCTGCGCCGAACCCGGCCATGCTCTGCTGGGCGAGGACGTTGGCCTCGCAGCCGGTGTGCGGCGGCTCGACGTGCCGATAACGGACTCCGCTGCGCGGGCCGTAAGCCAGTGCGATGTGGCGATCGATTTCACCGCGCCGGCGGCTGCTGCCGCTAACATCGAGGCCTGCCTGCAGGGCCGGTGTGCATTGGTGATGGGTACCACCGGCCTTGCCGCCGAGCACGTGGCATTGCTCGAGCGAGCCGGGCAGCACATTGCAGTGGTCTACGGCCGGAATATGAGCATCGGAGTGCTGGTCTTTACCGAGTTGGCGCGCCTGGCGGCCCGCCTGCTCGGTGCCGACGCCGATGTTGAGATCGTCGAAGCTCATCACCGCCGCAAGGTCGATGCACCATCCGGGACCGCGCTGCAGCTTGGCGAAGCGGTCGCTGAGGAACTCGGCCAGCGGCTCGAAGATCTGGCCGTCTACGACCGCTTCTCGTCACGGGTTCCGCGCCGGCAAGGCAGCATCGGGTTTTCCTCGGTGCGTGCCGGCAGTATCGTCGGCGACCATGACGTGATGTTCGCAATGGACGAGGAGGTGATCGAGTTGCGCCACCGTGCGCTCGACCGCACGACTTTCGCCCGCGGCGCCTTGCGGGCCGCACGCTGGGTGCTTGGCCAGCCCGCCGCCTATTACACGATGGCGGATGTCCTGGGCCTGAAGCCCCGGCGGTGAACGGGCTGCGGCGCGGATGGTGCCGACCGGGCGGCTCGTTTAGAATGCGCCAGGTTCCACACTGGATTGTCCTGGCGCGAGGCGGCATTCACCGCAGCATCCTGCCGGCCGTGAGTATGCGCCTGAAAAATGCGAGGTGGCTGAGTTGACGGACCCAGCGGTGCTCGCCCTGGAGGATGGTACGGTGTTTCACGGGATATCCGTGGGCGCCACGGGTCGGACCATTGGCGAAGTCGTGTTCAACACCGCCATGACGGGTTATCAGGAGATCCTGACTGACCCATCGTATTGCCGGCAAATCGTCACCCTGACGTATCCGCATATCGGCAACACCGGCACCAATACCGACGATCACGAGAGCGATCGCGTCTATGCGGCCGGGCTGGTGATCCGTGATCTGTCGATGGTTGCAAGCAACTGGCGTTGCGAGTTGCCGCTCGGGGAATTCCTGCGCCGGGCCAACGTGGTGGCGATCGCCGAAATAGATACGCGCCGCCTGACGCGAATCCTGTGCGACAAGGGGGCGCTGGCCGGTTGCATCATGACGGGTGCGGCCGATGAGTCGCTTGCCGTCGAGCACGCGCGCAAGTTTCCCGGTCTGGCCGGCATGGATCTTGCCCGGGTGGTGACTGTGAACGAGTCCTACCAGTGGGGCATGGGGCAGAACTGGCCGCCGAGCGCGCAGATGCCCGCCAAGCACCCCGGCAAGTATCAGGTGGTGGCCTACGATTTTGGCATCAAGCGCAATATCCTGCGGTTGCTGGTCGAGAATAATTGCCGTGTCGTGGTGGTGCCGGCGCTGACCCCTGCCGAGGAAGTGCTGGCCATGGCACCTGATGGGGTTTTTCTCTCTAACGGGCCCGGTGATCCCGAGCCCTGCAGTTATGCCATAGAGGCGATCCGCAAGATCCTGGCAAGCGGAACGCCCGTGTTTGGCATTTGCCTTGGCCACCAGTTGCTGGCACTGGCCAGCGGTGCGCGCACCATGAAGATGAAATTTGGCCACCATGGCGCCAATCATCCGGTGGTCAACATCGATACCGGCCAGGTGTTCATCACCAGCCAGAATCACGGCTTTGCGGTCGACGAAGCGAGTTTACCGCCGAATGTACGGCCGACGCATCGCTCCTTGTTCGATAAGTCACTTCAAGGAATCGAGAGAATCGATTGTCCTGCATTCAGTTTTCAGGGGCATCCCGAGGCGAGTCCCGGCCCGCACGACGTCAGTGGGCTGTTTTTGCGGTTCACGGCCCTGATGGCGGCACACGCCGACGCGCGGTTTTCCGCCGAGTCGTCGCGCCCCTTGGCTTCCCGAGGCTAGGCCGTGCCGCAGCGCACCGATATCAAGAGCGTGCTGATCATCGGCGCCGGCCCGATCGTCATCGGGCAGGCGTGCGAGTTTGACTACTCCGGGACCCAGGCGTGCAAGGCACTCAGGGAAGAGGGTTACCGCGTCATCCTCGTCAATTCGAATCCGGCGACAATCATGACGGACCCGGAATTCGCCGATGCGATCTACATCGAGCCGGTGCAGTGGCAGACCGTGGCGCGCATCATCGAGCGCGAAAAGCCGGATGC
Source organism: uncultured Chromatiaceae bacterium (assembly GCA_964403135.1). Lineage (GTDB taxonomy): Bacteria > Pseudomonadota > Gammaproteobacteria > Steroidobacterales > QUBU01. Next base: position 11,706 of record CAYOFE010000036.1, on the reverse strand, counting down.
GCTTTTGCCGACCATGGGCGGTCAGACCGCACTCAACTGCGCGCTCGATCTGGTGCGCGAAGGCGTACTGGCAAAATATAACATCGAGCTGATCGGCGCCTCGCGCCAGGCGATCGAGACCGCCGAGGATCGCGAGAAGTTTCGCGAGGCGATGCAGGAGATCGGCCTCGAGGTGCCGCGTGCGGCGATAGCGCACTCTCTGGAGGAGGCGTTGCGTGCCCAGCCGGAGATCGGTTTTCCGATCGTCATTCGTCCGTCATTCACGCTCGGCGGCAGCGGTGGCGGCGTCGCATACAACCGCGACGAGTTCGAGGAAATCGTCGCCCGTGGCCTCGAGGCTTCGCCGACCACCGAGGTTCTTCTTGAGGAATCGGTGCTTGGCTGGAAAGAATTCGAGATGGAGGTGGTGCGCGACCGGGCCGACAACTGCATCATCATCTGTTCTATCGAAAACCTCGATCCGATGGGCGTGCATACCGGCGATTCGATCACGGTTGCGCCGGCGCAGACGCTGACCGACAAGGAATATCAGCTGATGCGTAATGCGTCGATTGCGGTGCTTCGCCGCATCGGCGTCGACACCGGCGGATCGAACGTGCAGTTTGCGGTGAGCCCGTCCGACGGCCGGCTGCTGGTCATCGAAATGAATCCGCGCGTGTCGCGCTCCTCGGCGCTGGCTTCGAAAGCTACGGGATTTCCGATCGCCAAGGTGGCGGCCAAGCTGGCGGTCGGATACACACTCGATGAATTGCGTAACGAGATCACAGCAGGCGCGACCCCGGCCTCGTTCGAGCCGACAATCGACTACGTCGTCACAAAAATACCACGCTTCACGTTCGAGAAATTTCCGGGTGCAAATACCCGCCTCACCACCCAGATGAAATCGGTCGGCGAGGTGATGGCGATTGGCCGCACATTCCAGGAGTCGCTGCAGAAGGCGCTCCGCGGCCTGGAGACGGGAATCGACGGACTGAGCGAGCGGATGACCGTGCCTGTCGCCGGCGAGGAGCTCGACCGGCTGCGCCATGAACTGCGCATGCCAGGCGGTGAGCGGCTGCTGTACGTCGCGGACGCCTTCCGGGCAGGCCTCGATTGCCGGGAGGTCAACGACCTGACCGGTATCGATCCATGGTTTCTGGCGCAGATCGAGGACCTCGTGCGCTGCGAGAGTCAGGTGCGCAAGGGCGGACTCGGGCATCTGAAGCCGGAGCGGTTGCGACAGTTGAAGCGAAAGGGTTTCGCCGACAGTCGGCTGGCCAGGCTGCTGGGCGTGCAGGAGGGGGTGGTGCGCCAGCATCGCCTGAAGGCCGGGGTGCGTCCGGTATTCAAGCGTGTCGATACCTGCGCCGCGGAATTCGCTACTTCGACGGCATACATGTACTCGACCTATGAGGAAGAGTGCGAGGCCAGGCCGACCGAGCGGCGCAAGATCGTGATCCTCGGGGGCGGACCGAACCGCATCGGGCAGGGCATCGAGTTCGACTATTGTTGTGTGCATGCGTCGCTCGCGCTGCGGCAGGCCGGGTTCGAGACCATCATGGTCAATTGCAATCCGGAAACGGTCTCCACCGATTTCGATACCTCCGATCGACTGTATTTCGAGCCCCTGACGTTCGAGGACGTCATGGAGATCCTCGACAAGGAGAAGCCTGAAGGCGTCATCGTTCAGTACGGCGGCCAGACACCGCTCAAGCTGGCGCGCGCCCTGGAAGCGGCGGGTGCGCCCATCATCGGCACGACACCTGATTCCATAGACATTGCGGAGGATCGCGAGCGCTTTCAGCAGCTGTTGAGGCGACTGAACCTCAAGCAGCCGCCGAATTGCACCGCCCGCACCGAGAACGAGGCGGTGCAGCTTGCCGCCGAGGTGGGCTTTCCGCTGGTGGTGCGGCCGTCCTATGTGCTCGGTGGCCGCGCGATGGAGGTTGTGCATAGCGAAGATGACTTGCGCGCCTACATGAGCAACGCGGTGGCGGTCTCGAATGACAGCCCGGTATTGCTGGACCGGTTTCTCGACCTTGCCGTGGAGGTCGACGTCGATGCCATATGCGACGGCGAGGATGTGTTTATTGCCGGGATCATGGAGCACATCGAGCAGGCCGGGATCCACTCGGGCGACTCAGGTTGCTCGCTGCCTCCGGCGACACTTGGCCGCGACGTGCAGGACGAACTCGCCCGCCAGGTGCGAGCCATGGCGCGGGAACTGAAAGTCGTCGGCCTGATGAACACGCAGTTCGCGATACAGAACGGAGTCATCTATATCCTCGAAGTCAATCCGCGCGCCTCGCGCACCGTGCCGTTCGTGTCGAAAGCTATCGGGCTGCCCGTGGCGAAGGTCGCCGCGCTCGCAATGGCTGGTCGCACGCTCCGGGAGCAGGGGGTGGCTCCGGCGCGGGTGCCGCCGTACTACTCAGTCAAGGAATCGGTTTTCCCGTTCGGAAAGTTCCCGGACGCCGACCCGATCCTCGGCCCCGAGATGAAGTCCACCGGCGAGGTCATGGGTACGGGTCGTTCCTTCGCCGAGGCTTATGCCAAGGCGCAGCTCGCCTCCGGGGTGACTCTGCCGCGCCGCGGCGTGGCATTGCTGTCGGTACGCGATCGCGACAAAGCCGGGGTCGTTAAGCTCGGCGAGATTCTGCAGGAGCGCGGTTTCGATGTCGTCGCCACCAATGGGACCGCGATGGCGCTGGCGGCGGGCGGCGTGCGTTGCCGCCGCGTCAACAAAGTGCGCGAGGGCCGGCCGCATATTGTCGACATGATCAAGAACGACGAGATCGCGCTGATCGTCAATACGACGGAAGGCAAACAGGCGATGCGCGAATCTCATTCGGTGCGCACGGCGGCCGTGCGCCACAAGGTGACTTACTACACCACACTGGCCGCCGCGGTCGCCACCACGATGGCGCTGGATCACCTCGACAATGGCGAGGTAAACCGCCTGCAGGATCTGCATAAGGAGCTTGCACAGTGAGAAAGACGCCGATTACGGCCCGCGGCGCGGAGCGCCTGCGCGAAGAACTGAAACGACTGAAGTCCGAGGCGCGGCCGCGCATCATCAAGGCCATCGCCGAGGCGCGGGCGCATGGCGACCTGCGCGAAAACGCTGAATATCACGCCGCCAAGGAAGAGCAGGGTTTCATCGAGGGCCGCATCCTGGAAATCGAGTCGCGGCTGGCTAACGCCGAGGTGATCGATGTCAGCCGCATGACCAACAACGGGCGCGTAATCTTCGGCGCGACGGTCGATCTGGTCGATGAGGCGGACGGCAGCGCGGTGCGCTACCAGATCGTTGGTGAGGACGAGGCCGACATCGCTGCGGGACGGATCTCCGTCAGCTCGCCGATCGCACGTGCCATGATCGGCCGCAGCGAAGGCGACGTTGCCGTCGTGGCAGCGCCGGGCGGTCAGCGTAACTACGAAATCGTCAAAGTCACGTACTGCTGAGAGGCAGGCGACCCACCCTGCCGTCCCCGCGGTCAGCGATGAGCAACCATGGCTAAGCGGCCCTCCAGCAGCCGCTGGAAGCAGCGCCAGGCCCGGGATCCTTACGTGCGGCGCGCGCAACAGGACGGCTGGCGGTCCCGCGCCGCCTTCAAGCTGCTCGAGCTACAACGGCGCGACGGGCTGCTGAGCCGTGGCGCGGTGGTGGTGGACCTCGGTGCCGCTCCCGGTGGCTGGAGCCAGGTTGCGGCGCAGGCGGTCGGCGGGGGCGGTCAGGTCATCGCGGTGGACCTGCTCGAGATCGAGCCGCTGGACGGCGTGTACTGCATCCAGGGCGATTTCAGCGACGAATCGGTCATGGAGTCGGTTTTGAACCGGCTCGGCGACCGTACGGCGGATCTTGTGATGTCTGATATGGCCCCCAATATCAGCGGTAATTGGTCGGTGGATCAACCGCGCTCAATGCACCTGGCGGAGCTGGCGCTGGACTTTGCCTGCCGGGCGCTTGGTCCGCGCGGCAGCCTGGTCATCAAGGTTTTCCAAGGCGCGGGGTTGGACCAGCTGGTGGCGGCGGCACGTGCCCGGTTCGGCGCAGTGCGATTGCGAAAACCTGCGGCTTCCCGGGCGGAAAGTCGTGAGATCTACGTGGTAGCCAGAAACTATCGTTTATAGTAGCGTCTAAGTCATTGAAGGGCCGGAAATCCGGCCGCCAACGCGGGTTTCAAAGTGAACGACCTAGCCAAGAACATTATCCTCTGGATCGTCATCGCCATTGTGCTGCTGACGGTGTTTCAGAGTTTCGGTACCACTGGTCGGCAGTCCGACACGGTCCCGTACTCGACGTTTCTCGATTGGGTCAGCGCCGGGCAGGTCGAGCAGGTCGTTTTCGAAGCCGACAGCATTCGAGGCATCCGCTCGACCGGTGAGCGTTTCATCACGCTCAGCCCGGAAACCGACAACACTGCCCTGATCGGCGAGTTGAAAAAGAACAAGGTGCAGATCAGCGCCACGGCGCCAAAAGGCCAGAACATCCTGGTCAGCCTGTTCATCAATTCATTCCCGGTGCTGCTGCTGATAGCCGTGTGGGTGTACTTCATGCGCCAGATGCAGGGCGCAGGCGGTGGCCGAGGCGCCATGTCCTTTGGCAAGAGCCGCGCACGCCTGCTCGGCGAAGATCAGGTCAATGTCACATTCAACGACGTGGCGGGCGTAGAGGAAGCAAAGGAGGAAGTTGCCGAGATCGTCGACTTCCTCCGCGACCCTGCGAAGTTCCAACGCCTCGGTGGCAAGATCCCGAGGGGCGTATTGATGGTCGGCTCGCCGGGCACCGGCAAGACGCTGCTTGCACGTGCCATCGCGGGTGAGGCTAAGGTGCCGTTTTTCACCATTTCGGGCTCCGACTTTGTGGAAATGTTTGTCGGTGTAGGTGCTTCCCGTGTGCGCGACATGTTCGAGCAGGCAAAGAAGCACGCCCCGTGCATCATTTTTATCGACGAAATCGATGCCGTTGGCCGTCACCGCGGCGCCGGGCTCGGCGGTGGTCACGACGAGCGCGAACAGACGCTGAACCAGTTACTGGTCGAAATGGACGGCTTCGAGGGCAACGAGGGGGTCATCGTAATCGCTGCCACCAACCGCCCCGACGTGCTCGATCCGGCGCTGCTGCGTCCGGGCCGTTTCGACCGTCAGGTGGTCGTGCCGCTGCCTGATGTTCGCGGCCGCGAGCAGATCCTCAAGGTACACATGCGCAAGGTGCCGCTGGCCGACGACGTCAATCCTTCGGTGATTGCGCGTGGCACGCCGGGATTTTCGGGCGCAGATCTGGCCAACCTCGTCAACGAGGCTGCATTGTTCGCCGCGCGCGCCAACCGGCGGACGGTGACAATGGAGGAGTTCGACAAGGCCAAGGACAAGATCATGATGGGCGCCGAGCGCCGATCCATGGTTATGAGCGAAGAGGAGCGCAAGCTCACTGCGTATCACGAGGCGGGCCATGCGATTGTGGGGCTGACGGTTCCGGACCACGATCCGGTTTACAAGGTGTCGATCATTCCGCGTGGGCGGGCGCTTGGCATTACCATGTTTCTGCCGGAGGAGGATCGCTACAGCTACAGCAAGCGCCGGCTCGACAGCCAGATCTCCAGCCTGTTCGGCGGCCGTATCGCCGAGGAGCTGGTATTCGGTCCCGATGCTGTCACCACCGGCGCGGCAAACGACATCGAGCGGGCCACCGACATTGCGCGGAATATGGTCACCAAGTGGGGATTATCGCAGCGGCTTGGGCCATTGACCTACACGGAAGAAGCCGGCGAGGTTTTCCTCGGCCGCTCGGTCACCCAGCACAAGCAGGTTTCCGACGTGACAACGCACGCCATCGACGAAGAGGTGCGCAAGATCATCGACGAGAACTATCGCCGCGCCGAGACCATTCTGCGTGACAACATCGATAAGCTGCACAAGATGGCCGATGCCCTCATGCGGTACGAGACCATCGACGAGGAGCAGCTGCAGGACATCATGGCGGGTCGAGAGCCGCGTCCTCCGGAAGGGTGGGACAGCGGTATTCAGGGGCCAACGCCAAGTTCGCCGCAGCCCTCACGCAAGGGCGAGCCGGGCATCGGAGCGCCGGCCAAGCAGCATTGAGCCGGCACCGAGCGCGCTGCGTCTCCTGATCGGGAAGGGCCGGCGTTCGCCAGATTCGAAGCGGGCGATCTGCCTGTCCCACCGATGGCCGGGATCCAGTCACTGCTCGATCGACGCCCACGCCGTCTCGTGGTGATGGGGGTTCTCAACGTGACACCCGATTCATTTTACGATGGTGGTCGCTATCAGCACCTCGATCGGGCGCTCATGCAGGCTGAGCGGCTGGTGGCCGAAGGCGCGGAAATCATCGACGTCGGTGGGGAGTCCACGCGCCCTGGGGCGTGTCCCGTAAGTGAGAGCGAGGAAATCGATCGGGTAGTGCCGGTGGTGGATGCCCTCCACGCGCGCATCGGGTGCGCGGTGTCTATAGACACCAGTAAGCCAGTGGTGATGCGCGCGGCGGTTGCCGCCGGCGCGTCGATGATCAACGACGTGCGTGCCTTGCGGGCGCCGGGTGCGATCGAGGCAGCCGCCGAGTTGCGCGTTCCGGTCTGCCTCATGCATATGCAGGGCGAACCGCGCACGATGCAGGAGGCGCCGCAGTACGTCGATGTCGTTGAGGATGTCGCGGCGTTTCTCGTCGAGCGGGCGGCTGCCGCATGCGCCGGCGGCGTACCGCGCGAGGCGCTGATCGTCGATCCCGGTTTCGGTTTCGGCAAGCGCATTGAGCACAACCTGGCGCTGCTGCGTGACCTGGGGCGCATTGCGGCGCTTGGCTATCCTGTACTGGTTGGCCTGTCCCGCAAGTCCATGATCGGCACCCTGCTCGGGCGGCCGGTTGAACAGCGCCTGCCGGCGAGCCTCGCGCTGGCGGTGATTGCAGTGCTGAAAGGCGCGCGTATCATCCGCGTTCACGATGTCGCACCTACGGTGGATGCCTTGCGTATGGCGCAGGCGGTGATCGGCGAGGACGCCGGGGAATGAGTTCATGAGCAGGCAGTTTTTCGGCACGGACGGTATTCGCGGCCGGGTGGGGGAACACCCGATGACCGCGGAATTTGCCCTGCGGCTGGCGAGTTCCGCGGCGCGGGTATTGGCGCCCGACGGGGGGCGCGTCGTCATCGGCAAAGACACCCGTGTGTCCGGGTACATGTTCGAATCGGCCCTGGAGGCTGGTTTCGTCGCCGCGGGAATGGACGTCCTGATGCTGGGCCCGCTGCCCACGCCCGGCATTGCGTACATGACCCAGGCCCTCGGTGCAGATCTCGGCGTGGTGATTAGCGCTTCGCATAACCCGTTCTACGATAACGGCATCAAGTTTTTCGATCGGCAGGGTGCCAAGCTCTCCGACGCGGTAGAGGAAAGGATCGAATCGCACCTGGACGAGCCGGCCATCACGCGCGACTCGCAGTCCCTCGGTCGCGCCAAGCGTATCGAGACGGCGGGCGAGCAGTACCAGCAGTTCTGCATCTCCACCGTGGCACCTGGCCTGCGGCTGGATGGTCTTAAAGTGGTCGTCGATTGCTCGCACGGCGCCGGCTACAAGGTTGCGCCGCGTGCACTGGCCGAACTCGGTGCCGAGATCGTTCCGATCGGCTGCTCGCCGAATGGCCGCAATATCAATGACGGGTGCGGATCGACGCATCCCCAGTTGCTTGCGCTTACCGTGAAAGGCGTTGGCGCCGATATCGGTCTTGCCTTCGACGGCGATGGCGACCGGGTGATGATGGTCGACCACCTCGGTAACCTGGTGGACGGAGACCAGGTTCTCTACGTACTGGCAAGCGACCGGCAAAGCCGTCGGCAATTGCAGGGCCCGGTTATTGGTACGCTGATGAGCAATCTTGGTCTTGAGGAGGCGCTGCGCCGTCAGGGGGTTGATTTCCGCCGCGCCAAAGTGGGCGATCGCTATGTGCTGGAGATGCTCCGGGCCTGCGGGGGGCAGCTTGGGGGCGAAACGTCCGGGCATATCCTATGCCTTGACAAGACCACGACCGGCGACGGTCTGGTGACTGCCTTGCAGGTCCTGCAGGTTGTGAAGGATTCCGGCCGGTCGCTCGCCGATCTGACCCGGGGAATGAGGCGGTTTCCACAGGTTCTTATTAACGTCCGCACCGGCCGTCGTGTGGAACTTGACGCCGCCGCAGGGATTCGCCAGGCCGTGTCGCAGGTCGAGAAGGTGCTCGGCAATCGTGGCAGGGTGGTACTGCGCAGCTCCGGCACTGAGCCGGTGGTCCGCGTGATGGTGGAAGGTGAGGAGCCTGCGGAGGTCCGCCGCCTGGCAGAACAGATCGCCCGAGCGGTCGAACAGGTTACCGCCGCCTGAACCCGGCCCGCAGTTTTCCTGATTGATTTCGCTTTGAGCTGCCGCTAACCTTCGCGCGCCTTTGGCGGCGCAGCAGCACGTTGCGCCCGCGCCGCATGGGCAGGAGATCCTCCATGAGGCGGCGCCTGATCGCGGGAAACTGGAAGCTCAACGGCAGTCGCGCCGCCAACGCGGCATTGATCGAGGCAATGTGCGCACGCTTGCCTGCGTCGCGTTGCTACGATGTGATGGTTTGCCCGCCGTTCGTCTACCTGGCTGAGGTCGCTGCGGCGCTCCGCGGCAAGGACGTACTGCTTGGGGCCCAGAATGTCGCTGCCCAGGCCAACGGGGCATTCACAGGCGAGGTCTCGGCTGCGATGCTGCGTGACGTCGGCTGCAGCCACGTCATCGTCGGCCACTCGGAACGCCGCGCGCTGTTCGGGGAAACGGATGCCGTGGTGGTACGCAAGTTCCTGGCCGCGCGTAGCGCCGGGCTCACGCCCATACTTTGTGTCGGTGAAACCCTTCAGGAACGGCAGTCAGGCGTGACGGCCGAAGTCATTCGGCGCCAGCTCGGCGCTGTGCTCGAGGCAGCAGGTGCCAGCGAGGTCGGGGCATCCATCATTGCCTACGAGCCCGTCTGGGCGATTGGCACGGGTCATACGGCGACCCCGGAGCAGGCCGCGGAAATTCACGCCCTGATTCGGGGCATGGTGGCGGCGCTCGATGCTAGAATGGCGGCGCAGCTGCGGATACTTTACGGCGGCAGCGTCAAGGGCACGAACGCCCGCGAGCTTTTCGCCAAACCCGATATCGATGGCGGCCTGGTGGGCGGCGCGTCGCTGGATGCCGCCGACTTTGCGCTGATTTGCGCCGCGGCGGCAGGGAAAAACGCATGAGCACTATTCATACCCTTGTGCTGGTGGCGCACGTGATCGTCGGCGCGATGATCATTGGCCTGGTTTTGTTACAAAGAGGCAAGGGCGCGGAGGCCGGCGCGGCGTTCGGTGCTGGGGCCTCGGCCACGGTTTTCGGTGCCAAGGGTTCGGCCAATTTCCTGTCGCGGTCGACGGCCGTGCTCGCAACGCTGTTTTTCGCCACCAGCCTGACGTTGGCCTATTTCGGTGCGCAGCGGCCGGCGGCGCCGAGCATCATTCAGGCGCCGGCGGCCGATACCGGCACGGGCGCGCAGGCGGCGCCGGGCGCGTCGACCGGCGAGGCACCCGAGTTGCCGCCGCCGAGCAATGGGCAATCTCCTGCAGTCCCGGTGGGCAATGGTCCGCTGCCCGAGGGGCCGTAACGGTCCGCACGACATGCCGATGTGGTGGAATTGGTAGACACGCCGTCTTGAGGGGGCGGTGGCGCAAGCCGTGTGAGTTCGAGTCTCACCATCGGCACCAACTGGTTGTGACGTGCGGGTATTTCGTTCTGAGCGGTTGAGTATGGAAGTTGCTGGCTGAGTACCTGCCAATACTGATTTTCCTTGGCATCGCGCTGGCCCTCGGGCTGGTGCTGCTTGGCCTTGGAATGCTTTTCGGTCGCGGGCGCAAGGATGCCGAGAAGCTTTCGCCGTATGAATGCGGCTTCGAGGCATTTGAAGACACCCGCATGAAGTTCGACGTGCGCTATTACCTGGTGGCCATTCTTTTCATCATCTTCGATCTGGAGATCGCTTTTCTGTTTCCCTGGGCGGTGTCTCTGGAGTCGCTTGGTGTGGCGGGCCTCGTGGCCATGGCGGTTTTTCTCGCCGTGCTGGTGGTCGGTTTCATCTATGAGTGGAAGAAGGGGGCGCTGGAATGGGATTGAGCGTTCCCGAAGGCGGACTGCTGCAGCAGCGCGGCTTTGTGGTGGCGAAGGTCGATGATTTGCTGCATTGGGCGCGAACCGGGTCACTCTGGCCGATGACTTTCGGGCTGGCCTGCTGCGCCGTGGAAATGATGCATGCGGGCGCCTCGCGCTATGACCTCGATCGCTTCGGCGTAATTTTCCGGCCGAGTCCGCGGCAGTCCGACGTCATGATCGTCGCTGGGACGCTGACCAACAAGATGGCGCCGGCGCTGCGCAAGGTCTACGACCAGATGGCCGAGCCGAAGTGGGTTATTTCCATGGGGTCCTGCGCGAACGGTGGCGGCTATTACCACTACTCGTATTCGGTTGTGCGTGGTTGCGATCGCATCGTTCCGGTGGATGTCTACGTGCCCGGCTGTCCGCCGACGGCCGAAGCGCTGATTTACGGCATCCTCCAGCTGCAGAACAAGATCCGGCGCACCAGCAACTTTGCCCGCTGAATCATGAGCGAACGCTACCAGTCATTGGCCACCCGAATCGCAGAGCGATTCGGCAAGACGCTGCTGCTCGTGCCGTCGCGTTGCCGCGAGCTGACCTACGAGGTGCCGAAGACCGAGCTGCTTGCCGTGGCCCGCGCTCTGCGTGACGAGGAGGCGTTTCGCTTCGAGATGCTGATCGATCTCTGCGGGGTCGATTATCTGCTTTATGGGCAGGACGAGTGGGCCACGAAGGAGGCCACCGAATCCGGATTCAGCCGCGCGGCGGTACGCGAAACCATCGTGACGCCGCCTGGTGAGAGCTTCGATCCGCGGCGTTTTGCGGTGGTGTATCACCTCCTTTCGGTCAGCGGGAATTACCGGATGCGCTTGCGTGCGTTCACCGGTCCGGAAAATCCGCCGACGGTTCCGTCGGTTATCGACATATGGCGTTCCGCCGACTGGTTCGAGCGCGAGGCCTTCGATCTTTACGGGTTCCTCTTCACCGGGCACCCGGACCTGCGCCGCCTGCTGACGGACTACGGCCTCAGTGGCAGCCCGTTCCGCAAGGACTTCCCGATCAGCGGCAACGTCGAGGTTCGCTACGACGCGGACAAGGGGCGGGTGGTGTACCAGCCCGTCAGCATCGAGCCGCGCGTGCTGGTGCCGAAAATCATCCGCGACGACAACCGCTATCAGGCGGAACTGAAAGACCGGCCTACCCATGGCTGAATTCCAGCAATTCACCATGAATTTTGGGCCGCAGCACCCGGCGGCGCACGGCGTTTTGCGGCTGGTGCTGGAAATGGACGGCGAGGTCATTCAGAAAGCGGATCCCCATATCGGCCTGTTGCACCGGGCGACGGAAAAACTGGCTGAGACCAAGCCGTACAACCAAAGTATTGGCTACATGGACAGACTCGATTACGTGTCCATGATGTGCAACGAGCACGGTTACGTGCTGGCTATCGAAAAGCTTCTTGGCACCGAGGTGCCGCTGCGCGCCCAGTACATTCGCGTGATGTTCGATGAGATCACGCGCATCCTGAACCACCTCCTCTGGCTCGGTTGCCACGCCCTCGATATCGGTGCGATGACGGTGTTCCTGTACTG
>CAYOFE010000035.1:0-22849 GCA_964403135.1 uncultured Chromatiaceae bacterium | reverse complement strand
TTCAGCGCGTTGCCGCCGGTGGTGGTTTCCGGGTTGCCGAACATGACGCCGATCTTCATGCGGATCTGGTTGATGAAGATGACGATGGCGTTGGAGCGCTTGATGTTGCCGGTGAGCTTGCGCAACGCCTGCGACATCAGCCGTGCCTGCAACCCCACGTGGGAGTCGCCCATCTCGCCTTCGATCTCGGCCTTAGGTGTCAACGCGGCCACGGAATCGACCACGATCACGTCGACCGCCCCGGAACGGACCAGCAGATCGGTGATTTCCAGCGCCTGCTCTCCCGTGTCGGGCTGCGAGACCAGCAGGTCGTTGACGTTGACGCCGAGCTTCTCGGCATAAATCGGGTCAAGTGCATGCTCGGCGTCCACGAAGGCGGCGGTGCCGCCATTACGCTGGCACTCGGCGATCACTTCCAGCGTGAGCGTGGTCTTGCCGGACGATTCCGGGCCGAAGATCTCGACCACGCGGCCGCGCGGCAACCCGCCGACGCCGAGCGCAATGTCGAGACCCAGCGAGCCGGTGGGCAGGACCTCCACATCCCGCGCCAGCCCGCCATCGCCGAGGCGCATGACCGAGCCCTTGCCAAACTGCCGTTCAATCTGTCCGAGAGCGGCGGCGAGCGCCTTTTTGCGGTTGTCGTCCATAGCCCCGATCGCCCGAAAAATTAGGTGGATGGGTAGAAGCAGAAGGATCGGGATTATTCCACAGTTCGCCCCCCTGCACATCCGCAGAAAGCGCCGGTTGCGCCGAGATTTGCGGCAGCGAGGTGGAGGTGCGGCAGGGTGGGAGCGGCGCCGCGGTTTCTCCCGCTCAGGAAAACCGCTCCAGTACCGTGTAGCGCACCCCGCCGGGCTCGGTTTCGGACTCGGCCAGCACGAACTCCGACACCGTCCAGCCGACCAGGGGCGGGGGGTCTGCCTCGGGTAGCGTGCGGACGTGACGAGCCAGCGTCAGGTGGGCGTGGAACGGCCGCATGTCGCGCTCGATGCCGAGCGATTCCATCGCCGCCCAGAGCCGCGAGCTCAGGTCGGCAAGCGCCGGAGGCGTCTCCCGCGCCCCGATCCAGAACACCTGAGGGGCCGGGAAAAACCCGAAACAGTCGAAAGTGAGGTGCACCCGCGGGCACTCGACGCGACGCGCTTCGACGATGATCGACTCGAGCTGTTCATCGGGCACGTTGCCGAGGAACGCGAGCGTGACGTGATAGCTCGACGGCGGCACCGGTCTGCCGCGCACGCGGCGCATGGCCGGACGGCTGGCGCGGCGCAGCGCTTCGCGGGTGGCCTCGTCGGGCCAGAGGGCAAAGAACAGGCGCCTGACGTGAACGGCCGCGGAAGTCATGGCGCGGTCAGCTGCTTGTAGACGCCCTCCAGCGCGACCTGCACGGTCTGGCGGCGGATGGCCTCGCGATCGCCGATGAAGCGACGCCGCTCGCTGACGAGTTGCACGCCCGGCCCCGCCCAGGCGAACCACACGGTACCGACCGGCTTGGCGGCACTGCCGCCGTCGGGGCCGGCGATGCCGGTCACGGCCACGGCAATTTCCGCGGCGCTCGCCAGCCTCGCGCCGGTCGCCATCTGCTCGGCCACTTCCTGGCTCACGGCGCCATGCGCCGCCAGGGTCTCTTCGGCGACATGCAGCAGATCGCGCTTGGCCTCGTCGCTGTAGGTAATGACGCCGTAGCCGAACCACTCCGAAGCGCCCGGCAGGTCGGTCAGCACCTTTCCGATCCAGCCTCCGGTGCAGGACTCGGCCACCGCCAGCCGCGCACTCTTGGCACGCAGCACCCCGGCGATCCGCTGGACCAGCTCGGCAATCTGCTCGTCATTGGCCGCCACGCTGCCCAGTGTCCAGCAGAGTCCGGTAGAGGGTCAAATGGGACTCGATCATGCGCTGCGGGGTAAACCGGGCGGCGGTCGTCCGGGCCGCCTCCCCCATGGCCTGGCGGCGGCCCGGGTTGCGCAGCAACGCAACGATCGCGGCGGCCAGGGCTGCCGCATCGCCCGGCGGCACCAACAACCCGGTTTCGCCCTCGCGCACGATCTCGGGAACCCCGCCGGCCGCGCACGCCACCACGGGCACGCCGGCAGCCTGCGCCTCGATCACCGCCAGGCCCAGCCCCTCCCGCCCGGCCGGGTGGACGACCAGGTCCATGCGGCCAAGAAATGCGCGCAGGTCCGGGCGAAAACCTGCGAGGCGCACCGAGCCACCGAGCAATGGGTCGGCCAGGCGCCGGCCGACATCCGCCTCCAGCGGCCCGGCACCGAACAGCAGCAACTGCGCACCGGGCACGGCGGCAATCACGGCCGGCCATGCATCGAGCAGCGTGCCATGCCCCTTGCGCGGTATGAGCTGGGCGATGCAGGCGACGAGCATGGCGTCGCCGCGCAGCCCGAATTCGGCGTTGAGCTGCGCCCGTGTCCAAGCCGGCGCGCACGCCGCCGCATCGACCGCGCTCGGGATCAACGCGAGGCGTTGCTCCGGCACCCCCGCCCTGATCAGTTGCCCGCGAATGGCCCCGGAGATGGCAATGACCTGGTCATAGTTGCGGTACTTCCAGGCGGCGAGGCGCGACTCGCGCTGGTCGACCCGCCGGGTGAGCACGGCGGCAATACCGGCGCGCCGCGCGCTGAACCCACCCCAGGCATCGGCGCCGCGACGGCTGTGCACATGCACCAGCCCCGGACGCAGTTCGCGCAACAACTGCGCGAAGCGACGCACAAAAAGCATGTCGAGGTCGCCGCCCATCGCGAGCGTGCGCACCGCCAGCCCCTGGCTCTTGCCGGCCTCGGCGATCCCGCTGTCCGGCGGGCATACCAGCGTCCCGGGCACACCCGCAGATTGCAATCCACCGACAAGATCCAGCACCTGGCGCGCGCCGCCATACAGGTGCCGTCCGGTCTCGAGGTGGACGATGTGCATGGCCGCGATGGTACCCGGTACCATTGCGTGTATGGCGGCGATCAGCGAGACCCTGGCGGACGGCGACCACGGCCACACGCCGGTGATGCAGCAGTACCTGCGCATCAAGGCGGAGTTCCCCGCGATGCTGCTCTTCTACCGCATGGGCGATTTTTACGAGCTGTTTTTCGAGGATGCCCGCCGTGCCGCGAAACTCCTCGACATCACCCTGACCGCGCGCGGGCAATCGGCGGGCCAGCCGATCCCGATGGCCGGCGTGCCCGTGCACGCGGTCGAGGCCTATCTCGCGCGCCTGGTGCGCCAGGGGGAGTCGGCGGCGATCTGCGAGCAGATCGGCGACCCGCGCACGGCGAAGGGACCGGTCGAGCGCCAGGTCACGCGTATCGTCACGCCCGGCACGCTCACCGACGAGGCGCTGCTCGATGCGCGTCGCGAAAACCTCATTGCCGCCGTCTGTTACGGCGAGCGTATCGGTATCGCCTGGCTGGAACTCTCGGCGGGGCGCTTCGCGGTAATGCAGCTCGACAATGCCGATGAACTGCTGAGCGAACTGGAGCGGCTGAAACCGGCCGAGCTGCTGGTCGAGGAAGGCCGCGACCAGGCCGCCGAGTTCGCCTCGTTCAGCGGGCTCACCACGCGGCCACCCTGGCATTTCGACCTCGATGCCGCGACGCGCACGCTCTGCGCACAGTTCGGCACGCGCGACCTGGAGGGCTTCGGCTGCGCGGCGCTGCCACAGGCGGTACGCGCGGCCGGGTGCCTGCTGCAGTATGTGAAGGACACGCAGCGTTCGGCGCTGCCGCATATCACCGGCCTTGCGACCGAGCAGCACGGCGATGCGCTGCTGATGGATGCAGCAACCCGGCGCAATCTCGAAGTCGAAACGAGCCTCGCGGGCCGGCCCGAGCACACGCTGGCTGGTGTCATGGACCGCTGCGCCACCACCATGGGCAGCCGCCTGCTGCGCCGCTGGCTGGGACGCCCGTTGCGCGATCACGAAGTCCTGCGCCAGCGCTACCGGGCGATCGAGGCACTGCGCGATGGCGGCACCGAGGCCCTCGTGGAGGAACTGCACGCCGTCGGCGACCTGGAGCGCATCCTGGCGCGCGTGGCGCTGAAAACCGCCCGCCCCCGCGACCTGGCGCAATTGCGGCTCGCGCTGGCACAGGTGCCGCGAGTGAAGGAACTGCTCGGCCAGTACGACTCGCCCCTGAT
This sequence comes from uncultured Chromatiaceae bacterium, assembly GCA_964403135.1. Lineage (GTDB taxonomy): Bacteria > Pseudomonadota > Gammaproteobacteria > Steroidobacterales > QUBU01. The sequence continues at coordinate 18,709 of CAYOFE010000035.1, read as the reverse complement.
CGAGAGCCTCGCCGGGCAGATGGGCGAACACGGACAGACCCGGGCGCTGCTCGAACGGGCCATCGTGGAGGACCCGCCGATGCTGATCCGCGACGGCGGTGTGATCGCGGCCGGCTACGACGCCGATCTCGACGGGCTGCGCAACATTGCCGGCAACGCCGACCAGTACCTGCTCGATCTCGAAGAGCGCGAACGCAGCCGCACCGGCCTGCCCTCCCTGAAGATCGGCTACAACCGCGTGCATGGCTACTACATCGAGCTGAGCCGCGCGCAGGCCGAGCGCACGCCCGCTGACTACATTCGTCGCCAGACGCTCAAGGGCGTGGAACGCTACATCACGCCGGAGCTGCAGGCCTTCGAGGGCAAGGTGCTCTCGGCGCGTGAGCGGGCGCTGGCGCAAGAGAAGTTGCTCTACGACGAACTGCTCGACCGCCTGCTGACCGTACTCGGCGGCTTGCGCGAAATGGCCGCCGCGCTCGCCGAGACCGACGTGTTGGCGAACCTCGCCGCGCGCGCGCAGGACCTCAAGCTCTGCAAGCCAGTGCTCACCGACGAACCTGGCATTCAGATCCGTGCCGGCCGCCACCCGGTGGTGGAACAAGTGCTCGACCAGCCGTTCATTCCGAACGATCTGGATCTGCGCCGCGACCGCTCGCTGCTGGTGATCACCGGGCCCAACATGGGCGGCAAGTCCACCTACATGCGCCAGGCGGCGCTGATCGTACTGCTGGCCCACATCGGCAGCTTCGTGCCGGCGGAGGCTGCACGCATCGGGCCGCTCGACCGGATCTTCACGCGGATCGGCGCAGCCGACGATCTGGCCGGCGGGCGGTCGACGTTCATGGTGGAGATGACCGAGACTGCCAACATCCTCAACAATGCCACCGACCAGAGCCTGGTGCTGATGGACGAGGTCGGGCGCGGCACCAGCACTTTCGACGGGCTGTCGCTCGCCTGGGCGGCGGCGCATTTCATCGCCGAGCGGATCGGTGCCTTCACGCTCTTCGCGACCCATTACTTCGAGCTGACGGCGCTGGCCGAAGAGCTGCCCGCCTGCGCCAACGTGCATCTGGATGCCACCAGCCACGGCGACAAGCTGATTTTCCTGCACGCGGTAAAGGAAGGCCCGGCCAACCAGAGCTATGGGCTGCAGGTTGCCGCGCTTGCCGGGGTACCCGGCACCGTGATCAGCCGCGCGCGAAGTTACCTCGCCGAGTTGGAACGGCACTCGCTCGCGGCGCGCGAGGCGGCGACACCGCAGGCGGCACTCGATCTTCGCCCCACCGCGGTCGCCGATGCACTCCGCGACCGGCTCGGGCAGATGGACCCCGACCGCATGTCGCCGCGCGAGGCACTGGATGCGATTTACGAACTGAGACAGCTGAAATAGGCACCGGCTTCTTCTAGTATGAATTACCGACACCGCAACACCGGCACCTTCCTGCTCTTTCTGCTGGCGCTCGGCGCTGCCCCGGGTTTCGCTGCCGAGCTCGCGCCACACCAGCAGGCGCTGCGCGAGATCTACGAGGAACTGGTCGAAATCGACACGACGCACTCGGTCGGGGATACGCAGCGGGCCGCCGAGGCCATGGGTGCGCGACTGCGCGCCGCGGGCTTTCCCTCCGACGACATTCACGTGCTCAACCCGGCGCCACGCAAGGGCAACCTCGTGGCCCGTCTGCACGGCACCGGCGCGCGCCGGCCGATCCTGCTGCTCGCCCATCTCGACGTGGTCGAGGCCCCGCGCGAGGACTGGACCACCGATCCGTTCACGCTGGTTGAAAAGGACGGCTATTTCTACGGGCGCGGCACCGCCGACATCAAGTCCATGGCCGCCATCTTCGTCACCAACCTGATCCGCTACCGGCACGAGGGTTACCGGCCGGAGCGCGACATCATCGTGCTGCTGGAGGCCGACGAGGAAACCGACGCCAGGCACGGCATGCGCTGGATGCTCGCCAATCACCGTGATCTGATCGATGCGGAACTGGCGATCAACGAGGGTGGCGGCGGGGCTTATCGTGGAGAGCGCTACCTCTACAACGCCGTGGAAGCCAGCCAGAAGATCTACTACAGCTACAACCTCGAGGTGCGCAACAAGGGCGGACACAGCTCGCTGCCCGTCAGGGAGAATGCCATCACACAGCTCGCCAGCGCGCTCGTGCGTCTCGGCAGATTCGAGTTTCCGGTACGCCTCGACGAAGTGAACCGGCTGTACTTCGAACGCATGTCGAAAATGGTGAGCCAGCCGCTCGCCGGCGACATGGCGGCAATCGCCGCGGGCAGCCTCAAGCCGCCGCGGATCGCGCGCGTCGCCGAGGCCAATCCCTATTACAACGCTCGTCTTCGCACCACCTGCGTGGCCACGATGCTGGAGGGCGGACACGCCGACAACGCGCTGCCGCAACTCGCGCGGGCGCGCGTCAACTGCCGCGTGCTGCCGGGCGAGACCGAAGCGAGCGTGCGGGCCACTCTGGCGGATATCATTGACGACGAGCGGGTCACGATCAGCGACGCCGGCTACGAGTTCACGCCGAGCCCCGCCTCGCCGCTGACACCCGAGATCATGGGCGCGGTCGAGGCGGTCACCGCGGAATTGTGGCCGGGCGTGCCGGTGCTGCCGATCATGTCAACGGGCGCCACTGATTCGCTGTACCTGCGCAACGCCGGCATCGCTGCGTACGGCACCTCGGGTATCTTCATGGACATCGACGACAACCGCGCGCACGGCCGCGACGAGCGCGTGCGGGTGCGCTCGCTGTACGAGGGACAGGAGTACCTGTACCGGCTGGTGAAGCGGCTGGCGGGCGGGCGCGACGCTGGCAACGCCCCGGCACCGCAGGCTGCGCGCTAGCGCGGCTGCAGCCACGCGGGGAGAAAAGCGCGCGGATCCGTGTCCAGCGTGCCGGCAATCGGAATGCCCAGCGCGGCGAGGCGCGACTGCAACTCGCCACGCCGGAGGGCATCGATGACATCGGTGCAGCCGCCAACGAGCTCACCGCCAACGAATACCTGGGGAATGGTCGCGATACCCGTGCGCGCCGTAAGTGCTGCGCGGATGCGCCCGCCGAGACCGCCGGCCTGATAGGTGGTCGAGTCGAGATCCACGCTTTGCAGCGGGATGCTCAGGCGCGCGAACAGCCGGCGCACCGCCCAGCAGAACTCGCACCACTCCAAGGCGAACATCACCACTGGCGCGGAGCGGTCGGCCAGCGCGCCTTCGATGAACGTCTGCGCCTCGCGGTCGACGGGCGCGGCCACCGCCGCGGCGGCCGGTAGTGCCGGAGCCGGTACATCGAACCGCCCGCCGGGCGTGGAACGCGATATTCCAATCTCCTCCTCCGTCATGTCCACCGGGATATCAGCGAACAGCGGCGTGCTCTGGTAACGCTCTCCGGTGTCGGGTAGCAGGCACAGGATATTGGAACCGGGCCGCGCAGAGGCGGCAACACTGAACGCCCCGGCCAACGTCGCCCCGCCGGTGATGCCAGCGAAGATGCCTTCCTGACGGGCGAGCTCGCGTGCAAGTCGCATCGCCTCGTGCCCGCTCACCGGCACCACGCGGTCCACCAGTCCTTCAGCGAGCGCGGCTTCGGTGATGGCGCTGGTGAAATCGGGACTCCAGCCCTGCATCGGATGCGGGCGGAAGCATGGGTGGCTGCCGAGTAGCGAGCCGGCAGCATCCCTTGGCTGCACGACGCCGCTCGAAAGCACCGGCGCATTGTCGGGTTCGCAGGCCACGACCTGAGTTGCAGGACTGCCGCGGCGCAGCGCCCGCGCCACGCCGGCAATCGTGCCGCCGGTGCCGCAGCCGGCGACGAAGTAATCGAGCGGCGTATCGGCAAAAGCCGCCAGGATCTCCGGCCCGGTGGTGCGCTCGTGCATAGCGGCGTTCGCCGGATTATCAAACTGCCGGCACAGAAACCAGCCGTGCTTCGCGGCCAGCTCCTCGGCCTTACGCAACATCCCCGTGCCCTTCAGCGCCGCCGGCGTCAGCACCACGCGTGCGCCGAGAAAGCGCATCAGGCGCCGCCGCTCGACGCTGAAGTTCTCCGCCATGACGACTACCAGCGGGTAGCCCTTGCGCGCGCAGACCATGGCGAGCGCAATGCCTGTGTTGCCGCTACTCGCCTCGATCACGGTCTGCCCCGGGCGCAGCGCGCCGCGGCGCTCGGCATCCTCGATCACCGCAATCGCGAGCCGGTCCTTGACCGAGCCCATGGGATTACTTGCCTCTATCTTGGCAAAGAGATTCACGTGGGCCGGCGCGAGGCGGCCGATGCGCACCACCGGCGTGCCGCCCACGGTGTCGAGAATGCTGTCGTAGCGAGTGCTCATATGGCGACCCTCATGCAGCGGCCGGTGTGACCTCATCCGGCAGCGCATCGCGGCCCGCCAGGGCGGCCTCGATGCGGGCGATCTGCACAGGCGTGAGTAATTCGGCGAGCACTGCGATGAAGCGCGGGTCGCAGGCGCCCGAAAAGATATATTGCCAGCGGTAGGCCGAGAGGAATGTCGCCGCGATCGCCGCTTTGCGTTCCTCGCTGCGGCCACTGCCGGTCACGGCGTTGAAATAATCGGCATCAGCCTGCGCCTGCGCCTGCAGCAGCCCGTCCACACCGGCCACGAGCTCGATGAAGTCGCTGACCGCCTGCTCGCGCGCCTCGGGCGACAACGTGGCATCGATGCGCCGCCACTCCAGCTCATCGAGTATCGCGTGCTGCGATTCCTCGCGCCAGTGAAAAAGGAACACGTCGCGCCACAGCGGGCAGAGCCCGCCCTGACCCTCGATGCTGGCGCGGTAATGCGCTTGGGTGAAGATCTCGATGTCGCAGGTCAGTGCCAGCACGGCCCACGTGCTCTTGCCGAGCACGAAAGACGCCACCGCATTCGGCTCGGGCACGAACCGATAGCCCCGCGGCATGCCGACCGCGGCCAGCGCCTCCAGGCGTCGGAACAACTCCTGATGCTTGAGTTCCTCGTCGGTAAAGCGCACGAGAGCTTCCATCGCGACCTGATCGCCGGTGGCATGTTCGCGCGTCATCTCGACGATTTTCGCGCCGATGAAACGCTCCACCAGCCCGAACATGTTGGCGTAGGTGCGGCCCTGCACCTGGCTGAAAAAGCGCCGCTCCGCCTCATTCAGGCACCTGAGCCTCCCGGCGAGAGACAACCCGTCCGGCAGGAACGGCCTGCCGTAGTCGAAATCACGGCCGCGGATGACGTCGGCATCGATCTCCCAGCGAATGCGACGTGAAGCGGCGATGCAACGAGCGTAACGTGACGTTGTACTGGTTGTCGGCGTGAACATGAAAAGCTCCTCTATGCAGCAGCGGAAATCGCACTGTGTATATTTGTATATTAGGAAGCTGCGCCCAGCCGCACTTGCCGCGGTCTCCGGGGTTCTTGCCCGCACCGCCGCAATTGCGCGAGCGACGCAACCAGGTTTGTCCGGGACGCCAGGGAACTTGCCCGCAACGCCAGACGACGATGGATGCCCTGTCCGAAGTGTTAAAGGTCCTGCGCCTGCAGACTGGCATTTTTCTGCAGGCCGATTTTACGGCGCCGTGGTGCATCGACTCGGCACCAGGTGACGAAGACGTGCGGCACATCCTGCCGGCCGCCGAGCATGTCGCCATCTATCACTTGCTCGTCGCTGGCCACTGTCGCGCCGCTCTCGCCGATGGCTCCCTGCCGGTCGATCTCGCCCCCGGCGACCTGCTGCTGGTGCCGCTCGGCGAGGCGCATCGGATGGGCAGCGACCTGCAACTCGCGCCGGTGCGTGCGGAGCTTCTGGTGCGGCCCGGCGAGGTCGGCGAGCCGGCGCGAATTGACTACGGTGGTGGCGGCGAGCGCGCCCGATTTCTCTGTGGCTATCTTGCCTGCGACCGGCGCCTGTGCCGGCCGCTGCTCTGGGGACTGCCGCGGCTGTGCCGGATTCCGGTGGGCGACAGCAGCGCGACGCGCTGGCTGATGAGCCTGTTCGAGATGGGTGCCGCGGAGAGCGCCGCGCACCGCCCCGGCGGTGAATCGATCGTAGCGCGGCTCTCCGAACTGCTGTTCATCGATGCGGTGCGACGCTACGTGGACTCGCTGCCGCCGGAGCAGAGCGGCTGGTTCGCAGGCCTGCGCGACCCCTGCGTGAGCCGCGCGCTCGCGGCACTGCACGCGGATCCCGGCCGGCACTGCACAGCGGACGAGCTGGCGCGCGAGGCGGCGCTGTCACGTTCGGCACTCAACGAGCGCTTCGTGCGGCTGATCGGCGAGCCGCCGATGCAATACCTGACGAGCTGGCGCATGGCGCTGGCCGGTCAGCAACTGCGCGACGGCGGAGAGCCGGTTGGCCGCATCGCCGAACGGCTCGGCTACGAATCAGAAGCCGCTTTCAACCGCGCGTTCAAGCGCGAATTCGGCCAGCCGCCGGCGGCCTGGCGCCGGGCCCAGCGCACCGCGATTGCTGACGCGACGACGCCCTAATTCCGGCTCTTGTCGATTATCTTGCTGGCGGCGATCCAGGGCATCATCGCGCGCAGCGTCGCCCCGACCTTCTCGATCGGATGCTCCGCCATTGCGGCGCGCGCCCTGGTCATCAGCGGGTAACCCGCCGCGCCCTCGGCAACGAAGCGCTTGGCGTAGGAACCGTTCTGGATATTGGCAAGCGCCTCGCGCATTGCCGCACGCGACTGCTCGTTGATGACCTTTGGCCCGGTCACGTACTCACCGAACTCCGCGTTGTTGGAGATCGAGTAGTTCATGTCGGCGATGCCGCCCTGGTACATGAGGTCCACGATCAGCTTCAGCTCGTGCAGGCACTCGAAGTAGGCCATCTCGGGCGGATAACCCGCCTCGACCAGCGTCTCGAAACCGGCCTTCACCAGTTCCACGCAGCCACCGCACAGCACGGACTGCTCGCCGAACAGGTCGGTCTCGCACTCGTCCTTGAACGTGGTGCCGATGATGCCGGTGCGCCCGCCGCCGATCGCCGAGGCGTAGGACAACGCCGTGGCGAGCGCGTTGCCCGAGGCGTCCTGTGCCACCGCGACGAGGTCGGGGATGCCGCGACCGGCCTGGAACTCCGACCGCACCGTGTGCCCCGGGGCCTTCGGCGCGACCATGATCACGTCGAGATCGGCGCGCGGCTTGATGAAGTTGAAATGGATCGAGAAGCCGTGCGCGAAGGCGAGCGTCGCTCCCTTGTGGATGTTCGGCTCGATATCGGTAGCGTACAACTGCGCCTGAAACTCGTCGGGTGTCAGGATCATCACCAGGTCAGCACCCTTCACCGCCGCAGGAACGTCGGCGACCTTGATGCCGTGGTTTTCAGCCTTTTTGCGCGACATGGAGCCGGGCTTCAGGCCGACGGTGACGTCCACGCCGGAGTCCTTGAGATTGCCGGCATGGGCGTGGCCCTGCGAGCCGTAGCCGATGATCGCGACTTTCCTGCTGCGAATAAGAGAAATATCGCAATCCTTGTCGTAGTAAACCTTCATGGCGAGCGCCTCCGTCGAATGGCCTGCGGCTGCCGGGCCGGGCTGAACGAGGTGGCTACTGTAGCGCCAACTTTTTATTGCGTAAAACGCATTATTTGCAACGCGATATGCCGTTTTATGCAACACTATGAACATGGACGTCCGGCAACTGCGGCAGTTCGTGCACCTGGCCGAAGCGCTGCATTTCGGCAGGGCCAGCGCCGCGGGCCACATAAGCGCTTCCGCGCTCAGCCGCAATATCCAGCAGCTCGAAGCCGAGGTCGGCGCGGCGCTCGTCGAGCGCGACAACCGCTCGGTGGCGCTCACGCCGCAGGGTGAGACATTTCTCGGCTGGGCGCGCGAGGTACTCACCGGCTGGGACGTCATCCGCCACACCGTGCAGGAGCAGTCCGGCGAACTGAAGGGCGAAGTAAGCCTGTATTGCTCGGTGACCGCGAGCTACAGCTTCTTGTTCGATCTGCTCGGCCGGCTGCGCCGCGACCACCCGCACATCGAGATCAAGCTGCACACCGGGGATCCGGAGCACGCCATCGCGCGGGTAATGGCGGGCGGCGAGGACATTGCTATCGGTGCACGGCCCGACGCGTTGCCGCCCGGCCTCGCCTTCAGGCCGATCACGCGCTCGCGGCTGGTGTTCATCGCGCCGGCCGACGACGCGCGGCTGCGGGCGCTGGCACGCCGCCGTCCGGACGCAATGCGCTGGGCCGCCACGCCAATGATCCTCCCGGAAAGCGGGCTGGCCCGCCAGCGTGTCGATCGCTGGTTTCGCGATCTCGGAATTCAACCGCGGATCTACGCGCAGGTCGCCGGCAACGAGGCCATCGTCAGCATGGTGAGCCTTGGATTCGGCGTCGGCGTGGTGCCGCAGATCGTGCTCGACGCCAGCCCGCTCGCCGGACAAGTGGCCATTCTGCAGGTCGGCCCGGCGCTCGCCCCTTACGAGGTCGGGCTGTTCACGCTGGAGAAAAAGCTGCGCAGCCCGCTGATCGGCGCATTCTGGGCCCCGACCCTGTTGAGCCGCCAGAAACGGGCGCTGCGCCGGGCGGACCTTGGCTGACTGTTCAACGAGCCGCCGGCTGAAATGCCCCGGCACACGCTGACAGCCGGGAGCCTGCCGCATTGCCAATGGCGCACACGGCCACCAGCTTCTCGTGCAATTTGGTCACCACGTCGCGGCGGGCCCGCGTGGTGGCCCACTCGCGCATCTGGGCATCGAGCCGCTGGAGGCGGATGCGCGTTCGGCCGTGAATGCCGTCAGGACCATCGAGCTCGCCGAGCATGGCAAGGCCGGCATCGAGGATCGCCGCCGTGTCATCGGGACGCATCCGCAGCAGTCCGCTCACGTAGTTGAACCCCCACTGGAACCGCGAGGCCGGCCCTCTGGCGGCGGCGTAAGCCTGCCTCAGGTGCTCCACCGCATCGCCTGTCCGGCCGAGTTTTTCCTCGACGTCAGCGAGGTCGCCAAGGTAATAATAAGGATGCCTGCTGGTGGCAGCCTCGCCCGCCAGAAGTGCCTGCGCCCGCGTCAGGTCGCCGAGATCGAGATAGATGTTCACCGCGGCATTGACGATGCTGGCGTGAACCAGCGGCGCGGCCGGCTGCGCCAGCATCTGACCGGCGCGATCGAGCGCTTCCCGCGCAACGTGGCTGGGTACCGACCCGTCGGGCGCGAGCCCCCGCGCGGCAGCAAGCTTGAGTCGCTCGGCGTTCAATTGATCCGCCGGAGCGCGGCTGGCGTCGCTCGCAACGGCCGCGGCCACCCGCATCCAGCGCTCGCGCAAGCTGGCGACCGCCTGCGGCGCGCCCGCCCTGGCGGCCGTGAAAAACGGCGCTCCCAACAGGCCGAGCGCATCGGCATTGGCAGCCGCCGCGGTCGTGTCGCCGAGCGATTCGGAAACCTGGTCGATCAGCGCGCGGTAGCGCGCGCTCGTCTGAATGCCGGCGCCGATCGCTCCCGCTTCCATGGCGCCCACCTGGCTCGCCGTCATGATCAGCAGCCGCGCCCGCTCCGTCGCCAGGGGCGCCGGGCACTGCCGGGAAGCCGACTCGAAGGCACGCGCCAGCAACTCTGGCGCGAACCCCTGCTCGTCCTCCAGGTGAAAAGCGTGGTAGGCGAGCCGCCGGCAGTCATCAGCCTCGAGCGGTTCCGCACGGGCCGCGGCGAGTTCGACGATTTCCCTCACAGGCCGCACATCGCCGAGTGTGTTCTCCAGGACACTCGCATACAACGACAGATCCATACCGCCGGCGATGCGGGTAATCTCGGTGCGATCGGGCCCGAGTATGACAACCGTCGGGTAGCCCGCAACCCTGAAGACGTCGCCCCACTTCTGCGCGGCCGGCAGATCGCCATCGAGATACACGGGCACGAACAGCTTCGAGCGCTCGATGAAGTCGGAGCGCGAAAACACCGACGACTTCAGCTGCTTGCACGTCGGGCACCACTCGGCGCCCCAGTACAGGAAGATCGGCTTGCGCGACTGCGCTGCCGCCGCGAAAGCAGCCTCCACGTCGCCGGTAAACCAGGCGATACCCGCCGCGCCCGCCTGTCCAGCAGCCAGCCCCGGGCGGGCAACGCCGGCAATCGGCATGTCCGTGGCCGGTTGCGATCGCGGATCGCACGCCGCGCACAGCACGGCCGCCAGCAACAACAGCGCCGAAGCCGCATTGCGCATGGTGCTCACCTAGACTCGCGCAAACTCGCCGTGCCGCAGAAAGAACGCGGTCTGGGATGCCACCGCAGCAGATACCAGCAGCCCGGTATGGCTGACCGGCAGCTCGATGTGATCCTTGATACCGGGCAGTTTCGTTTCCTCGACCGCCACAGTCCCGTCATTCGGTTCGGGCATGTTCTCGATCACGACGCCGAGCCCGATGCCCAGCGTCCCGGCAATGACGCCGACCTCGCGACCGCCGCGATATTCGGCAAGCCCGCCGTTCAGAACCGCCTCCTGGATCGTGCGCCCGAGGATCTCCGGGCCAAATGGCAGGCCTGAGACGGCGCGCGCCGCGATGCTCCCCCGCAGCGGCGAGCCGAGGCACACGATGCGGCCCGGACGCGGATCGGGGAACTCGGTGAGCGTATGCAAAGCGAGCAGGCCGCCGAGGCTGTGGCCGACGACGTGCACCGTTCCGCCGGGCGCTGCGCGGATGAAGTCGCGCAGAAGGATCATGTTGTCTTTCAGGCCGTCACTCACCGAGCGATAGCTGTACTGCCGGGTGACGAAGCCGTACTCGCTTTCCAGGCGCTGACGCAGCAGCCCGCTCTCGACACCCGTCATCCACAACCCGTGCACCATGACGACCGTGTCGGGCGGCGGCATGCCGAGCGCGGCCCGCGTGAGTCCGAGCGCGGTAAAGCCAAGGAGTAGTTCGCGGCGATTCATGGTCGGGAGAGGCCATCGTGACTTGCGTCGCTCCCACACCGGGAAATCGGGGTGCGTCTGCACGTTTCCCACGCCAGGACCAGACCTTGCCGGCAGAAAAACCGCGGCCTGCCCCCTATGGCGTCGAACGCGTCTTGTCGGCGCCGCGCAGGCGGATGCCGGTCTCGCGTAACTGCTGCTGCGACACCTCGCCCGGCGCATCGGTCATCAGGCAACTCGCGGTTTGGGTCTTGGGGAACGCGATGACGTCGCGAATGCTCTGCGCGCCCGACATCAGCATGACGATGCGGTCGAGCCCGAACGCGATGCCGCCGTGCGGCGGGCAGCCGTAGCGCATCGCGCGCAGGAGGAAGCCGAACTTGGTCTCCGCTTCCTCCGCCGGCATGCCGAGCACGCGGAACACGGCCGACTGCATTGGCTCGGTGTGGATGCGGATCGAACCACCGCCGATCTCGCTGCCGTTCAGCACCATGTCATAGGCGCGCGAGAGCGCTTTGCCGGGGTCGGCCTCGAGTTCCGCCGGAGTCGCGACTTTCGGCGCGGTGAACGGATGATGCAGGGCCATCCAGCGCTTTTCCTGCGGATCCCACTCGAAACCCGGGAAATCCACCACCCACACCGGGCGCCAGCTCTGCTCTACCAGGCCCTTGTCGTGACCGATCTTGATGCGCAGCGCCGCCAGCGAATCGTTGACGACCTTGCGCTTGTCAGCACCGAAAAACACCAGGTCGCCCGTCGCCAGCTTCAGCCGCTCCACGAGCGCCGCGACGGTCGCATCGGGCAGGAATTTCAGGATTGGTGACTGCAGGCCCTCCTTGCCCTTGGCTACGTCGTTGACCTTGATGTAAGCAAGGCCTTTCGCGCCGTAACGGCCGACGTACTCGGTGTAGTCGTCGATCTCCTTGCGGGAGAGCGTCGTGCCGCCGCCCGGCACCTTCAGCGCGGCGACGCGCCCGTCGGGGTCGGCAGCCGGACCGGCAAATACCTTGAAGTCCACGCCGCGCATCAGGTCCGCGACCTCGACGAGTTCCAGCGGGATGCGCAGGTCCGGCCGGTCGACGCCGAAACGCTCGACCGCCTCGGCATAGGTCATGCGCGGGAACGGATCCGTCAGCCTCACTTCCAGCACGCGCCAGAACAGATCCCGGATCAGCGCCTCCATGACCTGCATGATGTCCTCCTCGCCCATGAAGGAGGTCTCGATGTCGAGCTGCGTGAACTCGGGCTGGCGGTCGGCGCGCAGATCCTCGTCGCGGAAGCAGCGCGCGATCTGGTAGTAGCGGTCCAGACCCGACATCATCAGGAGCTGCTTGAAGAGCTGGGGCGACTGCGGCAGCGCGAAGAACTTGCCCGGGTGCGTGCGACTCGGGACGATGTAATCGCGCGCGCCTTCCGGCGTGGTGCGCGTCAGCATCGGCGTCTCGATATCCACGAAGCCCTGCGCGTCAAGGAAGCTGCGCAACGTCTGTGTCACCTTGTGGCGCAGCCGCAGCCGCTGCGTCATTTCTTCACGGCGCAGGTCGAGAAAACGGTAGCGCAGCCGCAGATCCTCGCTCGCCATCTCGTCGTGATGGAACGGTGGCGTTTCGGAGGGATTCAGCACCTCGAGGTCGGCGGCGAGCAGTTCGACCTCGCCACTCCTGAGCCTGGGGTTCACCGTACCCTCCGGGCGATGGCGAACCCGGCCGCGCACGCGCAGCACGAACTCGCTGCGTAACCGCTCGGCCTGAGCGAACACACCAGCCTCCGCCGGATCGAATACCACCTGCAACAGGCCTTCGCGGTCGCGCAGGTCGACAAAGACCACCCCGCCGTGATCGCGGCGGCGGTGCACCCAGCCAGCCACCGCCACTTCCTGGCCAATATGGCTGACGTTGAGCTCGCCGCAATAGTGAGTTCGCATGCCGCGTGCAATCACGGTAAAAGTTGCCCGTCGGGGGATGGAAAGGCGCCGGATGTTACGGAGCGGGTGGGGCCGGCGCAAGCGTCGCGGCCGCGTCCTGCGCCTGCCGACCGGGCGGCGTGACCACGCCGAGCGAGACCAGCAGCTTCACGGCTGTTTCGACCTCCATCTCGAGCGTGATCACGCGGGCCTTCGGAATCATCATCAGCAGGCCGGTGGTCGGATTCGGCGTGGTCGGGACGAATACGCACACGAGGTCGGGACGCGTCTTGTCATGAATCTCGCCGAGTTCGGTCGCCGTCTGGAAGCCGAGCACCCACAGATCGTTGCCCCAGTTGATGAGCACCACTTTCCTGAATGACTGCCCGCCGCCGCGGACTACCACTTCGGTGAAGTTCTTCGCCCCGCCATAGATCGAGCGCACCAGTGGAATCCGCTGCAGCAGCGAGTCCCAGAATTTCAGCAGGCGACGCCCCACCAGGTTGGCCGCGAGCATGCCGGTGACGAACACGACGACGCCGGTGAGCAGGATACCGAGCCCCGGAATCCGGAAGCCGAGCAGGTTCTCCGGCCGCCAGGGCGCGGGGATCAGGACCAGCGTCTGGTCCATCAGGTCCACGAACAACTTCAGGATAATGAACGTGATCCCGACCGGGACCCAGACCAGCAGGCCCGCGACCAGGTAGCGCTGCACGGGTTTCATCGGCGGAACGTCACGGGGTGGGAAAACCGGCTGCTATGGTGGCCGAACCAGCCGAGCGCAGCAACCCGACAGCGGCCTGCGTTCAGTCGGCGGCTGCGCCGGAGGCGGCGACCGCGGCTTTCTTGCCGGACTTCTGCGCCTCGGCTTTGTCGGCCTTGGCTGGCTTGTCCTTCCGGTCGTCCCCGGCAGCGGACCCGGGCCCGTCCTTCGCCACGGCACTACCGCCGTCACCCGATTCGGCCAGCAGCCGCTTGCCGTCCTTCTTGAAATCGGTCTCGTACCACCCGGTGCCTTTCAAGCGAAAAGTGGGCTTCGAGACCAGCTTCTTCAGCCGCAGGGCGCCGCATTCCGGGCACTTGCGCAGCGGCGCCTCACTGACTTTCTGCAACGCTTCGAAGTCGTGCCCGCACTTCTGGCAGACGTACTCGTAGATCGGCATGGTACTTCTTTCAGTGCTTGTGCCCGCAGCCCGGTCCGTGCGAATGGGTGTGGCCGCCATGGGAATGGCTGTGCGAATGGCCATGCCCGTGGTCATGCGAGTGCGGCGGATGATTGTCGAGGTTATGCCCCACCCGCGCGCGGGTGGCCGGCGCTGCGCCGCCTTTGCCCTTCACCTGGAAGGCGGGCGTGGAGACCAGTTTCTCGAGCGCGCTCTGGGCGCACTCGGGGCACTCGCGCAACGGCGCCTCGCCGAGCTTCTGCAGCACATCAAACTGGTGACCGCATTTCCTGCACTGGTAGTCGAATATCGGCATATGTATGGATCCTCTCGCTATGCGGCGGCGGCCTTGCGGCCGAGAAATGCCAGCTCACCGTCCTGCACCTCGACCTCGATGGTATCGCCCGGCCGGAAGCCGCCTTTAAGTATCGCCTGCGCGAGGGGGTTTTCGATACGGGTCTGGATAGCCCGCTTCAGCGGCCGGGCCCCGTACACCGGGTCGTAGCCCGCCTCAGCGATGAGATCGAGCGCCCGCTCGCTAACCTCCAGGCGCATGTCGCGGTCGGCCAGCCGCTGGCGCAGGTAGCCCAGCTGGATCGACACGATCTGGCGCAGCTGCGCTGCTCCCAACGGATGGAACACCACGATGTCGTCGATCCGGTTGAGGAACTCAGGCCGGAAATGACCGGCTACGACGTCCATCACCGCAGACTTCATCTTCTCGTAGTTCTCCTCGCCCGCCATGCGCTGAATCTGCTGCGAGCCGAGGTTTGAGGTCATGACAATCACCGTGTTCCGGAAATCCACGGTGCGGCCCTGCCCGTCGGTGAGCCGCCCGTCGTCGAGCACCTGCAGCAGCACGTTAAAGACGTCCGGGTGCGCCTTCTCGACCTCGTCGAGCAGCACCACCGAATAGGGCTTGCGACGCACCGCTTCGGTGAGATACCCGCCTTCTTCGTATCCGACGTATCCCGGCGGAGCGCCGATCATGCGCGCCACGGAGTGCTTCTCCATGAACTCCGACATGTCGAGGCGCACCAGGGCCTCCTCGGTGTCGAACAGGAACACGGCGAGAGCCTTGCAGAGCTCGGTCTTGCCGACACCGGTGGGCCCGAGGAACAGGAACGAGCCGTTCGGACGGTTCGGGTCCGACAACCCGGCGCGCGAGCGGCGAATGGCATCGGACACCGCGCGCAGCGCCTCGTCCTGGCCGACCACGCGGCTGCGTATCGCCTCTTCCATGCGCAGCAGCTTCTCGCGCTCACCCTCGAGCATTTTCGCGACGGGGATGCCGGTCCACTTGGACACCACCTCGGCGATCTCCTCATCGGTAACCTGGTTGCGCACCAGCGTGCGCTCCTGCTTCTCGGCAGCCGACGCCGCCGCGAGCCGCTTCTGCAGCTCGGGTATCTTTCCGTATTGCAGCTCGGACATCCGTGTCAGATCGCCCGCGCGGCGCGCCGCCTCGAATTCGAGCTGCGCACGGTCGAGCTCCTCCTTGATGTGCGCGGTGCCCTGCAATGCGGCCTTCTCGGCCTTCCAGATCTCCTCCAGGTCCGCGTATTGTTTTTCGATATCGACCAGCTGCTCCTCGAGCTCCGCAAGGCGTTTGAGCGACGCCTCGTCCTTCTCCTTCTTCAGGGCCTCGCGCTCGATCTTCAGCTGGATGATGCGCCGGTCGAGCCGGTCCATCTCCTCGGGCTTGGAGTCGATCTCCATGCGGATGCGGGAGGCCGCCTCGTCAACCAGGTCGATCGCCTTGTCAGGGAGCTGACGATCGGCGATGTAGCGGTGGGACAGCGTCGCCGCCGCGACAATGGCCGGATCGGTGATGCCGACCTTGTGGTGCACCTCGTAGCGCTGTTTCAACCCGCGCAGAATGGCGATCGTATCCTCGACGGTGGGCTCGTTCACCATCACCTTCTGGAAGCGGCGCTCCAGGGCGGCGTCTTTCTCCACGTACTTGCGGTATTCGTCGAGCGTAGTGGCGCCAACGCAGTGCAGTTCGCCACGGGCGAGCGCAGGCTTGAGCATGTTGCCGGCGTCCATGGCACCCTCGGCCTTGCCCGCGCCGACCATGGTGTGCAGCTCGTCGATGAATAGAATGATCTGCCCTTCCTGCCTGGCGAGATCGTTCAGCACGGCTTTCAGTCGCTCCTCGAATTCGCCGCGGAACTTCGCGCCGGCGATCAGCGCGCCGAGATCGAGCGACAGGATCCGCTTGTCCTTCAGCCCCTCGGGCACCTCGCCGTTGACGATGCGCTGCGCGAGCCCCTCGACGATCGCGGTCTTGCCGACGCCGGGCTCGCCGATCAGCACGGGATTGTTCTTGGTGCGGCGCTGCAATATCTGGATGGTGCGGCGGATCTCGTCGTCACGCCCGATGATCGGGTCGAGCTTGCCCTGCGCCGCGCGCTCGGTGAGATCGATGGTGTATTTCTCCAGAGCCTGGCGCGTTTCTTCCGCATTCGGGTCGTCCACTTTGGCCCCGCCGCGCATCTCGCCGATCGCCTTGTCGACGGCGCCGCGCACTACGCCCGCCTCGCCGAGAATCCGGCCAAGCGTGCCCTTGTCGGCGCAGGCCGCGAGCAGGAACAGCTCGCTGGAAATGTATTGATCGCCCCGCTCCTGGGCAAGCTTGTCGGTCAGGTTGAGCAACTTGCCGAGCTCGTTGCCGATCAGGACTTCGCCGCCGGTGCCCTCCACCTTCGGCAGACGGTCGAGCGATTCGCCGAGCCGCGAGCGCAGCAGGTTCAGGTTAGCTCCGGACTTCGCCAGCAACGGCCGCACCGTGCCACCCTGCTGGTCCAGCAGCGACAGCATCACGTGCATCGGCTCGATGAACTGGTGATCGCGGCCGACCGCCAGCGACTGGGCATCGGCCAGCGCCGCCTGAAACCTGCTGGTCAGCTTGTCCATGCGCATGAAAAAGGCTCCAAAAAACCGGCTTTGCCAGAAAATGGGGCCGGGCGGTCAAAAATCAATCACTGCAACCATATCAACGCCGCCTGCCGGCCGCACGGCCCATCGCGGCGATGGGAAAAGAAACGACCCGGGTCGCCGGCGGTGCAGAGATCCCCTCCGTAGACGCGGCGCAGGCCGGCGGCGTGGAGGCGCTGGCGCGCGACCGCGGCCAGGTCGAGCTGCCAGCGGCCCCGCGCGTTCGGCGCAAAGCCGGGCGCGGCGCCCCGATGCGAGGCCAAAAATGCCGCTCGCACCTCGGCGCCGACCTCGTACGCAGGGCCACTGATCGCCGGGCCGATCCAGGCCATCAGCGTGGCCGGCCCCGCGCCTTTCTGCTTAAGTGCCGCGACCGTCGCTTCGAGCACGCCCGCTGCAAGACCGCGCCACCCGGCGTGCGCGGCCGCGACGAGTGTGCCGGCATCGTTACAGAACAGCACCGGCAGGCAGTCGGCTGTCAGGATCACGCAGGCGGTGCCGGCGCTGCTCGCAATCATGGCGTCTGCGGTAGCGCCGCGCACTGCCGTCTCCGCTTGCCCGACCGCGCAGCCGTGCACCTGGTTCAGCCACAGGGGTTCGCGCGCAAGGCCGAGCGCGGCAGCCAGGCGCGCCCGGTTTTCCCGCACGGCGCCCGGATCGTCGCCGACACGATCGCCGAGATTGAGGCTCGCGTAGGGGCCCGTGCTCACGCCGCCGCTGCGCGTCGTCGCAACCGCCCGCACCGCGGCCGGTGCCGGCCAGTCCGGCGCGATCAGTTCGAGGGTGCCGGCCACGTCATTGCTTCCAGCCGGCGTACCGCCGACGCCGAGCCCGCGAGCGCCGCGAGCACGCTGTGCATGTCGTCGGGCAGCGGCGCATGAAATTCGAGCCACTCCCCGCTCACCGGATGCTTGAAGCGGATTCCCGATGCATGCAGCGCCTGGCGGCGAAAGCCCTGCAGCGCGGCGAGCAGATCCGGCGTGGCGCCGGCGGGCAGGCGCGGCCGCCCGCCGTAGGTGGGGTCGCCGAGCAGCGGGAATCCCGCGTGGCCCATGTGCACGCGGATCTGGTGGGTACGGCCGGTCTGCAGGCGTACCGCAATAAACGAATGCGCCGCGAATCGTGCCAGCACCCGATAGTGCGTCACCGCGGCGCGACCGCCATGGGATACCGCCATCCGGGTGCGGTGCACGGCGTGACGGCCAATGGGAGCATCAATGCTGCCGCCGGCGGTCAGCACGCCATTGACGATCGCACGGTACTCGCGGGTGATCTGTCGCTCCTGCAGCGCACGGGTCAGGTGCGTGAGCGCCGGCAAGGTCCTGGCCACGACGAGCAGTCCGCTGGTGTCTTTGTCGAGCCGGTGCAGCAGCCCGCCGCGCGGCAGGGCAGCCAGGGCGGGCGCATGGTGCAACAACCCATTTACCAGCGTGCCCTCGCGGTGGCCAGCACCGGGATGCACGACCAGGCCGGGCGGCTTTAGCACCACCATGACATCGGCATCTTCATAAACGATGTCGAATGCCACCGGATGCGGCTTATCGGCGCCGGCCTCCCCGAGGGTCGCAACCAGGTCCACCTGTTGACCCGCCGCCACGCGGGTGCGCGGCTCGGGCACCGCCCCGTCCAGGCGCACGCAGCCGTCGAGGATCCACTGCTTGATCCGCGAGCGCGAGTAGTCGGGCAGCAGCTCCGCCAGCACCTGGTCGAGCCGGTGGCCCGCGCAATGCCCGGGGATAACGAGGTCGTGTCTGAGGCGGCTCATGGGTGGATCCGGGCGTCGTCTCCCCGGCGCGCTAGTGTTGCGTTCCGCCGATAACTTTACACAGTCGCTCGATCTTGGCGAGG
>CAYOFE010000034.1:0-23811 GCA_964403135.1 uncultured Chromatiaceae bacterium | reverse complement strand
CGCGGCCGATCGCGAACATCACCGTGAACATCGACGTCGGAAGGCCGAGCGCCTTGTAGATGATGCCCGAGTAGAAATCGACGTTCGGGTAGAGCTTCTTCTCGATGAAGTAGTCGTCCCTGAGGGCGATCTCCTCGAGCCGCATTGCCACTTCCAGCAGCGGATCGGGCTTGCCGAGCTGCTTCAGCACCTTATGGGTCATGGTGCGGATGATCTTCGCGCGCGGGTCGTAATTCTTGTACACCCGGTGGCCGAAACCCATCAGGCGAAAGGTGTCCTTCTTATCCTTGGCGCGGGCAATGAAGTGCGGAATGCGATCCGGCGTGCCGATGTCCTCGAGCATCTTCAGCACCGCCTCGTTGGCCCCGCCGTGGGCCGGGCCCCACAGTGCCGAGATTCCGGCAGCAATGGCCGAGTACGGGTTCGCGCCCGAGCTGCCCGCCAGCCGCACCGTCGAGGTGCTGCAGTTCTGCTCGTGGTCGGCATGCAGGATAAACAGCAGGTCGAGCGCCTGCGCGGCGACCGGATCCACGTGGTACTCCTCGGCCGGCACGGCGAAAAACATGTGCAGCAGGTTAGAGCAGTAGTCGAGGTCGTTGCGAGGATAGGTGAACGGCTGCCCCACCGTGTGCTTGTACGCTGCTGCGGCTATGGTCGGCAACTTGGCGATGATGCGGTGCGCGAAGATGTCGCGGTGCCGCGGATTCATGATGTCGGTGGTGTCGTGGTAGAACGCCGACATCGAGCCGACCACGCCCGCCACCATCGCCATCGGGTGGGCATCGTAATGGAATCCGTTGAACAGGCGCAGGATGGTCTCGTTGATCATCGTGTGGGTGCGCACGGTATTCGTGAACTCGTCGAGCTGCGCCTGAGTCGGCAGCTCACCGTGCAGCAGTAGGTAGCACACCTCCATGAACGAGCTGTTCTCAGCCAGCTGCTCGACCGGATAGCCCCGATACATCAGAACGCCCTGGTCGCCGTCGATATAGGTGATCTTGCTTTCGCAGCTGGCGGTGGAGCCGAAGCCCGGATCGTAGGTGAACACGCCGAAGTCGTTGTACAGGGCGCGGATATCGACGACGTCCGGTCCGGTACTCCCGGAGCGCGTCTTAAGGCTGACCTGCTGGCCAGAAGCCGAATCGGTAAGAGTGAAAATTCGTGCGCTCATCTGGATTTCCCGGCTGCCATCACTGATGCGCGAAGCAACACCTGCGCAATCGACGCGGCATTATAGGAAAGCACAGCAGCGCTCGCTATGACCTGCTGCCGGAAATTCGCTCGCGTTGCCGAGCGATTCGGCGAGAGTGGGCGGGGCCGAGCGCGCGCGCTCAGGCGAGCTTGTACTTCTTGCGGAACTTGTCGACGCGACCGGCCGTATCGAGCATCTTCTGCTTGCCGGTGTAGAACGGGTGACAGGAAGAGCACACCTCGACGTGCAGTTCGCCCTTCAGCGTCGACCCGGTAACGAACTCGTTGCCGCAGCTGCAGAGCACTTTGATTTCCTGGTACTGCGGATGGATCTCGGGCTTCATGGCCGATAACTCCCGGGGCTTCCGGTTCGCTGAAAAGGGCGCGGAAGAATAGCCCGTCGCCCGCGCCCGGGCAAGGCCGGCGCCGGTGCCGCCTTTATCCACAAAATCTGTGCATAACTGTGTGGATAGCGCCCGGCCCCTGTTTCCAGCCCGCCGCAAGAGCGGCAAAACCGCCAGATTGAGCAAGAAATAGCCAAATAGAACATTTGCCCTTAAAACAACGAGTTGCTCCGGCTAATGAACTTTATGTAATACGAATGGCGGCTTATCCGACTGAAAAACGGGCAATCGCGCCAGCCTGTGCATAAGGCGGGCCAATCGAGGTTCAGGCCGGCCTCTGCGCAGCCTCAGCGGCTGGCCTCACCGAGCAGCTGGCGAAGCCGGCGGGCGGCCTTGCCGCGATGACTGCGAGCATTCTTCACTGCCGGAAGCAGTTCGGCCGCGGTTTGTCCCGAAGCGGGATCCTCGAAAACCGGGTCATAGCCGAATCCGGACAGGCCGCGCGGCGCTGTCGTCACCCGCCCCTCCCATGCGGCATCGGCCAGCACGGGCTGCGGATCATCGGCGGTTCGGACGTAAGCCATCACGCAGCGAAACCGCGCCGTGCGCCGCGCTTCGGGAACATGCGCGAGCTCGGCCAGCAGCTTGTCGACGTTATCGGCATCGCTCGCGTCGCGGCCTGCAAAGCGCGCGGAATGCACGCCCGGCGCGCCGCCCAGGGCATCGACTTCCAGCCCCGAGTCGTCGGCAATAGCCGGCAACCCCGATGCCCCTGCCGCATGGCGCGCCTTGAGCAGCGCATTCTCGGCAAACGTGGCCCCCGTTTCCTCGACAGCCGCGATGCCGAAATCCGACTGCGGCACAAGCTCCCACGCGTTGCCGAGAAGCGACTGGATTTCGCGAACCTTGCCGCGATTGCCGGTCGCAAGCACGATCTTCGGCCGCGGCCCGCTCATGAGTGACCTAGCCGAGACCGCGCCGCCAGGCGTCGAGCGCCTGGCGCTGCACCGACATGATCTCGCGAATGCCCTGCGCGGCCAGATCGAGCAACCGGTCGAGCTCGTCGCGGCGAAAGGCGTGGCCTTCTGCGGTGCCCTGCACTTCGACGAAGGCGCCGGCATCGTTCATGACCACGTTCATGTCGGTTTCTGCCGCGCTGTCTTCCGCGTAGTCGAGGTCCAGCACCGCAACGCCGCGGAAAATGCCGACGGAGACCGCCGCCACCTGCCCGTGCAGCGGGTGGCGCGCGAGATCGCCGTCGCGCACCAGGGTTTCGACGGCCATCACCAGCGCCATGTAGGCGCCGCAGATCGCCGCGGTGCGCGTGCCGCCATCGGCCTGCAACACATCGCAGTCGAGCGTGACGGTGCGCTCGCCGAGCGCCTTCATATCCGCCGTGGCGCGCAGCGCACGGCCGATCAGGCGCTGGATCTCCTGCGTGCGCCCGCTCTGCCGGCCCTTTGCCGCCTCGCGTGGCGTGCGGGTGTGCGTGGCCCGGGGCAACATGCCGTACTCGGCGGTAATCCAGCCCTGGTTCGCGCCACGCAGGAACGACGGCACGCTGTCTTCGATACTCGCGGTGCACAGCAGCCGGGTGGCGCCGAATTCCACCAGCACTGATCCTTCGGCATGGCGGCTGAAGCCGGGCTCGAAACGCACGTTGCGCAACTGATCGGGGCGGCGACCACTCGGTCTGTCCATCGCGGGATCTCTCCGGGTATGAGGCGGGGCTGCGTGACTATTCAGCCCAGCCAGCGCAAGGCGGCTGCCGAGGTATTGTCGCTGTAAGGTCTGGTGGTGCGCGTGGCCTTTTCGCCGGCAAGCTGCAGGCTTGCCGCCAGCGGTGCGTTGCCGGCACCGAGCCTGGCGAGCTCCGCATCGCTGAGCCCGGACCAGAACCCGTCGGTACACACGAGGACCACGTCCCCCGGCCGCATTCGACGTGCCGGCGCCACGGTCATACCGGGCAGCGCGATGTTGCCACCAATGCAGCATTCGACAAAATTGCGCATCGGATGATCGCTCATCTCGTCTTCGCGGATCAGTCCCTCCTGCAGCAGCACTTCGACATGGCTGTGGTCTCGGGTACGATCGAGGATCTCCTCGCCGCGCAGGTGATAAATGCGGCTGTCGCCGACGTGCGCCCAGTAGGCGAACCCGTCCTGTACCAGGCACAGGGCACACGTAGCACGCGGTCGCAGTTCGACGCGCAAATCGGCACCGAGCTTCGCCAGGCGGGTGTGCGCCCGGCCGATAACCAGGTGCAGGAAACCCTGCGGGTCGAATAGCGGCGCCGACACCTGGCGGAAAGCGCTGGCAATAGTCTCGATCGCCAGCCCGGCGGCCCTCGCGCCGTCGGAATGGCCGCCCATGCCGTCGACCGCGACCAGCAGCGCAGCCGCATCGCTCTGTGCGATCGCAACGCGATCCTGGTTTTCCTCGCGGTTACCGATCAGGCTCAGTTCCGCACACTCGAACCGCAAAGTCCGCCCCTGCATGCTCAAGACTCCGGTGGAAGTGTAAGCCGGCGGGCACGGCCGCGCACCCTGCAATCGGCTATTCTTGGCGGTGCGGTAGCGCAGCGTGCTCCGCTGCCCGATCGCTCGCCACCGCCTGCCAAACCCGGAGAACCGCATGATCAGCAGCATGACCGGCTTTGCGCGCAGCCAATCGGCCACCCCGCTTGGCGAGGCGCTGTGGGAGCTGCGCTCGGTCAATCACCGTTACCTCGAAGTGCAGGTGAAGATCCCCGAAGGATTCCGCTCGCTGGAGCCGGACGTGCGCCAGGCGATCGCGCGCGGCATCCGCCGCGGCAAGGTGGATGCAGTGTTCAGCTGGAGGCCCGTCAGCGGCCACACCAGCACGGTGACGCTAGACATGGACTACGCGCGGGAGCTGATCGGCCACGCCGAGCGGGTGGCCGCCGAGATCCGCCAGCCAGGATCGATCAACCCGGTGGCCCTCATGGGCTGGCCGGGCGTGCTGCAGCAGACCGACGCCGCGCTCGAAACCGTGTTCCCCGCCGTGCTCACCGGTCTTGACCGCGCCGTGCAGGAACTGGCCGCAAGCCGGGCACGGGAAGGCGCACGCATCCGCGACATGCTCGAGGCGCGTTGCGCCGAGGTGCAGAGCAGGGTGGCCGCGCTGCGCGGGCGGCGGCCCGAGGTGCTCAGCCAAATGCGCGATCGCATCAACGAGCGCGTGCGCGGCCTCGCCGCCAGTATCGACCCCGCCCGCATGGAACAGGAGATCGCGCTGCTCGCGCAGAAGATTGATGTCGCCGAAGAGCTCGACCGGCTCGAGGCGCATATAGCGGAGTTTCGCGGCACCATGGACCAGCCCGAGCCCGCCGGCCGGCGGCTGGATTTCCTGTTGCAGGAGTTCAACCGCGAGGCCAATACGCTCGCTTCGAAATCAGCCGACGCTGAGACCACCCGCCAGGCGGTGGACATCAAGGTGCTGATCGAGCAGATGAGGGAGCAGGTGCAGAACGTGGAATAGCCCGACGTCTACTGCACGTAGAAATCAGCGTTCGTCAGTGTCGGCTTCGTTGTCAGCGTGGCGAATCGCACCGCCGATTTCGGGCCCGTGCCGTCGGCATCGTAGCGCACGTGGCCGGTGGCCGGGTCGTAGAGAACACGGTGCGAGGCGGTCGTCGCGGTCGACCCGATACGAAATGCGCTGGCGGGAAGCGTCCCGGTCGATAACAGCGCGGTGAAAATCGCGTTTTCGAGCCGGATCGTGTCGTCGGCCGGGTTAAAGTCGGTGATCCGGCCGACATTTTCGATGCCGTTGAGCGTCGTGTCGAATAAGAACCTGTCGGCACCAGTGCCACCCGTCAACGTATCCTTGCCGCCCCTGCCATTCAGCGTGTCATTGCCGGACTTGCCATCGAGCACGTTACTGGCGGCGTTTCCGGTGAGCGTGTTATTCAGGGAGTTGCCGTAACCGCTGAGGGCCGTCGAGTCCATCAGCCTCAGCTTCTCGACGTTAGCGGGCAGCGTGTAGGTGATGCTGGCCCGCACCGTGTCGGTGCCGCCCCCAGCCGATTCGATCACCACGTCACCGGCATTGTCGACGTAGTAAATATCGTTGCCGGCCTTGCCCTGCATGGTGTCAGCCCCGGCCTTGCCGTCTATCGTGTCATTGCCCGAGGTGCCGTACAGGGTATCGTCTCCGCTGGTGGCCGGGTACAGCGCGGCGACCCCCGCGATATCGTCCGATGTCGGGCTTTCGAGATCGTTGATGTAGGTATTCATGATAGCGGGCACGTCGTCCTCGTGGCCGAGCCCGAGCGCATGGCCGAGCTCGTGCACCGCGACGCGCCGGAAATCGGGAATGGAACCGTATGGGCCGCTGTAGACGTTCCAGGTTTCGTTGGCATTGAACGCGATGCCCGACTGCAGCCGCACCGAGTTGCCCCAGCTGATGGTGATGGCCAGCACGTCCGAACCCCACTCGTCCCCGCAGGCCGTGTCCACGAAATCCACGCCGTTGACCGGCGGCGACTCATTGGGATCGCTGCACGGATCAGCATGCTGGCCGATGCTGAAGAACTTGAAACGCGAAGCCGAGTTCCACTGCGACATGGCATTCTGGAAAGCGCTGTTCCACTTCGTGTCGCCCGGTATGCCAACGCGAAACGTCATGTCGGGGTCGGGCCAGAGCGGGGCGTTCTTCACGTACGCCGATGCTGCCGGGATCTGCAGCGCAACGGCGCCGACCAGCAGAACGCCGGCGACATTCGCAAGGCGCGGGCCTGCCGCAACGTGGCGCGGCTTCATCTTTTCGCGGCCTGCACGGCCAGAACTTCCCGCACGCGCTTCTTGAACGCCTGCACGCTCATGGGCTGGCGCGAATCACCCCCGGCCCCGGCGACCTCGACTTCCAGCGCCATGCCATGGCCGGATTGCACCGGGCGCGGCTGGGTGCGCGAGGCATCGGCGCCGATACCGAGCACCGCGCGTCCCGACGGCGTGTAAATGCCCGCGGCGCCGGTCGCCTCGTCGAGCTGCTCGAGGAAATGGCCCTGGTCCCAGCCGACCAGGGGATGGATCTGGGTCCGGTCGAGCGATTCGACGAAATAGAGGCCGACCTCGCCCACCGCGGGGATGCGCATGTCGCCAACGCTCATGGTGCGGCCGGCAATGCTGCCGCCGGCGAAACGCAATTCGATTTCGGTGCCAGCCGCCGGGCCTTTCAGCCGGTCGAGCACCTCGACCCGGACGTAGGTGCGGATGCCGCGGCCCGGGCCTTCGTTGCGGGCATCGCTGGTGACGACCCGGCCTTCGATGATCAGGTCGGCGCGATCGCAAAGCTCGGCGAATGCCAGCTGGCGCACGGAAGCGGCGACGACCGGCAGTGCTACTGTGGCAACCAGGACGCCAAGCGCCGCCCGGCAGAACCACCCGTCGAGCGTACGACGGCGAGTCGGGGCATCGATGGCGTTCACTCATTTATGATACATGGGGCACGCCGGATTTGTGCGCCAGGCCAGCAGCAGGAACGACGAAATGACCCATTCCGTCCTCACCGGGCCGTCGCGCGGCCGGCTGTTCGTGATTTCCGCGCCCTCGGGCGCCGGAAAAACTACGCTCGTCAAGGCCTTGCTCGCAGCCGATCCGGCCTTGCGCTTTTCGATTTCATACACCACGCGGCCGGCCCGCGTGGGCGAGCAGAACGGGCGCGAGTATTTCTTCGTGGATCGGCAGCGCTTCGCCGCCATGATCGCCGGCGGTGAGCTGCTCGAGCACGCCGAGGTGTTTGGCAATTTTTACGGCACCGGGCGCGCGCAGATCGAGGCGCACCTGGTGGCCGGGCGCAACGTGCTGCTCGATATCGACTGGCAGGGCGCCCGGCAGGTGCGTTCGCGAATGGCCGAGTGCGTGCTGATTTTCATCATGCCGCCATCGCTTGCCGAGCTGGAACGCCGGCTACGCGGCCGGGCCACCGACAGCGACGAGGTGATTCGCCGGCGGTTGTCGGAGGCGCTCAGCGACATGAGCCACTGGAGCGAATTCGATTACGTGGTGATCAACGACGAGGTGCCGCGAGCGCTGGCGGCGCTGCGCAGCGTCGTCAGCGGACAGGGCGAATCACACCGCACGAGTCACCCGGCTGTTGCCAATGCCGTCACCAGATTGCTTCAGGCGGGGCCGGGCTAAGACGTGGCGGGTTGCGCCACCCGACGCCTCCGGGTAGCCTTTGCACCCCCCGAATTCCCTGGATCGACGCCCATGGCCCGTATCACCGTAGAAGACTGCCTGGAAAAAGTGCCCAACATCTTCGAGCTGGTCATGGTGGCCGCCAAGCGCGCCCGCCGGCTGGCGAACGGCGCTCCCGCGCAGGTCGACTGGGAAAACGACAAGCCCACAGTCGTGGCGCTGCGGGAAATCGCGGCGGGGCTGATCACGACCGATATCCTGTCCGACGCCGACCAGACACCGGAAGACCTGTTTGCCGCAGAGCAGGCAAAAGAACAGATCGAGCCGCCGATCTCGATGAACGACGACCTGCTCTGAGCGCGGCTGGCGCCGCTCCCACAAGGTTCCAGCTCTGCAGCATCGCGGCTGGCGCCGCTCCCATGCGATCCTGGCGACATAAGCTCGCGGCAAGCGCCCGTCCCGGTTCGGCCGCGGCCCCTGGAGTAGAATCCGGGCATGGATTACGGCGCGCTGCTGCTCACCCGGTTGCCTGGCATCGGCCGGCGCAGTGGCGGCCTGCGCCAACTCCTTGCCCACCTCGATTACCTGCCCGGCCCGCAGGTTGAACGTGTCGCCGCCGCCTATGAGCTGAGCGCCCGGGCGCACCAGGGCGGCAAGCGCCAGTCGGGCGAGGCCTACATCACCCACCCGCTGGCGGTGGCCGAAACGCTGGCGAATCTGCACCTGGACTGGCAGACGATCGCGGCGGCGCTGTTGCACGACGTGCTCGAGGACACCGAGGTCACCAAGGCCGAGATCGAGTCGCAGTTCGGCGCCGAGGTAGCCGGCCTGGTCGACGGCGTCAGCAAGCTCGACCAGTTGTCCTTCACCAGCCGCGCCGAGGCCCAGGCCGAGAGCTTCCGCAAGATGATGCTGGCGATGGTCGAGGACATCCGCGTGATCCTCGTCAAGCTCGCCGACCGGCTGCACAATATGCAGACCCTCGAAGCGCTGCCGCCGGAGAAGCGCCATCGCATCGCCAGGGAGACGCTCGAGATCTACGCGCCGATCGCCAACCGGCTCGGCATCAACTCCATCAAGACCGAGCTCGAGGAGACGGGGTTCCGCCATGCCTATCCGTACCGCTACAAGGTATTGGACAAGGCGGTGCGCAAGGCCGAGGGCAACCAGCGCCAGTTCGTCAGACGCATCGCCGAGCGACTGGAGAAAGCGCTGAAGGAGGCGGGCATCGAGGGCAAGGTGCAGGGGCGCAAGAAGCACCTCTACAGCATCTACCGCAAGATGATTCGCAAGAAGCGCTCGCTTGCGGAGATCGCCGATGTATTCGGCTTTCGCATCGTCGTCGACAAGGTCGACGACTGTTATCGGGCGCTCGGCATCGTGCACCAGCTCTACAAGCCCATGCCGGGCAAGTTCAAGGACTACATCGCGATCCCGCGGGTGAACGGCTACCAGTCGCTGCACACCGTGCTGCTCGGTCCGACCGGGCTGCCGATCGAGGTGCAGATCCGCACCGAGGAAATGGACCGCGTGGCCGAGAAAGGCATCGCCGCGCACTGGCAGTACAAGGAATCCGACAGCGACAAGGAAGCGATGCCGCCGCAGGCGCGCGCACGCGAATGGCTGTCGAGCATCAGCGAGATGCAGGGTGCGGCCAACTCCGAGGAGTTCCTCGAGCACGTCAAGGTGGATCTGTTCCCCGACAAGGTCTACGTGTTCACACCGAAAGGCGACATCCTGCGCCTGCCGCGCGGTTCGACCTGCGTCGATTTCGCCTACGCGGTGCACACCGACGTCGGCAACCGGTGCGTCGCGGCCAAGATCGACCGCCGGCTGGTGCCGCTGCGCACGCAGCTGAAGAACGGCGAGTCGGTGGAGATCATCACCGCCAAGAGTGCGCGACCGAACCCCGCCTGGGTCGGCTTCGTCGCCACGGCGAAAGCGCGCTATTCCATCCGCCAGTACCTGAAGAACCTGCGCCAGAACGAGGCGCGCGAGCTCGGCCGGCGGCTGCTCGACCAGTCGCTGCGCGACTTCGGCTCATCGCTGCGCCGGGTGAGCCGGGAGCAGATGCAGGGCCTGCTCGACGAGTTCGGCCTGAACAACACCAACGAGTTGTTCGAGCAGCTCGGGCTTGGCGAGCGGCTGGCACAGGTCGTGGCGCAGGTGCTGTTGCAGGAGCGGCCGGCGGCGGACGCCGTGCCGGGCGCACCGCCGGCGAAGCCGACGCCGATTACGATCGCCGGCACCGAGGGCCTGGTGGTGAGCTATGCGCGCTGCTGCCACCCGCTGCCCGGCGATGAAATCGTTGGCTACCTCAGCGTGGGCCGTGGCGTGGTCATTCATCGCAATGTCTGCGGCAACCTCAGCGAATACCGCAAGCAGCCGCACAAGTGGGTTCCGGTCGCCTGGGAACCGCACGTAGACCGCGAGTTCTCCGTGGAAATCCGCGTCGATGTCATGAACAAGCCCGGTGTGCTGGCCGAAGTGGCGGCCCGCATCGGCGATGCCGGGTCGAACATCGAGCAGGTGTCGGTCGACGACCGCCAGGAAGACGCCGCGACACTGACGTTCTCGATCCTGGTGCACGACCGCGTGCACCTGGCGAGAGTGATCAAAGGGCTGCGGGTGATGCCGGTGGTGAAAAAGGTGACCCGCACCTGCACATGAGCCGAAAGAAACGACGAAGGCGGCACTGATGCCAAAGCAACCGATTCACACGCAAGCGGCGCCGGCAGCGATCGGCACCTACTCCCAGGCCATACGCACCGGGGGCACCGTTTATGTTTCCGGGCAGATCCCGCTCGATCCCGCCACCGGGCAACTGGTCACCGGCGACATCCGTGCGCAGATTCACCAGGTATTCCGTAACCTCGCCGCGGTCGCTGCGGCCGCGGGTCTCGGTCTCGAGTCCGCGGTGAAAGTCACGATCTATCTCACCGATCTCACGCATTTCGCCGCGGTCAACGAAATCATGGCCGAGTATTTCCCCGCACCCTATCCGGCGCGAGCCGCTATCGGCGTGGCTTCGCTGCCGCGTGGCGCGGCCGTGGAGGCCGATGCGATTCTCTGCGCCTGAGCGTAACGGCGCGGCAATGCCGGCGCTGCCGCCAGGCGCGCCCGCGAAGCCCGCGACCAGCCGGACGATTCCCCACGACCTGGCCAGCCTCAGGGGCGTGGGGCCGGCGTTGCGCGAGCGGCTCGCCCGCCTGGGCGTGCTGCGGCCGCTCGACCTGCTGTTCCTGCTGCCGCAGCGCTACGAGGACCGTACCCGGCTGACCCCCATCGGCAGCCTGCAGGCGGGGCAGCGTGCGGTGATCGAAGGCGAGGTTGCGCTCAGCGAAATCGTGTTCCGCCGCCGCCGCAGCCTGCTCTGCCGGATCGCCGATGGCACCGGGCAATTGACTCTGCGGTTCTTTTATTTCTCCAAGGCCCAGCAGGAAGGGTTCGCGCGCGGAGCACGCGTGCGTTGCTATGGCGAGGCACGCCCCGGCCCGGCCGGGCTCGAGATGGTGCACCCGGAGTACCGCCTGCTCGCGCCAGGCGAGCGGACAGTGCTGGAACAGGCCCTGACGCCGATTTACCCGACCACCGAGGGGCTGCAGCAGTTTCGCCTGCGGGGACTGGTGGGCCAGGCATTTGACCGGGTACTCCCGGCGCTGCCCGACTACCTGCCCGATAATCCCCTGACGAACCAGGCGCTGCCCGCGCTGCGTGATGCTCTGCGTTACGTGCACCGCCCGCCGCCCGGAGCCAATCTGGCGGAACTCGCGGCCGGCATGCACCCTTGCCAGCGGCGACTGGCGCTTGAGGAGATGCTCGCCCACCACCTGAGCCTGCGCCGCCTGCGGGAGCGCAGCCGCCTCGAGCGCTCGCTGCCGCTGCCAGCGACGAATGGCCTGCGGGAAAAATTTTTCCAGCAGCTCGGTTTCAGCCTGACCGTCGGCCAGCGCCAGGCCCTGACCGACATCGAGACCGACCTGGCGCAGCCCCACCCGATGATGCGGCTGGTGCAGGGCGACGTCGGCTGTGGCAAGACCGTGGTCGCTGCCGCCGCCGTGCTGCAGGCGGTTGCCCACGGACACCAGGCGGCCATCATGGCACCCACGGAGCTGCTGGCTGAGCAGCACCGGCGCACTTTCGAGCGCTGGTTCGCGCCGCTTGGCGTCCGGGTCGCCTGGCTGAGCGGCAAACTCACCCGCCGCGAACGCAGCCGGGTTTTCGAGGAGGTCGGCACTGGCCGCGGCCAGGTCGTCATCGGCACGCACGCGCTGTTCCAGGAAGGCGTCGATTACCGCAGCCTGGCGCTGATCGTCGTCGATGAGCAGCACCGCTTCGGCGTGCACCAGCGGCTGGCGCTGATGCAAAAAGGATCTGTGCCGGGACTGCGACCGCACCAGCTGGTGATGACGGCCACGCCGATCCCGCGCACGCTTGCCATGACCATGTATGCGGATCTCGACACTTCCATGATTCGCGAGCTGCCGCCGGGGCGACAGCCGGTGCAAACCGTCGCGATGCCCGAGCGGCGGCGCCCGGAACTCGCTGCCCGGGTACTCGAGGCCACACGGGCCGGCCAGCGCGCCTACTGGGTGTGCCCGCTCATCGAGGAATCCGAGCTCGCTCCGTACCGGGCGGCCGAGTCCACGTATGCCATGCTGCAGGAGGCACTGCCCGACGTGAATGTCGGGCTGGTGCACGGGCGCATGAAGGCCGAGGACAAGGACCGCGCGATGCGCGATTTCTCCGTCGGCCGCCTGCAGGTGCTGGTCGCCACCACGGTCATCGAGGTGGGCGTGGACGTGCCGGAAGCCACGCTGATGATCATCGAGAATGCCGAGCGGCTGGGACTCGCGCAGCTCCATCAGCTGCGCGGACGCGTCGGACGCGGCGACGCGCCCAGCGCATGCGTGCTGCTTTACCAGAGCCCGCTCTCGGAGATGGCCCGCCGCCGCCTCGACGTGCTGCGCGAGACCACCGACGGCTTCATCGTCGCACAGGCGGACCTCGAGCTGCGCGGCCCGGGCGAGGTGCTCGGTACTCGCCAGACCGGCATGCTGCAGCTTCGCGTCGCCGATCTGCTGCGCGATGCCGACCTGGCTCCGGCGATTCAGCGGCTGGCGAAAGACCTGCTCGCGAACGCCCCGCAGCACGTGCCGCCGCTTATCGAGCGCTGGGTAGGTGAAGCCAGCCGCTATGGCAACGTATGATCGGCTCCGGCAACAGAGCGGCGGCGAGCAGCCGGATGGCGCGTGACCCGAACACAACTGGCATGCACACGGGCACCGGCCTCCTCGGCGCGCTGTATCAATACGCGCGGCTGATGCGCCTGGACCGGCCGATCGGCATCTGGCTGCTGCTGTGGCCGACGCTCTGGGCGGTTTGGATCGCCGGTGAGGGCCGACCGAGCGGGCATGTGTTCCTGGTGATGGTGCTCGGCGTGGTGGTGATGAGATCGGCTGGCTGCGTCATCAACGATTACGCCGACCGCGACCTCGATCCGCACGTGGCACGCACCCGCGACCGGCCGCTGGCGGCGCGGCGCGTCACCCCGGCGGAAGCGCTGGTGCTGTTCGGCGGCTTGTCGCTGATCGCGATCGCGCTGGTGCTGACCCTCAATCGCCTGACCCAGCTGCTGGCGCTGGTCGGCGCGCTGCTGACGGTGGTCTATCCGTTCATGAAGCGCTTCTTCTCCGCCCCGCAGCTGGTGCTTGGCGCCGCCTTCGGCTGGGGCATCCCCATGGCCTTTGCGGCGCAGACTGGCGCGGTGCCGCGGCTGGCCTGGCTCATGTGGCTCACCGTTGTGGCCTGGGCCGTGCTCTACGACACCATGTACGCGATGGCTGATCGCGAAGACGACCTGCGCGTCGGCGTGAAATCCACGGCGATCCTGTTCGGTGCCGCCGACCTGTTTATCGTTAGCCTGCTGATGCTGATGCTGCTCGGCGGTCTCGTCCTGATCGGCCGCTCAGCCGGGCTTGACGCCTGGTATTTCGGCTCGCTGGGGGTCGCAGCAGCGATGCTCGCCCGGCAGCGCTGGCTGATCCGCAACCGCGAACCAGCCCGCTGTTTCCAGGCGTTCCTCAATAATCACTATCTTGGCGCCGCGATTTTTGCCGGCGTCATGCTCGATTACACGTTCCGGTAATCGGGCGTTCGCGCCACGACCCACGCCTGGATTTCAGAGGCGCCCGCCCGGCGCAGCGACTGCGCCACTGCGGCCACGGTGCTCCCGGTGGTAATGACATCGTCGACGATCGCCACCCGCGCGCCGCGCACGCTCGGTGCGGCGGCAAATGCCGAACGCAGGTTGCGACGCCGCTCGGCGGCGCGCAGGCCGGCCTGCTCCGCGGTCGCACGCACCCGCTTGCAGATTCCCGGTTGGAGCGGCAAGCGCAGTTGCTTTGCCACCGGGCGGGCAATTTCCAGCGCCTGGTTGTAGCCACGCTCGCCCAGTCGCTGCCGGTGCAGCGGTACCGGCACCACCAGGTCCACCGGCTCGACCGCGGCCTCACGCACGGCTACGGCGAGGCTCTCTGCCAGCAACTCGCCTAGCAAGCGCGCATCCTGCAGGCGCCGCCGGTACTTGGCGCCCGTAACCAGCCGGTCCACCGGGTACTCGTACGCCAGCGGCGCGAATAACCGGCCTGCGGCCGGTCGAGCACCGCTGCACCGGATACAAGGGCCGGGCGCGGTCCCCGGCGGCAGTGGACATCCACAGCCGGTGCAGCAGGCTCCGCGCCAGGGCAAGTCAGCCCGGCAGCCCGCGCAAAGACGCTCCGCCCCCACTGGATCGCTGCATAAAAGGCAGCGTAGTGGCAGCAGTCTGCTCAGCCATCTGTCGACTTCTAACACAGCGACAAGTTGACAGGGTTGAAGGCCACTTCGATACTGGCGGCCGTTGTAAGGCCCACGGCCCGTCAGGGTAAATCCGCAAAACTGGCGTGAACGTCCAGAAATGAGCAAGAAACCGGCGCCAACTGCAGAAAGTCCTCGCAGCGACTGGACCCTCGATGAGGTCTGGACGCTGGTCCGCCTGCCGTTCAGCGACCTTCTTTATCAGGCGCACACCCTGCACCGCGAATTTTTCGACCCTAATCAAGTCCAGATCAGCACCCTGGTGAGCGTGAAGACGGGCGGCTGTCCGGAGGATTGCGGCTACTGCCCGCAAAGCGTGCGTTATGAGACCGGGGTGGCCCGCGAGGAGATGATGAGCGAGGCCGACGTCGTGGCCCGCGCGCGCACCGCCCAACAAAACGGCGCCACCCGTTTCTGCATGGGCGCGGCCTGGCGCAACCCCAAGCCGAGACAATTCAGCGAGTTCCTGGGCATCGTCCGCGCGGTGCGGGACCTCGGGCTCGAAACCTGCGCGACCCTTGGCATGCTGACCCCGGCGCAAGCCGCGGAGCTGAAGGCCGCCGGGCTCGACTACTACAACCACAATCTGGACACCTCCGAAAGTTTCTATTCGCAGGTGATTACGACCCGCACCTACCAGGACCGGCTCGATACGCTGGACGCCGTGCGGGCCGCCGGCCTGAAGGTCTGCTGCGGCGGCATCGTCGGGCTCGGCGAGCAGCTCGCCGACCGGGTGCAGTTCCTGCACACCCTGGCGACGCTGCCGGCTCATCCGGAAAGCGTGCCGATCAACCAGCTGGTGCAGGTCGAGGGCACGCCGCTGCACGGCACCGCCCCGGTCGATCCGCTGGATTTCGTGCGGGTAATCGCTGTCGCCCGCATATTGATGCCGGCCTCGCACATCCGGTTGTCGGCCGGGCGCACCGGGATGAGCGACGAAATGCAGGCGCTGTGCTTTTTCGCTGGTGCCAACTCGATTTTCTATGGCGAGAAGCTGCTTACCACGGCCAACCCCTGCGCCGACCACGACCGCGACCTGCTGGCGCGGCTCGGCATGCGGCCGGAACCGGCTCCGGCCGCCGAGCCCGTTGCTGCCGCCAGCGCTGCCCGCTGATCGCGGCGCGACGGCACGGCCGGCCATCGCAGGCACCCGATGACGGTCACGGACCGGCGCACCGTAGCCCGCGTGTTCCGGCGCGCGTCCGGGACATTGCCGTCAGCCGATTTTCTTTATGCCGAGGTCCGCTCGCGGCTGCTCGAGCGATTGCAATTCATCGACCTCGAACCCGCGCTGGTGGTGGATCTCGGCGCCGGTACTGGCGAGGGCGCCGCCGAGCTCGCCCGGCTTTTCGCGGCGGCACGCGTGGTAGCCGTCGACCTGGTGCCGCAGATGCTGTCAGCCGGCAATCCGGGCGCGGCGCTGCCGGTTTGTGCGGATGCCGCGCGGTTGCCATTCCGCGAGAATTCAACCGACCTCATCGTCGCCAGCCTGCTGCTGCCCTGGTGCAATCCGGTGGAGCCGGTGCTGGCCGAGGCACGACGGATGCTGCGCTTTCCCGGGCTGTTCACGTTTACGACCTTCGGCCCCGACACGCTGCGGGAGCTGCGTCAGGCGTGGGCCGCGGCCGATGGTTTCGCCCACGTGCACGACCACCCGGACATGCACGACCTCGGCGACGCGCTGGTCAACGCGGGGTTCGCCGAGCCCGTGGTGGAGTGCGAAACGCTGACCATTACCTATGGCGACGTCGGGCGGCTGGTCGGCGAGCTGCGGGCCATGGGTGCCTCGAATCTGGCCGCCGGGCGCAACCGCGGCCTGACCGGGCGCAAGGCGTGGTCCCGCATGCGGGTTGCTTATGAGATATATCGCAGCGAAGCAGGACGGATCCCGGCCACCATCGAGGTGATCTATGGCCAGGCCTGGGCGCCAGACCGCCAGGGCGGGCGGTCGCCGAGCGGCGAGATCGCGGTGCCCCTCGGGCGTATCGGCCGCCGCAGCCAGCGGGGCTGACCCCGGTCGGGCGCGCGGCGCAATTGCCGGCAATAGCGCCATCCTTTACCATTCGCGCGCTTACGAAACGGCGGTTAAGCCGCGCTTCTTTCCAGTCCATCCTGACGATGTCGCTCGCCAGCGCGGGGTCGTTCGCGATGGCCGGGCTATGGCCCATATTGCCGGGCCGAAAGCGAGCGACGGGGCCTGAAAGCCCG
Source organism: uncultured Chromatiaceae bacterium (assembly GCA_964403135.1). GTDB lineage: Bacteria > Pseudomonadota > Gammaproteobacteria > Steroidobacterales > QUBU01. The sequence goes on along the minus strand of CAYOFE010000034.1, from coordinate 7,046 downwards.
GCTGTCGCAGGTGATTACTCCGCGTTGAGCGGCTGAACTGCCGCCTGTGCAAGGTTTTTGTTGGGTCATTCCAGTTTGGGGACATCCTGATGTCGTCATATCGAATTGCGCGCGCCCGCCTGGCGGCCGCCGCCGCCGCTCTCGCCGGATTGCCGGCGGCTCATGCCGATTGGGCGCTGAACCTGCGCACAGGCGTCACCGAAATCAGCCGCCAGATCTACGACCTGCACATGATCATCCTGTGGGTGTGCGTGGTAATCGGCGTGCTGGTGTTCAGCGCCATGACCTACGCGCTGGTCAGGTTTCGCAAGTCCAGGGGCGCGGTACCGGCGCGCTGGGACCACAGCAACCTGGCGGAGTTGATCTGGACCGTCATCCCGGTGCTGATTCTCGTCGCCATGGCCATCCCCGCCGCACGCGTGCTGGTGTTCATCGAGGACACGCGCGATGCGGAGATGACCCTCAAGATCACCGGCTACCAGTGGAAATGGCAATACGAGTACATGGACCAGGGCGTGAGCTTCTATAGCTCTCTCGCTCAGCGCAGCAATGTCGCGCGCCAGCTCGGCTCCAGCGTGGATCCCGCCACCGTGGACAACTACCTGCTCGACGTCGACCGGCCGGTGGTGCTGCCCGTCGGCGTGAAAATCCGCTACCTGATCACCGCCAACGACGTGCTGCACTCCTGGTGGATGCCGGATTTTGGCGTCAAGCGCGACGCCATCCCGGGCTACGTGAACGAGGGCTGGTTCAAGATCGACGAGCCGGGCACCTACCGCGGGCAGTGCGCGGAACTCTGCGGCCGTGACCACGGCTTCATGCCGATCGTCGTCAAGGCCGTGCCGAAGGCGGAGTACGAGGCGTGGCTGGCCGAACAGAAAGGCGGCACGGCGGTGGCGCAGAACGGCACCACTCCCGCCACCACAACCAACTGAACAGAATCTGAATTGAGCGGCGCCGCGCGCCACCGTCCCGAGATGGAGCATCAGGCATGAGCGCAACCACCCACGACCACGACGTGCACCACGATCATGGCCCGCCGCAGGGCATCACGCGGTGGCTGTTCACCACCAACCACAAAGACATCGGCACGATGTACCTGGTGTTCGCGCTGGTGATGCTGTTCGTCGGCGGCGCCATGGCGCTGGTGATCCGCGCGGAGCTGTTCCAGCCGGGGTTGCAGTTCGTGAACCCGGACTTCTTCAACCAGATGACCACGGTGCATGCGCTGGTCATGGTGTTCGGCATGATCATGCCGGCCTTCGCGGGGTTCGCGAACTGGATGATTCCGATGATGATCGGCGCCCCCGACATGGCGCTGCCGCGGCTGAACAACTGGTCGTTCTGGATCCTGCCCTTCGCGGCCAGCCTGCTGGTGCTGACGTTCTTTCTACCGGGCGGGGCACCCGCTTCCGGCTGGACGCTCTACCCGCCGCTGGTGCTGCAGACGGGCGATGCCTTTCCGTTCGTGATCTTCTCCGTGCACCTGCTCGGCATGTCCTCGATCCTCGCGGCGATCAACATCATCGTCACTATCCTCAATATGCGCGCCCCGGGCATGACGCTGATGAAGCTGCCGCTGTTCTGCTGGGCCTGGCTGATCACGGCCTACCTGCTGCTCGGCGCCATGCCAGTGCTTGCCGGCGGCGTGACCATGCTGCTCACCGACCAGTTCTTCGGCACCAGTTTCTTCCAGGCAGCGGGCGGCGGCGACCCGGTGCTGTTTCAGCACATCTTCTGGTTCTTCGGCCACCCGGAGGTGTACATCATCATCCTGCCCGCCTTCGGCATCGTCTCGCAGATCATCCCGACCTTTTCGCGCAAGCCGCTGTTTGGCTATGACTCCATGGTGTATGCCACCGCGAGCATCGGGTTTCTCTCCTACATCGTCTGGGCGCACCACATGTTCACGGTGGGCATGCCGCTCGCCGGCGAGCTGTTCTTCATGATGGCGACCATGCTGATCGCCGTGCCGACCGGCGTGAAGATCTTCAACTGGACTGCCACTATGTGGCAGGGATCGATCAGCTTCGAGACGCCGATGCTGTTTGCCGTCGGCTTCCTGTTCATGTTCACCATCGGCGGCTTCTCCGGCCTGATGATGGCCATCACCCCGGTGGACTTCCAGTATCACGACACCTATTTCATTGTGGCGCATTTCCACTACGTGCTGGTGCCCGGCGCACTGTTTGCCGCGCTCGGCGGCGCTTATTACTGGCTGCCGAAGTGGACCGGCCATATGTACGACGAGCGGCTCGGCCAGTGGCACTTCTGGCTGTCGACGATCTTCGTCAACATCCTGTTCTTCCCGCAGCACTTCCTCGGGCTCGCCGGCATGCCGCGCCGGATTCCCGACTACGCGGTACAGTTCGCCGATTTCAACGCCATCTCGACCGTTGGCGCCTTCGGTTTCGGATTTGCGCAGCTGATCTTCGTCTGGGTGGTGATCAAGTGCGCGCGGGGCGGCGCCAAGGCGACCGCGAAAGTCTGGGAGGAGGCCGCGGGACTCGAGTGGCAGGTGCCTTCGCCGGCCCCCTATCACACCTGGGAGGAGGCGCCGCAGGTCAAGTGAACGACGAGGCGGAACGGCGCCGCAAGGCCCGGCGTAACGCGATCCTGCTGGCGCTGCTGGCGCTCGCGTTCTACGTCGGTTTCTATCTCGTCCAGCTGGCAAACCAGGCACGCTGAATGCAGGACCAGGCACCCTTCACGACGCGCAATCGCCGTCTTACCGGGCGGCTCGCGCTGCTCGCCGTTGCCATGTTCGGCTTCGGCTTCCTGCTCGCGCCGCTCTACAACCTGTTCTGCGAGATCACCGGCATCGGCATACGCAGGGCCGGGGTGACGGCAGCGCCACAGGCCGTGGCGGTGGACACGAGCCGGCTGGTCACGATCGAGTTCGTGGCCACCGTCAATGAGCATGGCCCCTGGGAGTTCCGCCCGGTCGTTGCCACCCTGCGCGTGCATCCCGGCGAGCTGCGCGACACGCGGTTCTTCGCCCGTAACCTCACCGACCGGCGCGTCGTCGGCCAGGCGGTTCCCAGTGTGACGCCCGGTGAAGGCTCGCGGTACCTGCACAAGACCGAGTGTTTCTGCTTCAACTCCCAGGAGTTCGCCGCCAATGAGGCGCGCGAGCTGGGTTTACAGTTTTACATCGATCCGGCCATCCCGCCCTACCTTGACCGAATCACGCTTTCCTACACCATGTTTGTCAATCAGCAGGTCGCCTCGCGCAAGCAGGTCACCGGCAGCTAGTCAGAGGACGCACGCAAATGATTCATGCCGAGGACAAGTATTTCCTGCCGCACGGCTCTCACTGGCCCATCGTGGGTTCGGTGGCGCTGTTCATGGTGTTTTTCGGCGTCGCGCTGCTGCTGAATGGCGGCGATGCCGGCCTTTGGGTGATTGCCGCGGGCGCGGCGCTGCTGCTGATCATGATATTCGGCTGGTTCAGTACGGTAATCGGCGAGAGCGAAAGCGGGCAATACAACCTGCACGTCGACCGCTCTTTCAGGCTCGGTATGACCTGGTTCATTTTCTCCGAGGTCATGTTCTTCGCCGTATTCTTCGCTGCGCTGTTCTACGTCCGCCAGCTCGCGCTGCCCTGGCTCGGTGGCCAGGGCACGGACTTCTGGACCAACTCGCTGTTGTGGTCCGGGTTCGAAAACGAATGGCCGTCAAACGGGCCAGCCAACATTGGCGGGGATTTTACAGCGATGGGCGCCTGGGGAATCCCGGCGCTCAATACTGCGATCCTGTTGACCAGCGGCGTGACCGTCACGATCGCGCACCACGCGCTGCGCAGCGGGAACCGCGGCATTCTCTACCTGTTCCTGGGCCTGACCTTCCTGCTCGGCTTCATATTCCTCGGTCTACAGATCTACGAGTACAACCACGCCTTCACGGAACTGAACCTGACCCTGGAAAGCGGCGTTTACGGCTCGACGTTCTTCATGCTGACTGGTTTCCACGGGCTGCATGTGACGCTCGGCGCCATCATGCTGCTGGTGATCTGGCTCCGTTGCCTGAAGGGCCATTTCACGCCGACTCGCCATTTCGCCTTCGAGGCAGCGGCCTGGTACTGGCACTTTGTGGACGTGGTGTGGCTGGGGCTGTTTATCTTCGTGTATTGGCTGTAGGAGCGACGCCAGTCGCGATCGGGAACGGGATTGCAGGATAATCGCGGCTGGCGTCACTCCTGCAACTGCCAGGGATTGGCGCCGTGCGGCTGGATGAGGCCGGCGTACCAGGCCAGCATCAGCAACAGAAACAGGGCTACTGATAACGAGATACGCACCGTCAGGGCGCGCGCTACCTGCCCCGAGTCGCCTTTGTTGCGGACCAGGTAAAAAAGGCCTGAGCCGAGGCTGGCAAGAATGCCGGCGAAAATCAGCAATACGAGTAATTTCACGGGCGGCTACCGCTGCTTCTGAAGTGACACGAGGACGCCGGGGCGCGATGGCGCGCTCAAGCTACCGACCGGGCATTCACATGGCAAGGTTCCGACCCCCGATCTGGGCCACGCTGGGTACCGTCGCCCTGGGCGCTCTGTTTCTCGGTGCCGGGTTCTGGCAACTGCGCCGCGCTGCCGAAAAAGAGGCGTTGTTGGCGGCGTTCGGCGCTGGCGGCACCGCCACGGCGCTGGACGCGCCGGTCCCGGACGATGCGGCGCCGAACCTGCGCTACCGGCTGATTGCGCTGCGCGGCCGATATGACCCGTCACGCCAGGTGCTGCTCGATGCACGGGTCCTCAACCAGAAATCCGGCTACGAGGTACTGACGCCCTTGCGCGTCGCCGGCACGGCGGTGCTGGTCAACCGGGGCTGGATCGAAGCGCCCGCGAACCGCGCCAGACTGCCTGATGTCGCGGTGAGCGGTGCTGAACGCGAAATCCTCGGACAGATCGACCTGCTGCCGCGCGCCGCGCTGCGGATCGAGCCCGGCCCGGCCGCGAGCGGCTGGCCGCGGCGAATGCTGTTCCCGACGGCAGGCGAAATCGCCGAAGCCATCGGTTATACCGTGCACGATTACCAGGTACTGCTCGATTCGGGCCAACCCGACGGTTACCTGCGCCAGTGGCGGCCGCAGTTGCTGACGGCGCAGGAACATGTCGGCTACGCGGTGCAATGGTTCGCCCTGGCGGCTGCCCTCGGCATAATCTATGTCGCCCTGAATCTGAAGAGAAACGCCGCCGGCCCCCCACCATGACCGATGCTCGCCAGAAAGGGCGCCGCACGCTGCTGCTGCTGGCGCTGGTGTTTCTCGGCCCGCTCGCCGTGGCGATGGCCATTTATTTCAGTGGCTTCGCCTGGCGACCTGCTGCGACCACCGAGCATGGCGTGCTGTTCCAGCCGCCACCGCGAATCGCCGATCATGTGCTCACCCCCGACGGCCGCCTGGCAGGCAAGTGGTCGCTGATCTACCTGGGCGATGGCGCGTGCAACGACATCTGCCGCAACACGCTCGCCACCATGCGCCAGGTCCGCCTCGCGCTGGCGAAGGACGCAGACCGTGTGCAGCGGGTCTTTTTCCCGACCGGCCGGCCACCGGATCAAGCCTACCTCCAGGCAGAGCATTCGGGCCTGCTGGTGACGACGGACGATGCCGGTGTGGCGCAGTTTGCCGCAACCGTCGGCCAGCATCGCGACGGCGAGATCTTTCTCGCTGACCCGCTGCGCAACCTCGTGCTGCGCTATCCGGCCGGCACCGCGATGAGGGACATTCACAAGGACCTGCAGCGGCTGCTGAAGATATCGAGGATCGGATAATGCATACCTGGTACACCCGGCTGCTCTACGTGGCCGCGACACTCGCGCTGACCGTGATCGTTCTTGGCGCCTGGGTGCGCCTTACCGACGCGGGCCTCGGTTGCCCCGACTGGCCAGGGTGCTACGGGCAGTTGACGGTGCCCGATGAAGCGCACGAGCACGAGGCGGCGCGGCAAGCGTTTCCCGATCGGCCCGTGGACGAGAGCAAAGCCTGGAACGAGATGATTCACCGCTACATGGCGACCACCCTTGGCCTGTCGATCGTGGGCGTCGCCGGCCTCGCGCTCGCCGATCGCCGCGACCCGCAGCAGCCCGTGCTGCTGCCCGTGGTGCTGCTCGGCACCGTGATCTTCCAGGGCCTGCTCGGCATGTGGACCGTGACGCTGCTGGTGAAGCCGCTGATCGTCGTGGCGCACCTGCTCGGCGGGCTCTCGACTCTCGGCCTCGCGTTCTGGCTGATCCTGGAAGCGCGCCGGCAGCGGCCGGTGTCGGCGCCGCGGGCGCTGCGCCGCGCGTACCGTCCGGCGATCGCCGCCCTGGTGGTGCTCGTCGGCCAGATTGCACTCGGCGGCTGGACCAGCTCCAACTACGCCGCGCTCGCCTGCCCCGACCTGCCGGGCTGTCTCGGGCAGTTATGGCCTGCGGAAGCGGACTTCGGCGAGGCCTTCGTGTTGTGGCGCGGGCTCGGCGTAAACTACGAGGGCGGGGTGCTGGAAGCCGAGGCACGCGTGGCAATTCATCTCACGCACCGGCTCGGCGCATTGATTACGCTGACTCTGCTGATCGTGGTTGCCGGCCGGGCCACGCGCGCACACGTCCACCCGCCACCGATGGTGTTGGCCGGCTGGCTGGTGATCGCGGCGGTGAGCCTGCAGATGGTGCTGGGCGTGAGCACGGTCTGGTTCGGGCTGCCGCTGTGGTTGGCCACGGCTCACAACGGCGGCGCGGCGCTGCTGCTGCTCTCGGTGATCAACTTCAATCACGTGGCGTCATACGCGCGCGCGGGGTTGTGACCGGCGAAGCCGAGCCCGGATCATCGCCAACGGCCTCGCGGCGATGCGCCCGAAATAAACCGCCGAATCACACCGCCAGCGGCCTACCGGCGAATGTGCTCTTCGCGAGCCGGCCATGAGCCGGCGTACGGCAGTGACTTCAGCCTGCAAGCTGTCGCCGGCCCGCCTGTAGCGGGCCGGCATCCCAGCTTGCCCCGGTCGAATGGCCGGTCCGGCTCGCTCAGAGCACATCGCCTGCGGCCGCTGACACGGCAGCGATACTCGC